>NZ_JBIBIJ010000006.1:0-380890 GCF_042957465.1 Kitasatospora sp. NPDC008050
GCCCGGTTACATTCCGAACCCGGAAGCTAAGCCTCATAGCGCCGATGGTACTGCAGGGGGGACCCTGTGGGAGAGTAGGACGCCGCCGAACAATTCTTCTAGAGAAGCCCCCTTCCGTCAGGAAGGGGGCTTCTCTGCGTTCACCGCCGTTTTCAGAAAGAGGATCAGAGCTGCCGCTTGAATCCGATGTGCGATCCGGTGAATCCCAGCCGCTCGTAGAAGCGGTGCGCGCCGGTGCGGCTCCGGTCCGAGGTGAGCTGCACCAGGCTCGCACCCAGTTCTCGGGACCGCTCGACGGCCCACTCCATCAGCAGAGTGCCCAGGCCGTTGCCCCGCTCGTCGGAGTGGACCCGTACGGCCTCCACGATGACCCGGGTCGCGCCGGTCCGGGACAGGCCCGGGATCACGCTGAGCTGCAGGGTGCCGACCACGCGGCCGGCGCGGACGGCGACGCTCGGATGCTGGTTGGGGTCGGCGGCGATGCGTTCCCAGGCCTCGTAGTAGGGCGCCAGGTCGTCGGGGCTCTCACGGGAGACGGCTACCGAGTCGGCGGCGAGCAGCGCCACGATGGCCGGGATGTCCTCGGGAGTGGCAGGCCGGATCACAAGATCGTTCATGCCGGCCACCTTACGGAGGCGCGATGGCTCACGTGTCGGCGGGAACGCTCTTGATGATGGAGAAGACCGCCCCGTGCGGGTCGGCGAGCTGGGCGAGCCGCCCGACACCCGGGGCGTCCACGGCGGGGGCGCGTACCGCGCCGCCGAGTTCCTGGGTGCGGACGATCACGGCGTCGGGGTCCTCGACCTCGAAGTACGGCAGCCAGTACGAGCCGCCGGCCGCTCTGTCCTCGGGCAGCAGGCTGACGATGCCGCCTTGGCTGGCGTCCGTGCCGCCGCCGGTGGGGGCGACCACGGTGTAGGTGAAGTCGCCGAACGGAACGTCCTGCGTCTGCCAGTTGAAGACGCTCGCGTAGAACGGCTTGGCCGCTGCGGGGTCGCTGGTGTGCAGCTCGGTCCAGCAGAGCGTGCCGACCGAGGTGACGGCCTCCAGGCCAGCGGTCTCGCCGGGTTGCCAGACGGCGAAGCGGGCGCCGGTCGGGTCGGTGTAGCCGGCCATCCGGCCGTCGGTGAAGACGTCGAACGGGCCGAACCGCACCGTGCCGCCGGCCTGCTGGACGAGCTTGTTGGTCTGTTCGGCGTCGTCGGTCTTGAAGTAGAGCGTCCAGGCGGGGTGGGCGCCCTCCTCGGTGAGCGGGCCGAGCGCGGCCACGGTCCGTTCACCGAGGCGGAAGAAGCCGTAGCCGCCCGCGTTGGGGCCGGCGGATTCGAAGGTCCAGTCGAACAGGCTGGTGTAGAAGGTCTCGGAGGCTCTGGTGTCGGGGCTGCCGAGGTCGAGCCAGTTCGGAGCACCGGGGATGTAGCTGGTGGTCAGCATGGTGATTTTCCGCTTCTCTGCGGGCCCGGCGCTGTGGTCTGCGGCCGCGGGCGGTCGCACCGGGCCGGGCAGGACGGGATGGGTCCTCCAGGTTCATCCTCGGCCCTGCACCGGGCGGGGACAATCGCGGCCGCCCGCAGGCCGTGTGCGTGTCGGCGCGGTGTCGTCGCGGCGAGGTAGCGTGCCTCACGCAGGGTTCGGCATTGGCACCGAACACGTGACACCGGGCGAGTGGCACCGGCAGTGGCATGAGGGGGTTCCCGGATGGCCGGGCAGCGGTCCCAGGCGACGCAGGGGCAGGCGGGCGAGCTGCCGGCCCAGCGGCAGCTCGCCGAGGTCGAGGGTGTGCTGGAACGGATCACCTACGCCAACGAGGAGACCGGCTACACGGTGGCCCGGATCGACACCGGGCGTGGCAGCAACGACCTGCTCACGGTGGTCGGCGCGCTCCTCGGCGCTCAGGTGGGGGAGTCCCTGCGGTTGCACGGCCGGTGGGGCTCGCACCCGCAGTACGGACGGCAGTTCACGGTCGAGAACTACACCACGGTGCTGCCCGCCACGGTCCAGGGCATCCAGCGCTATCTCGGTTCGGGCCTGATCAAGGGCATCGGGCCGCGCTTCGCCGAGCGGATCGTGGAGCACTTCGGCGTCGACACGCTGACCGTGATCGAGGAGCAGCCGGGCCGGTTGGTGGAGGTCCCCGGGCTCGGGCCGAAGCGGACCAAGATGATCGCCGCGGCCTGGGAGGAGCAGAAGGCGATCAAGGAGGTGATGGTCTTCCTCCAGGGGGTGGGCGTCTCCACCTCGCTCGCCGTGCGGATCTACAAGAAGTACGGGGACAGCTCGATCGGGGTGGTGAAGAACGAGCCCTACCGGCTGGCCACGGACGTGTGGGGCATCGGGTTCCTGACCGCCGACCGGATCGCGCAGGCGGTGGGGATCCCGCACGACAGCCCGGAGCGGGTGAAGGCCGGGCTGCAGTACGCGCTTTCGCAGAGCAGCGACCAGGGCCACTGCTACCTGCCCGAGGAGCGGCTGATCGCCGACGGGGTGAAGCTCCTTCAGGTGGACGTCGGTCTGGTGATCGAGTGCCTGGCCGAGCTGGTGGCGCAGGAGGGGGTGGTCCGCGAGAGCCTGCCGGGCGACGGTGGCGAGCCGGTGGTCGCCGTCTACCTGGTGCCGTTCCACCGGGCCGAGATCTCGCTGTCGAACCAGTTGCTGCGGCTGCTGCGTTCGGATACCGACCGGATGCCGGCCTTCTCCGGTCGACACGGCGCGGCCGTGGACTGGACGAAGGCGCTGTCCTGGCTGGCCCAGCGCACCGGGGCGGAGCTCGCGCCCGAGCAGGAGCAGTCGGTCAGGCTCGCGCTGACCGAGAAGGTCGCGGTGCTGACCGGGGGGCCGGGCTGCGGCAAGTCGTTCACCGTGAAGTCGATCGTCACGCTCGCCCTGGCCAAGCGCGCCAAGGTGCTGCTGGCCGCCCCGACCGGGCGCGCGGCCAAGCGGCTGGCCGAACTGACGGGGCATCAGGCCTCCACCGTGCACCGGCTGTTGGAGCTGCGACCGGGGGGCGATGCGGCGTACGACCGGGACCGCCCGCTGGACGCCGATCTGGTGGTGGTGGACGAGGCCTCGATGCTGGATCTGATCCTGGCGAACAAGCTGGTGAAGGCGGTGGCGCCCGGCGCCCACCTGCTCTTCGTGGGCGATGTGGACCAGCTGCCCTCGGTCGGTGCGGGGGAGGTGCTGCGCGACATGCTGGCGGAGGGCGGTCCGATCCCCTCGATCCGGCTGACCCGGATCTTCCGCCAGGCCCAGCAGTCGGGGGTGGTGGTCAACGCGCACCGGATCAACGAGGGGCAGCCGCCGCTCACCGACGGCCTGCCCGACTTCTTCCTCTTCGTGGAGGACGACACCGAGCGCGCGGCCGGCCTGGTGGTGGACGTGGTGGCCCGCCGGATCCCGCAGCGGTTCCGGCTGGACCCGCGACGCGACGTGCAGGTGCTGGCCCCGATGCACCGCGGGCCGGCGGGTGCGGGCAACCTCAACACGCTGCTGCAGGCCGCGGTCACCCCGGGCCGGGAGGGGCTGGCCGAGAAGCGCTTCGGCGGGCGGACCTTCCGGGTGGGCGACAAGGTGACCCAGATCCGCAACAACTACGAGAAGGGCCAGAACGGCGTCTTCAACGGGACGGTCGGCGTGGTGACCGCACTGAGCGTGGAGGACCAGCGCCTGACCGTGCTGACCGACGAGGACGAGGAGGTCCCGTACGACTTCGACGAGCTCGACGAGTTGCAGCACGCCTACGCCGTCACGATCCACCGTTCGCAGGGCAGCGAGTATCCGGCGGTGGTGATTCCGGTCACCACCTCGGCCTGGACGATGCTGCAGCGCAACCTGCTCTACACGGCGGTCACCCGGGCGAAGAAGCTGGTGGTGCTGGTGGGCTCGCGCAAGGCGATCGGCCAGGCGGTGCGCACGGTGAGCGCGGGACGCCGCCATTCGGCACTCGATCACCGGCTGGCCGTCTGAGGGCGAATGGGGTCAGGGGCTCCTGCGGGGGTATCTTGACGTGAAGAAATTGATGGACCAGCCTAGTCTTGTCACGATCTTGTCCGGTTCGTATGGGCGGGAGCATCGGTTCTTGTAGTACAGGGCTCTTTTGGGCCACCCCGGGTGCGCGGTCGTCCTCCGGATGGGGGAGGGTGGACGGGCAGGGCACCTTGGAAAGCGGATTTTCATTTCGTAGGTGAGGAAGCGCGTGAGCGAGAACAGTCAGGAATCTGTAGTACTGCGGTACCAGGGCGGCGAGTACGAGTACCCCGTCGTTGAGAGCACTGCTGGGAACGCCGGCTTCGACATCTCGAAGCTGCTCCCGCAGACCGGCCTGGTCACCCTGGACAACGGCTTCGGCAACACCGCTGCCTACAAGTCCGCGATCACCTTCGTGGACGGCGACAACGGCATCCTCCGCTACCGCGGCTTCCCGATCGAGCAGCTGGCCGAGAAGGGCAGCTTCATCGAGACCGCGTACCTCCTGATCAACGGTGAGCTGCCCACCGCCGACCAGCTGGCGGAGTTCAACAGCGAGATCACCCAGCACACCCTGCTGCACGAGGACGTCAAGCGCTTCTACCAGGGCTTCCCCCGGGACGCCCACCCGATGGCGATGCTCTCCTCGGTGGTCGGCGCGCTGTCGACCTTCTACCAGGACAGCCACAACCCGTTCGACGCGGCCCAGCGCCACCTGTCGACGGTGCGCCTGCTCGCCAAGCTGCCGACCATCGCGGCCTACGCGTACAAGAAGTCGGTCGGCCAGCCGTTCGTCTACCCGCGCAACGACCTGAGCTACGTCGAGAACTTCCTGCGGATGACCTTCGCGGTCCCCGCCCAGGACTACGAGCTCAACCCGGTGATCGTCAACGCGCTGGACAAGCTCTTCATCCTGCACGCCGACCACGAGCAGAACTGCTCCACCTCGACGGTCCGCCTGGTCGGTTCCAGCCACGCCAACCAGTTCGCCTCGATCTCGGCCGGTATCTCGGCGCTCTGGGGCCCGCTGCACGGCGGCGCCAACCAGGCCGTGCTGGAGATGCTGGAGCAGATCCAGAAGGACGGCGGCGACGTCGACGCCTTCATCCGCAAGGTGAAGAACCGCGAGGACGGCGTCAAGCTGATGGGCTTCGGCCACCGCGTGTACAAGGCCTTCGACCCGCGCGCCGCGCTGGTCAAGGGCCTGGCGCACGACGTGCTGGCCCAGCTGGGCAAGTCGGACGAGCTGCTGGAGATCGCGCTCAAGCTGGAGGAGCACGCACTCAGCGACGACTTCTTCATCTCCCGCAAGCTGTACCCGAACGTCGACTTCTACACCGGCCTGATCTACCGCGCGATGGGCTTCCCGACCAGCATGTTCACCGTGCTGTTCGCGCTCGGCCGGCTGCCGGGCTGGATCGCCCACTGGCACGAGATGATCAACGACCCGACCAGCCGGATCGGCCGCCCGCGCCAGATCTACACCGGCACCGCGATCCGGGACTACGTCGCGCTCGACAAGCGCTGACCGACCCGCGCACCGCACCTCGAAGGCCCCGCAGCAGCGCTGCGGGGCCTTCGGCGTGCCACGGCACAGGTGCCGTGGCACGAGAAACAACAACGCACGGCGACCGGGAGTGGACGAGGCCGGGAACGGCCGCTCAAAGCGTTCCCGGTCACCCCACTGCCCGGCGCCGTGCGCGCCGACCGCCACCGAGGCGACGGTCTTCCCGGGGCCCGCCGGGACCCCTTTGGCGGTGTGCCGACCGCGGGCGCGCGCCCCTCCCCGGGGGGAGGCGGGACGCGCGGTGCCGTTCCACAGTCGTACAGCCGCACTCACCAAGGTAAGACGTATCTGGGTCGGCAAAGTTACGTCCGGGGGGTGTGAGTTGTCTCTCGCTCTGTTCCGCGCCCCCTGGTTCACCCGCCCATACCACATGACTCCGGCCGCCCGGCGTCACCCTCCCCGCAGCGTTGGCAACCCAGCGTGATAGGAATCGTGGCATTCCGGTACGGACAGGGCGGGAGAGAGACAGATGGCCAGGAACGTTGTCGTCACGGGTGGTGGCACCGGAATCGGCCTGGAGATCGCCCGGCGGTTCGCCGACGCCGGCGACGCCGTGGTGATCGTCGGGCGGCGCCGCGCGGTGCTGGAGGCGGCGGCCGAGCGGCTCGGCGCCACCGTCACCCCGCTGGTCTGTGACCTGGCCGACCCGGACGAGGTGGAGGCGGCGCTGACCAGGCTGCCGGCCCGGATCGACGTCCTGGTCAACAACGCCGGCAGCCGGGAGACCGGTTTCGGGGCCGGCCCGCACGCGCTGCTGGCCCGCTGGCGCGGCGACTTCGAGCGCAATGTGCTGACCGCCGTGCTGCTCACCGAGTCGGTCCGCGACCGGCTCACCCCGGGCGAGGGCCGGGTGATCACGATCAGCTCGATCGCCGCGCTGCGCGGGGCGGGCTCCTACGGGGCCGCCAAGGCCTCGCTGCACGCCTGGAACCACTTCCTGGCCGCCCAGCTCGGCCCCTCCGGGATCACCGCCAACCTGGTGGCGCCCGGCACGGTGGCCGGTACCGAGTTCTTCGGGCCGCGGCTGGACGAGGCCGAGGTCTCCCGGCGGGCGGCGCGCACGCTGCTGGGCCGGATCGGGGAGACCGGTGAGGTCGCCGCCGCCGTGCACTTCCTGGCCTCGCCCGAGGCCGGCTTCATCACCGGCGAGATCCTGCACTGCAACGGCGGCGAGCTGCTCGGGCGCTGACCGAGGAGCCTGCCGCGGTCGCCTCCGTCAGGTGCCCGTCCGTCAGGTACCGAAGCGGCGCAGTCGCAGGCTGTTGCCGACCACGAAGACCGAGGAGAAGGCCATCGTGGCGCCGGCGACCACCGGGTCGAGCAGGCCGGCGGCGGCCAGCGGGATGGCGGCCAGGTTGTAGGCGAAGGCCCAGAACAGGTTGCCCCTGATGGTGCCCAGGGTCCGCCGGGAGAGCCGGATCGCGTCCGCCGCCACCCGCAGGTCGCCCCGGACCAGGGTCAGGTCCCCGGCCTCGATCGCCGCGTCGGTGCCGGTGCCCATGGCCAGGCCCAGGTCGGCCTGGGCGAGCGCGGCCGCGTCGTTGACGCCGTCGCCGACCATCGCCACCGAACGGCCCTCGCCCTGCAGGCGCTTGATCACCGCGACCTTCTCCTCGGGCAGGACCTCGGCGATCACGTCGGCCGGCTCGATGCCGACCTCGGCGGCCACCGTCAGGGCCACCGCGCGGTGGTCGCCGGTCAGCAGCACCGGACGCAGGCCGAGTTCGCGCAGCTCGCGCACCGCGGCCGCGCTGGTCGGCTTGACGGTGTCGGCGACCACCAGCACCGCGCGGGCCGCGCCGTCCCAGCCGATGGCGACGGCGCTGCGCCCGGCCGCCTCGGCGGCGGCCCGGGCCGCCGCCAGCTCGGGGGTGAGCGGCTGCGCCCGGTCGGCCAGCAGACCCGGGCGCCCGGCGAGCACCTCGTGCCCGTCCACCACGCCCTGGACACCGCGTCCCGGCAGGTTCTGGAAGCCCTCGACGGCGGGCAGCGGGCCCAGCTCGGCGACGGCCGCGGCGGCGACGGCCCGGGCGATCGGGTGCTCGGAGGCGTGCTCCAGGGCGCCGGCCAGGCGCAGCGCCTGCTCGCGGGAGACGCCTTCGGCGGTGTGCACCGCGGTCAGCGCCATCGCGCCGGTGGTGACGGTGCCGGTCTTGTCGAGCACGATGGTGTCCACCCGCCGGGTGGTCTCCAGCACTTCGGGCCCCTTGATCAGGATGCCCAGCTGGGCGCCGCGCCCGGTGCCGACCAGCAACGCGGTCGGGGTGGCCAGGCCCAGCGCACAGGGGCAGGCGATGATCAGCACGGCGACGGCCGCGGTGAACGCCTCGGTGGCGCTGCCGGTGATCAGCAGCCAGCCGATCAGGGTGCCGAGCGCGATCAGGATCACCAGCGGCACGAAGACCGCGGAGATCCGGTCGGCCAGCCGCTGGGCGGCGGCCTTGCCGTTCTGCGCCTGCTGGACCAGCTCGGCCATCCGGGCGAGCCGGGTGTCCGCGCCGATCCGGCGGGCCCGGACCACCAGGCGCCCGCCCGCGTTGACGGTGGCGCCGGTGACCTGGTCGCCGACCGTGACCTCGACCGGGACGCACTCGCCGGTCAGCATCGAGGCGTCCACCGCGGAGCTGCCCTCGACCACCACGCCGTCGGTGGCGATCTTCTCGCCGGGGCGGACCACGAAGCGGGTGCCGACGGTCAGTTCGGCCACCGGGACGCGGACCTCGCGGCCCTCGCGCAGCACCGCCACGTCCCTGGCCCCCAGATCGAGCAGGGCGTGCAGCGCGGCCCCGGCGCGGCGCTTGGCGCGGGACTCCAGCCAGCGGCCGAGCAGGATCAGGGTGGTGACGGCGGTCGCGGTCTCCAGGTAGAGGGCCGAGCCGGCGTCACCGCGGGCTATCGCGAGGGTGAACTCGTGCTTCATCCCCGGGCGGCCCGCCTCGCCCAGGAACAGCGCCCAGGTCGACCAGCCGAACGCGGCCAGGGTGCCGAGCGAGACCAGGGTGTCCATGGTGGCCGCGCCGTGGCGCAGGTTGGTCCAGGCCGCCTGGTGGAAGGGCCGGCCGCCGTAGGCGACCACCGGGCCGGTGAGCGCGAAGGCCAGCCACTGCCAGTTGGTGAACTGCAGCGCCGGGACCATCGAGAGCAGGACCACCGGGAGGGTGAGCACGGCGCTGATCAGCAGCCGGTCGCGCTGCGGGTCGTCGGCCGCCGCGGCAGTGCCGGCGGCGGCCGGGACGGCGGTGGCGGCGGGCGCGCTGGGGGCGGGCGGCGGCAGCTCGGCGGTGTAGCCGGTGCGCTCGATGGTGGCGATCAGGTCGGCCACGCCGACGCCGGGGCCGAAGTCGACCCGGGCCTTCTCGGTGGCGAAGTTCACGCTGGCCGCGACGCCGTCCATCCGGTTGAGCTTCTTCTCGATCCTGGCCGCACAGGAGGCGCAGGTCATGCCGCCGATCACGAGCTCGACGCGGTCGCCGGTACCGGCGGGTGCGGAGGTGGCGGTGCTCATCGTGCGGGCTCCTTCGGGACCTTCGAGGAGGGGGAGGGAGGGAGCGGGGGCGCCGGGGCCGGTCCGACCCCGGCCCCCGCAGGCGGCCTGACGGCGCGTGGCCTCAGGCGGCGCGGCCTCAGGCCGCGGGGCCGACCAGCTCGTAGCCCGCCTCGTCGATGGCGGCGCGCACGTCGGCCACCTCCAGGGGCTGCTCGGAGGAGACGGTGACGGTGCCGGACTTGGCGTCGGCAGCGACCTCGGTGACACCCTGCAGGCCGGAGAGCTCGGCGCTGACCGACTTCTCGCAGTGGCCGCAGCTCATGCCGGTGACGGTGTAGGTGACGGTGCTGGACATCGCAGCCTCCAAAGGGGTGTGGGCGCCGGGGGCGGCGCGCCGTACTGTCGGGAACACGATACCCCCTAGGGGTATTCCAGGGGGAGGGTGGACTTCTGACGCGGTGAGATGGTCGTCTCGGTCCGACGACCGACAGTAGCCCCACTGGCACCAGGCGTCGCTCTCCGCCGCTCGCGCTCCCCCGGACGGGCTGCGCTCCGGGTCGTCCACCCGCCGATCGAGGGAGGCGAAGGTGGGCATCCGGGCGCAATGTCCGTAATGTTCGGCGGGTGCTCAGCTTCCGCCGCCCCAGCCCGCTGCTGGCCCCCGACCTCAAGGGGTTGCCCCGGGCGCGCCGGGGGAACGCGCTGGCCGCCGTCGACCTGCGGGACCTGTCCTGGCGGCGCCGGGCCACCCCGGCGTTGCTGGCCATCGTCGCCGTCTGCATCGCGGACCTGGCCACCGGCCGGGAGCGCTACCTGGCCCCGCTGATGACCGTGGTGCCCTCGGTCGCCGCACTCACCCTGTCGGCGATCGGGGTGCTCGGGGTCTGCACCGTGGGCCTGGCGGCGCTGATCGGACTCAACCACTACGACCAGGTCACCGCCGTGCACGACCAGCGTTTCCTGTTCGGCTCGATGATCACCTATGCCGCGCTGACCCTGTTCAGCGCCTATGTCGCGGAGATCCGGATGCGCCGGGCGGCGGCCTTCGCCGCCGTCAGCTCGGTGGCCGAGGCGGCCCAGCGCGCCCTGCTGCGCCGGCCGGGGCCCGAGGTCGGCCCGCTGCGGCTCGCGGTGCGCTACGCCTCGGCGGCCGACGAGGCGCGGATCGGCGGCGACCTCTACTCGGTGCTCGACACCCCGCACGGCACCCGGGCGGTCGTCGGCGACGTCCGTGGCAAGGGGCTGGACGCCGTGCAGACGGCCGCCGTGGTGCTCGGCGCGTTCCGGGAGGCCGCCTACGACGAGCCGGGCCTGCGCCAGGTGGCCGCCCGGATCGAGGCGAGCGTCGAACGGCACGCGCCGGACGGGGAGTTCACCACGGCGCTGTTCGTCGAGGTGCGCGACGGCGGCGCGATGGAGCTGCTGCAGTACGGGCACGTGCCGCCGCTGTGGGTGGGCGCCGACGGCACGGTGACGGTGCTGGAGGCCCCCGACCCGTGGGTGCCGCTCGGGCTCGGGCGCCTGGCACCCGGGCAACCGCAGAGCTGGGACCAGCGGTTCGGCGCCGGGGACGTGCTGGTGCTGTGCACCGACGGCGTGGTGGAGGCCCGACACAAGGGGAGCGGCGAGTTCTATCCGCTGGACCAGCGGGTCGGCGCGCTCGTCGCTGGGGCCGGCGGCTCGGTGGCCGAGCTGGACGACGCGGTCGGGCGGCTGTACGCCGACCTGCTGGCGCACACCGGTGGCGAGCTCAACGACGACGCGCTGCTGCTGCTGGTCAGCCGCTCGATCTGACCAGCAGCACGCGGGGCGGTCAGGCGGGGGTCAGCCGGTGACGGCCTCGGCCAGGGCACGGAAGAGCAGCGCGGTGGAGGTGGCCCCCGGGTCCTGGTGGCCGATGCTGCGTTGGCCCAGGTAGGAGGCGCGGCCCTTGCGGGCCTGCAACGGGATGGTGGCCCGGGCGCCCGCCTCGGCGGCCTCGGCGGCCAGCGCGCTCGCCTCGCGCAGCGTGAAGCCGTCGAAGGCGGCGCGCTCCAGGGCGGCCACGGCCGGCTCGAAGGCGTCGACCATGGTCTTGTCGCCGACCGCGGCGCCGCCCAGCTTCTGCACCGCCCCCAGCCCGGCCCGCAGCGCCTCGGCCAGCGCGGTCAGGTCCGCGGTGGGCGCCGGCAGCGCGGCCCCGGCGACGCGCAGCGCGCTGCCGTAGAGCGGTCCGGAGGCGCCGCCGACCTTGGAGATCAGCGTGCTGCCGGCCTTGCCCAGCACGGTGCCGGGCGTGGCGTCGGCATCGAGTGCGTCCACGGCGGCGACCACGGCGGCGAAGCCGCGCCGCAGGTTGCTGCCGTGGTCGCCGTCGCCGATCGCCGCGTCCAGCGCGGTGAGCTCCTCGTGCTGCCGCTCGATGGCGGCGGCTGCGGCGCGCAGCCAGGCGAGCGCGAGTTCGCGGTCCAGGTCGTTGCGCATGCGGGTTTCCCTCGGAGGCGTCAGGACGGGGTGGTGACGGCCGGTCAGCCGCGTCGCAGGGCGGCGGTGCGCACGGGGGCGTCCCACAGCTCCAGGAGTTCGGGGTCGGCTTTGGTCAGGGTGAGCGAGAAGCCGGCCATGTCCAGGCTGGTGACGTAGTTGCCGACCAGGTTGCGCACGATGCTGATGCCGCGTTCGGCCAGCCGGGCGGCCACCTCGCCGTAGACGATGTACAGCTCCAGCAGCGGGGTCGCGCCGAGGCCGTTGACCAGGGCGATCACCTCGTCGCCGGCGGTCAGGGTGTGGTCGGCCAGGATGGTCTCCACCACCTCGGCGACCAGCTCACCGGCCGGCCGCATCGGTGCGCGACGGCGGCCCGGCTCGCCGTGGATGCCGACGCCGACCTCGATCTCGTCCTCGGGCAGGTCGAAGCCGGGACGCCCGGCGGCCGGGACGGTGGCGGCGGTCAGCGCCACCGCGAAGGAGCGTGAAGCGGCCACCGCGCGCTCGCCCACCGAGGCGACCTCGGCCGCCTCGGCACCGCGCTCGGCCAGCGCGCCGGCCACCTTCTCGACCACCACGGTGGCGCCGGTGCCGCGCCGCCCGGCGGTGAAGGTGGAGTCCTTGACCGCGACGTCGTCGTCGACCAGCACGGTGCGGACCTCGATGCCCTCCTCGGCGGCCAGCTCGGCGGCGAGCGAGAAGTTCATGACGTCGCCGGTGTAGTTCTTCACCACGAAGACCACCCCGGCGCCGCCCTCGGTGGCGCGTACGGCGGCCAGCAGCTGGTCGGGCACCGGGGAGGTGAACACCTCGCCCGGGCAGGCGGCGTCCAGCATGCCGGGGCCGACGAAGCCCCCGTGCAGCGGCTCGTGGCCCGAGCCGCCACCGGAGATCAGCGCGACCTTGCCGGGCCGGGGCGCGTCGGCCCGGCGGATCACCCGGTTCTCCCGGTCCACCGTCAACTCCGGGTGGGCGGCGGCGATTCCGGCCAGGGTGTCGTCGAGCACGGACTCGGGGGTGTTGATCAGCTTCTTCATCGGTGTCTCCGGTGGGGGCGATTGGACCGGCTCGCTTCCGAACCTACGCCACGCGGGGAAGGTTCCTCAGACGTTCGCCAGGACGTGGCGTGGCGGGGTCGCGGCACCCGCCCACCGTGTGCCGGAGCCGCTCAGCGGGTCCGCCGGCAGGGGGAGCCTCTAAGCTCGGTCGGTATGAGGACTTCGGTGGGAATCGTCCTGGTGTCGCACAGTCCGCTGCTGGGCGCGGGAGCGCGCGAACTGGTGGAGCAACTGGGCGGTGGCGCAGTGGCGGTGGCGGTCGCGGCCGGGACCGAGGACGGCGGGATCGGGACCAGCTACGAGCTGATCGCCGAGAGCGTGCGGCAGGTGGACGGCGGTGCGGGGGTGGTGCTGCTGCCGGACCTCGGCAGCTCGGTGCTGACCGCCCGGGCCGTGCTGGACGACCTGGAGCGGGCGGAGGTGGTGCTGGTGGACGCGCCGTTCGTGGAGGGGGCGGTGGCCGCGGTCGTCACCGCCTCGACCGGGGCCGCGCTGGCCGAGGTGGTCCGTTCGGCGCAGGAGGCCTGGCAGGCGCGCAAGTTCTGACCTCCCGTGGGGGCAGCGTCATTTGGCGTCGGCGTAGCACTCCACCACGGCCGTGCTCATCGGGAAGCGCACCGGGCTCGCCCCGAAGACCAGCCGGCTGGCCTCGTCCGCGGCCGCGGTGACGGCTTCGGCCACCTGGTCGGCCGCGTCGGCGGGGCTGTGCACCATCACCTCGTCATGCTGGAAGAAGACCAGGTGCGGGCGGGACCCGGGGCGCTCCAGCTCGGCCAGCCGGCGGCGCAGCGCGGCCAGTAGGGCCAGCGCCCAGTCCGCCGCGCTGGCCTGAATCACGAAGTTGCGGGTGAACCGGCCGCGGGCGCGGGTGGAGCGCCCGCCCTGATCGCCCCCCTCGCCGCCGGGCTCGGCGGCGCTCTCGGCGAGGTCGAGCCAGGCGTCGGAGGGCGGCGGGCAGGGGCGGCCCAGCCGGGAGCTGACGATGCCGCCCTCCTCGCCGGTGCGGGCGGCGGCCTCGACGTAGCCCATCGCGGCCGGATAGCGCTGGCGCAGGGTGGCCAGCAGCGGGCCGATGTCCCCGCTGGTCTGCCCGTACATCGCGCCGAGCAGGCCGAGCTTGGCCTTGTCCCGGTCGCCCTGGAAGGCGGTGGCGGCCAGCGCCTCGTAGAGGTCGCCGCCGGCGGCGGTGCGGGCCAGCGCGGCATCCCCGGAGAGCGCGGTCAGCACCCGGGGCTCCAGCTGGGCGGCGTCGGCCACCACCAGTCGCCAGCCCGGATCGGCCACCACCGCGCGGCGCAGGATCCGCGGGATCTGCAGCGCGCCGCCGCCGCGGCTGGCCCAGCGCCCGGAGACCACCCCGCCCACCACGTACTCGGGGTGGAACCGGCCGCCGCGCGCCCAGGCGTCCTGCCAGGCCCAGCCGTGCGCGGAGTGGATCCGGGACAGCTCCTTGTAACGGATCATCAGCTCGGCGGCCGGGTGGTCCACCTCGCGCAGCTCCCAGACCCGGGTCGAGGTGAGCCGGATGCCCTGCTCGGCGAAGGCGCGCAGCACCTGGGTGTGCGAGTCGGGGTTGAACGGCTTGCCGCCGAGCGCCTGCTGGAGCTGCACGGACAGCTCCGCCAGGCGGGCCGGCTGGGTGCCGGGGATGTGCGGGCGGGGGCCGAGCAGCTCGGTGAGCAGCCGGTCGTGGACCTCGGTGCGCCAGGGCAGGCCGTCCTCGGCCATCTCGGCCGCGGCCAGCGCGCCGGCCGACTCGGCGGCCACCAGCAGCCTGAAGCGCGAGCGGGCCTCGTCGCCTTCGATCGCACGCAACCGGCGCTGCTGGTCGGCGTGGACCTCCAGCACGGCCGCCAGCGGGTCGACGCCGGGCGGCAGTTGCAGGCGGTCGGGGGCGAAGAGGGAGTCCTGGGCCTCGCTCGGGCCGGCCTCGGGCAGGTCGGCGGGCACCGGCAGGCCGCGCAGCCGGGCCACCGCGGCGCCGAGCGAGCGCGGCGCGCCCCAGCGGCCCTCGTGTGCCAGCAGCAGGGCCTCGACCAGCCGCAGGTCGTGGCAGCGACCGAGCCGGTGCGGCAGCAGGGGCAGCAGCGGGGCGTAACCCGACTCGGCCGCCGCCCAGACCCAGCGCGGGTGCTCGGCGGCCTCCAACTCGGCGACGGTGGCGGCGAGCTCGGCGGTGCGCAGCGGACCGCCGACCGGCTCGCCCTCGTCGGTGAGGCGGTGCAGGCGGCCGCCGCGCCCGTGGGCGTCGGGGACCAGGGCGATCCTGGCGGGCACGGCGGGCCTCCATATCAGGACGGGCATCAGGACGGACATCAGGACGGACTCAGGACGGGCATCAGGACGGATGCTCAGGACAAATGACGGGATAGCGGGCGAGCCATCGGCTCGACACCGACCGTAGCGCGCGGCACTGACAGCGGCGCGTAGGGTCGGCGGAATGACGGACAATCCCTTCTTCGCGCCCAGCCAGCTTCCCTACGCGTTGCCGCCCTTCGCCGAGATCCGCGCGGAGCACTACCGGCCGGCCCTGGAGGCGGGCATGGCCGAGCAGCTGGCCGAGATCGCCCGGATCACCGCGAACCCGGAGCCGGCCGGCTTCGAGAACACGATGGTGGCCCTGGAGCGCACCGGGGAGCTGCTGCGCCGGGTGCTGGCCGTGTTCGAGATCAAGACCAGCGCCGACACCGACCCGGTCCTGCAGGAGCTGGACACCGAGTTCAAGCCCAGGCTGGCCGCGCACCGCGACGCGGTCCACCTGGACCGCGCGCTCTTCGCCCGGATCGACGCGGTGCACGCCGAGCGGGCCGGACTGGAGCTGGACGCCGAGTCGCTGCGGCTGCTGGAGCGCCACCACGACCGCTTCGTGCGGGCCGGGGCGCAGCTGCCCGAGGCCGACCAGCAGCGGCTGCGCGAGCTGAACGCCGAGCTGGCCGCCGCCACCGCCGCCTTCGGGCAGAACCTCTACGCCGCCAACGCGGCCGGCGCCCTGGTGCTGGAGCGCGCCGAGGAGCTGGCCGGGCTCTCCGAGGAGGCGATCGCGGCCGCGGCCGACAACGGCCGGGCCCTCGGCCACGAGGGCAAGTACGTGCTGAGCCTGCTGAACTTCACCGAGCAGCCCGCGCTGGCCCAGCTGACGGACCGTGAGGTCCGCCGCCGGCTGCTGGCCGCCTCGGTGGACCGGGCGCTCGCCACCAACGGGCCGGTGGCCGCCCGGATGGCCGCGCTGCGGGCCGAGCGGGCCGCGCTCTTCGGACACCCGAGCCACGCCTCCTACGTGGTGGCCGACGAGACCGCGGGGAGCGTGGCGGCGGTCACCGAGCTGCTGGAGCGGCTGGTGCCGCCGGCGGTGGCCAACGCCGAGCGGGAGCTGGACCGGCTGCGGGCGGCCGCCGTGGCCGACGGCGTCACCGACTTCGGCCCGCACGACCTGGCGTTCTACGCCGAGCGGGTGCGGTTGGCCGAGTACGACCTGGACAGCGCCGCGCTGCGCCCGTACTACGAGCTGGAACGGGTGCTGCACGACGGGGTGTTCCACGCGGCCGGCCTGGTCTACGGGCTGAGCTTCACCGAGCGCCCCGACCTGGTCGGCTACCACCCCGACACCCGGGTGTTCGAGGTCTTCGAGCAGGACGGCACCCCGCTGGGCCTGTTCCTGGCCGACTTCTTCGCCCGGCCGTCCAAGCGCGGCGGCGCCTGGATGGACGAACTCGTGATGCAGAACGACCTGTTCGGCCATCGGCCGGTGGTCCACAACAACCTGAACATCACCAAGCCGGCGCCCGGCTCCCCGGTGCTGCTCAGCAGCGACGAGGTCCGCACGCTGTTCCACGAGTTCGGCCACGCGCTGCACGGCCTGTTCTCCGCGGTGCGCTACCCGCTGCTGGCCAGCACCCAGGTGCCGCGCGACTTCGTGGAGTTCCCCTCGCAGGTCAACGAGATGTGGGCGAACTGGCCCGAGGTGCGGGCGAACTACGCCAGGCACCACGAGACGGGGGAGCCGCTGCCGGCCGAGCTGGTGGAGCGGCTCGCCGCGGCCCAGCAGTTCGGCGAGGGCTACCGGACCGTCTCCTACCTGGCCGCCACGCTGCTGGACTGGGCCTGGCACACCCTGCCGGCCGGCGAACTCGTCGAGGACGCGGGCGCGTTCGAGGCCGTGGCGCTGGAGCGGGCGGGCCTGGCGCTTACCGCGGTGCCGCCGCGCTACCGGACGGCCTATTTCAGCCACCTGTTCAGCCACGGCTACAGCGCGGGCTACTACGCCTACATCTGGTCGGAGGTGCTGGACGCCGACACGGTGGAGTGGTTCCGCGGCAACGGGCGACCGGTGCGCGAGAGCGGGGAGCTGTTCCGGCGCGAACTGCTCTCCCGGGGCAGCACGGTGCCGGCGCTGGCGGCGTTCCGCGCGGTGGTCGGGCGTGAGCCCGACACCGCACCGCTGCTGGCCCGGCGCGGGCTGACGGGCTGACCCGTGGACGACGCTGCCTCCCGGGCGTCGGGCCCGGGAGGCAGCGGGGGACTCGGCCGGAATCAGCCGGGGAATCAGCCGGGAATGATGGAGAAGGCGCCGCCCTGCAGCTGGGTCTCGGTGTACTGGCCGCTGTCGATGGCCTGCGGCCCGTAGCTGTCGAAGGCCTGGCCGTTCACCGTGAGGTTGGAGAAGTTCAGCGAGTTGAAGGACGGGTAGCTCTGGCTCGGGGACTCGATGACCGCCTCGGCGCTGACGTCCTGGGCGCGCAGGGTCTTGGTGACGGTCTTGGTCCAGCCCTTGGTCGCGTCGGTGAGCGTGAGCGTGTAGCTGCTGCGGCTGGTGTTCGTCACGCTGGCGTTGAAGGTGTCGCCGGCGCTGACCGGGTTGCTGAAGTACTGCGGCGGCGCGGGGTACATCTCGTACCAGGCGGAGTAGACCGGGGAGCCGCTGGAGCAGTCCGCCTGGACGCCGGTCTGCTCCACCGTCGACGAGCCGTAGCCGTCGATGCCGATCCACGGGGCGAACAGGTCGTTGCTGGTGTTGCACTGGACGTCCGGCATGGTCCAGGAGCCGGTGATGCTCTTGAAGCCGCTGCCCTGGGCGACGTAGCCGCCCCAGTTGCTGTCGCCGGAGAACGGCTGGCCGCCCCAGGTGTGGTGCGGGGCGTAGAAGTGCGGGGTGGCGGCCTGCGCGGCGGGGGCGGCGAAGGCGGCACCGGAGAGGGCGAGCAGCGCGGCTATGGCGGCGCGGGCGGGCTTGCGCAGGCGAGTGCTGGTCATGTGGGGGCTGCTCCTCGAAAACGTGGGGGTCGACACGTCGGGCAGTCCTCGGGTGGGGCCTGATGACTGCCGGGCGTGCGGATCAGCGTGCGGCCCCGAGGTCATCGGCTGGAAGGTGGGAACCGAGGCAGGATTGCGACATGGCGGAAACATGACAGGGGTCAGAGCTCCTGATCGCCGCCCTGGCGCACACCGACGCCGGGCCGTCAGCAGTCCGGCGCGCCACGGGATCACCGTGGCGCGCCGGCTCCGCTCGGACACACCGTCAGGGCCGGTGCCCGTCAGCGCCGATGTCCGTCAGGGGCGGTGTCCGTCAGCACCGATGGCGGTCAGGGCCGGTGACGGTCAGGGCCGGTGACGGTCGACGCCGGTGACGGTCAGGCGTGCCTGGCCGACGTCCAGTTGCCGCCGCCCGCCGGGACGATGGCGAACGAGCCGTTCTGCAGCTGGGTCTCGGTGTACTGGCCGCTGTCGATGGCCTGCGGCGAGAAGCTGTCGAAGACCTGGCCGTTCACCGTGACGTTGGAGAAATCCAGCTCGTTGAAGGACGGGTAGCTCTGGCTCGGGGACTCGATGACCGCCTCGGCGCTGACGTTCTGCGCGCCCAGGTTCTGCGTGGTGTTCTCGGACCAGCCGAGGGTGTTGTCGGTCAGCGTCAGCGTGTAGTTGCCGTTGCCGTCGGTGGTCACGCTGCCGGTGAAGCTGTCCCCGGCATTCACCGGGTCGCTGAAGTACTGCGGCGGGGCCGGGTACATCTCGTACCAGCCGGAAAGCACCGGCGAGCCGCTGGAGCAGTCCACCTGGACGCCGGTCTGCTCGACGGTCTGCGAGCCGTAGCCGTCGATGCCGACCCAGGGGGCGAAGAGGTCGTTGCTGGTGTTGCAGGTGACCTGCGGCATCGTCCAGGACCCGGTGACGCTGCTGAAGTTGCTGCCCTGGGCGACGTAACCGCCCCACACGCCACCGTCGTAACGGCGTGAGCCGTGGCCGTAGTGCAGCGCGGCGTGCGAGCCCTGGTGAGCGGGGCCGAAGGCGACGGCGGGGCCCGGGGCCGCGGCGAAGGCCGGTGTGGCGAGCGCGGCCCCGGAGATGGTGAGCGCGGCGGCGACGGCGAGCCGCAGCGCACGAACGGTGCGAAGGCTGGACATGGGGGTACTCCTCATCCGTGGGGGTGGAGCACTGCGGCAGCCCTCGGGTGGGGTTGACGGCTGCCGGGCGATGCGGCTCAGCGTGCGGCCCCGTCGGACCGGCTGGAAGGTGGCGGCCGGGCCCGGAATGCGACATGGCGGAAACATGACAGCTGTCAGAACTCTTGATTTCCGTCCTGACGTACACCAAAGTCAGGTCGACAACAGGCCGGACGCCGAGGTGAGAGGCCGGTCGCGGAGCAGTGGGAGCCGGGGGCAGGTGGCCGAGCAGTGGACGGGGCGGTTCGGGGGTCTCGGTCTGGCTGCCGACCAGGAGTTGCTCTACCTCCATCTGCTGTCGACCCCGGGCCTGAGCGTGGGTCAGCTCGCCGCCGCGCTCGGGATCGCCGTCGAGCAGGCGCAGGTCGCGCTCGGCGCGCTGGCCGAACTCGGCCTGGTCGAGCGGCCGACGGCGGACGGCGGAGTGTGGAGCGCGGCGGCCCCCGACGTGGCGTTGGAGGAACTGCTGCTCCGTCGTGAGCTGGAGCTGCGCCGCACCCGCGGGCGGATCACCGAGCTGCTGCGCACCTACCGGCGTACCAGCAGCGGCCCCGAGGGCGAGCTGGTCGAGGTGATCACCGGGCGCGAGTCGATCTCCGAGCTGTGGCGCAGTCTCCAGGTGGGCGTGCGGCAGCAGTTGCGGGTGCTGGACAAGCCGCCGTACATCCGCCGTTCCGACCCGGAGCTCGAACTCGCCGCGCTCGGCCGGGGCGTGCGGATGCGGGTGGTCTACGAGAGCCAGGTGCTGCGCGACCCGGAGCGGGTGGCCGAGATCCAGCTGTACGCCGGAGCCGGCGAGCAGGCCCGGGTGCTGCCCGAACTGCCGCTCAAGCTGGCGCTGGTGGACGATCGCTGGGCGCTGCTGCCGGTCAGCTCGGGCACCGAGCTGCAGAGCGTGCTCCTGGTGCGCCCGTCCTCGCTGCTGGACGCGCTGGCCGGGCTGTTCGAGCTGTACTGGTCCCGGGCGATGCGGGTGCCCGCGGCCGACTCCACCGACCTGCCGCGCGACCGGCACCGCCAGTTGCTGACGCTGCTCGCGGCCGGGCTGACGGACGAGAGCATCGCGCGGCAGATGGGCGTCTCGACGCGGACGGTGCAGCGCTGGGTGCGGGAGCTGATGGACCGGTTCGGCGCGCGCACCCGGTTCCAGGCCGGGATCCAGGCGGCGCGCGCCGACCTGCTCTGAGCCTTCCTTCGAGGCTTCCTCAGGGGGTCCTCAGGGGTTCCGTCCGGGGCTTCCTCACGGGTTCCCCCACGGGTTCCCTCACGGGTTCCCCCACGGGTTCCCTCAGACGTTCCGTCAGCTGGTGACGGTCAGGGTGGCCTCGGTGCCGCGGGGGAGCCTGACCCGCGGGTGCCCCGGGGTGCGGGTGTCGATGGTCACCCGGTCCGTGCCGGTGACGGCGATCCGGGCGGTGGGCGGTGCGGCCAGCTCGGTCCAGCCGCCGTCGGCCCGGAAGGTGACGGTGTAGGAGTCGGCCGCCCAGCTCTCGTGCTCGGGGCGGCCCGCCAGGACGGGCGCGTACGGTCCGAAGACGGGGCCGTCCCCGGGCGCGGGCTGCCCGTCCGTCCCCAAAACGCAGTAGCCGCCCTCGCCCTGGCACCAGTACCACATGGTCCAGGCGCTCGCGAAGCCCGCCATCGCGGCGATCTGCCGGCGCACCAGCTCGGTGTTGCCCGGGGTGCGGGAGTTCGGCGGGCCCCACTCGCCGACCAGCAGCGGCATCCGGTGGGCGCTCGGGTAGGCGCTGATCGCGGCGGTGTAGGAGGCGATGAAGCCGTCGGCCGGGTTCCAGTCGGCGCCGTTCTCCACCGCGGTGTCGTAGAAGTGCGGGGCGTAGCCGAGCCGCGGCGGGCCCGGGCGAGGGTCGGTGAAGCCCGGCAGCCGGGTCGGCACGCCCTCGCCGACCAGCACGGTCGGTTCGACGAAGAGCCAACTGCGTTGGTCCACCGCGCGGATCGCGCCGATCAGCCGCTGGTACATGGCCGCCAGGCGCCCCTGTTCGAGCTGCGCCGAGGCGGCCACGAGAACCGCCGGGTCGCTCGGGTCGCCGTCGACCGGTCCGAACGGCTCGTTGAACAGGTCGTAGCCCAGCAGGGAGCGGTGGCCGCGCAGTTCGGCGGCCAGGTGGGTATAGAACTCGGCCTGCCAGCGGCGCAGGTCCGGGTCGTCGTAGAGGTGGCGGAAGGCGGCCTGGACGGCGGGCTGGAAGTAGCCGGCGAACCAGTCGTTCGGGTCCGGGACGAACGGGAGCCCGTCGTCCCGGGTGGCCCAGGGCGGGATGCCCCGGTCGCCGCCGCCGAAGGCCGGGCCGTAGACGTCCTGGTGGAAGTCGATCACGGCGAGCAGGCCGTACCGGTCGGCCCAGCCCAGCAGGCGCTGGAGCTTGGTGAGTTCGGCCTGGTCGTAGTGGCCGCGGGTGGGCTCCAGACGGTCCCAGGAGATCGCCACCCGGATCAGCGTGAAGCCGCGGTCGGCGATCGAGCGCAGATCGGCCTCGGTGGTCTCGTCGTACTTGTCGAGATCGAAGCCGCGTGGTTCGAGGACCCGCCCCGACCGGTCGGTGAAGAGCACCCGGCCGTCCGGCGTGGGGCTCGCGGTGGTGGGGAAGTCGGGCGGCGGGTAGCCGGTTCGCGTGGTGCCGGGCCGCGGGTCGCCGAGCTGCGGGTTGCCGGGCTGCGGGTCGCCGGGCCGGGCGAGAGCGGGTGGCGCGCCGATCAGCAGGGCGGCGGCGGTCAGCAGGCTCAGCAGCAGGGCTGTGGTTCGGCGGGCGGCGGCATGGGCTGCGGTTCGGCAGGCGGTGGCATGGGTGGTGGTTCGGCGGCCGGTGGCATGGGTGGTGGGGATACGGGCGGCGGCGGTACGGAGGGTGCGCACGGACACCTCGCACGGGCGGCGGGCAGGACGGGCGCCGATGCTCGCGCACCGGCGCCGCCGCGCGCAAGAGTGCCGTCGTCCCTATTCGGCGCCCGCCGGCGGGGCCGGGCTCTCCGGCGGGGGCGTGGAGTTGCCGCCCGGCAGCGGGGCCGCGGGCAGTGGCGCGGCGGCGGCCAGCCGCCCCCAGAGCAGGTCGGCCAGCGCCTGCACCATCCGGGCCCGGGGGCAGGGCCGCTGCTCCAGCCACCAGTCCCCGGCGGCCAGCACCATGCCGGTGATGGCGCGCCCCCAGGCCTCGGAGAGCAGCGGAGCGTCGGGGCCGAGGTCGACCTGGGCGGTGACCGCCCGGGTGATCTCCTCGGCGATCTGCCGCAGTGCGGGCGCCAGGGCGTTGCCCACGCCGTGCGGGTCGCCCGGCTCCGGGTGGGTGAGCAGCTGGTAGACCTGCGGGCGGGACTCGATCCCGGCCAGGTAGGTGTCCAGCACGTGTTCCACCCGCTCGCGGCGCTCCAGCGGCTCGTCGAGCGCGGTGCGCACGGCGGCCAGCAGGCCGGAGGTGTGACGCTCGGTCAGGGCCCGGAAGAGTCCGCTGCGATCGCCGAAGTGCCGGTAGAGGATCGGCTTGGTGATGCCGGCCTCGGCGGCGATCGCGTTCATACTCGCGCCCGGGCCCTCCCGGCTGACCACTCGGTCGGCGGCGTTGAGCAGTTGCTCCCTGCGCGGTTCCTCCAGGGCGGTCACCCGGCCCTCCGTTCTCTCGGCTCCCCGTTGCGCTGTGCGTTGACAGCCGTGAGCTATCAGTAGCAGACTCCGTCGATGTTACCCCCGGTAACACCCCGGGGCGGCACCCCGTGTGGCACGACACCGGACGGCGTGACACCGGATGGCGCGATCTTGATCCTGGAGGACTGCATGAACCCCTTCTCGCTGGCGCTCGGCGAGGACCAGCTCGCCGTCCGCGACTGGCTGCACGGCTTCGCCGCCGACGTGATGCGCCCGGCCGCCGCCGAGTGGGACGAGCGCGAGGAGACCCCCTGGCCGATCATCCAGGAGGCCGCCAAGCTCGGGATCTACTCGCTCGACTTCTACGCCCAGCAGTACTTCGACCCCTCCGGCGTCGGGATACCGGTGGCCATGGAGGAGCTCTTCTGGGGCGACGCGGGCATCGGCCTGTCGATCGTGGGCACCACGCTGGCGGCCGTCGCCGTGCTGGCCAACGGCACCGACGAGCAGATCGGCACCTGGGCCCCGCAGATGTTCGGCACCCCCGAGGACGTCAAGGTGGCCGCCTTCTGCTCCTCCGAACCGGACGCCGGCTCGGACGTGTCGGCGCTGCGCACCCGGGCCGTCTACGACCAGGCCAAGGACGAGTGGGTGCTGAACGGCACCAAGACCTGGGCCACCAACGGCGGTATCGCCGCGGTGCACGTGGTGGTCGCCACCGTCGACCCCGCGCTCGGCGCCCGTGGCCAGGCCTCCTTCGTGGTGCCGCCGGGCACGCCGGGCCTGGCGCAGGGGCAGAAGTTCAAGAAGCACGGCATCCGCGCCTCGCACACCGCCGAGGTGGTGCTGGACAACGTGCGGGTGCCCGGGCACTGCCTGCTGGGCGGCAAGGAGAAGCTGGACGAGCGGCTGGCCCGCGCCCGGGAGCGGGCGGCCGGCGGCGAGGCGCGGGGCAAGGCGGGCAAGAACGCCGCGATGGCCACCTTCGAGGCCTCCCGCCCGGCGGTGGGCGCGCAGGCGATCGGGATCGCGCGGGCCGCCTACGAGGTGGCGCTGGACTACGCGAAGACCCGGGTGCAGTTCGGCCGCCCGATCATCGACAACCAGGGGGTGGCGTTCACCCTGGCCGATATGCGCACCCGGATCGACGCGGCACGGCTGCTGGTCTGGCGGGCCTCCTGGATGGCCGCCAACCAGCAGCCGTTCACCGCGGCCGAGGGGTCGATGTCCAAGCTCTACGCCGGCGAGACCGCCAAGTGGGTGACGTCGCAGGCGATGCAGCTGCTGGGCGGCAACGGCTTCACCCGCGAGTACCCCGTGGAGCGGATGCACCGGGACAGCGCGATCTACACGATCTTCGAGGGGACCAGCGAGATCCAGCGGCTGGTGATCGCGCGGACCATCTCGGGGCTGCCGATCCGCTGACGGCGGTCGAGCGGGCCCGGTCGGGGGTCCTGAACGGTGGGGTCCTGAACGGTGGGTCCTGGCCGGTGGGGTCCTGAACGGTGCGGGCCCGGTCGGCGGGGGCTGGCCCCAGGGCCCGGCCCCAGGGCCCGGTCAGTCGTGGTGGTGCTGCTCGACCGTGCAGTCCGGACCGGGGAAGATCAACGTCTCCGTACCGTCGTCGAACCTGACCAGGTACGGGGGTTCGCCCTGGTCGCCGTGCACCTCGATGACCTCGCCCTCGCGGTCCACGATGCCGACCGCCCGGCTGTGGATATGCAGCCGGTCGCCCACGTCTGCGCGCATCTGCGGGACTCCTTTTCTGCTGGTGATTCTGCTGGTGGAAGTTCTGCTGACGGAGATTTGCCGATGGAAGTTCTGTCGGTGAAGGGGGACAGCTCCTGAGGGCATCCCATCAGAGTGCGACCGTTCGCACGCCTCGCGTTACTCCGTCCGGCCGGGGACGGAGGCGGGGACGCAGGCAGCGTCGGAGGCGGGGACGGGCGGCGCGAAGCGGGGTTCGCGTCGCTCCAGGAAGGCGGCCAGGCCCTCGCGGACATCCGGCGCCTCGCGGGAGCGACGCTCCCAGGGGGCGAGGGCGGCGCGGGCGGCGGCCAGGTCCGGCGCGGCCAGTGCCGCCTTGGCCGCGCCGATGGTCTGCGGCGAGCGGGCGGCCAGCAGCCGGGCGAAGGCCAGGGCGCGCGCGTCGAGCAGCCGCGGCGGGTGCACCTCGTCCAGCAGGCCGAACCGCTCGGCGCGCTCGGCGTCCACCAACTCGCCGGAGAAGAGCAGGTACTTGGCCCGGGCCGGCCCGACGAGGGAGGCCAACCGGGCGGTGGGCACCGCCGGATAGACCACCCCGAGCTTGGCCGGGGTGATCCCCAGACGCGCGTCCGCCGCGCCGAACCGCAGGTCACAGGCGAGCGCGAGCTGGCAACCGCCGCCCACGCAGGCACCGTGCACCACGGCCAGCGTGGGGTGCGGGAAGGCGGCCAGCGCCTGCTCGGCCTCCACGTTGCGCGCGTGGTAGGCGTCGGCGCGCGCCGGATCGGAGTACACGGTGGAGAGTTCGGCGATGTCGGCCCCCGCGCTGAAGGTCGCCGCGGCGCCGCTGACCAGCAGCGCCCGCACGCCCGGTCGGGCCGCGAGGCCGGCCAGCAGCCCGGGGAGCGCCTGCCACATCGCGAGGGTCACGGCGTTGCGCCGCTTGGGCCGGTCGAGGACGAGCACGGCCACGCCGTCGGCCTCGTCGTGGAAGACGCGCAGTCCCTCGGCGGGGGAGGGGAGTTCGGCGCGGTCGGCGGTGAGGGTCTGGTCGGTCATGCGGCCAACTCTCGCAGGTGGGTGCGGTGGGCACCGGTGGTGGGCATGGTTGAATGCGCGGGACGGTGGGGCCGTACCTGGAGCCGTACCGGAGACCGTGCCCGAAGCCGTACCGGAGAGCGTGCCCGAAGCCGGACCAACCCCAGCCGCCGTACCGGCAGATGAGGAGTCGATCAGTGGACCAGGAAGAGCTGCTGTCCCGGGATGCCTGGCTCGCCTCGCTGCCCCGCTCCTACACCGCCGCCGGTACTCTGCTGACCGACGAGGCGGGCCGGGTGCTGGTGGTCAAGCCCAACTACCGTCCCGGCTGGCAGTTCGCCGGCGGGGTCATCGACCTGGGCGAGGACGCGCTGCAGTGCGCGCGGCGCGAGCTGCTCGAGGAGACCGGCCTGGACCGCGAGATCGGCCGCCTGCTGGTGGTCGGCTGGATCCACCCCTCCGAGCAGCTGAACCACCCCTCGGTGCACTTCCTCTTCGACGCGGGAAGCGTGCCGGTCGGCACCGGGATCGCGCTCCAGGAGGCCGAGCTGGAGGAGTACCGGTGGGCCGAGGAGGAGCAGGCCTACGAGCTCCTCGGCCCGGCCCGCGCTCCCCGGCTGCGGGCCGCGCTGGCGGCCCGCGCGGACGGCGTGGTGCGGATCGTGTCCGGGACGGTTTCGGGGATCTGAGGCGGGTGGGCCTCTTGTGCGGTTCGGGTTCTGCGTTTCGGGTTGTGTGGTTCGGGTTCTGCGGTTCGGGTTCTGCGGTTCGGGTTGTGTGGTTCGGGTTCTGCGGTTCGGGTTCTGCGTTTCGGGTCGGGGGAACTGCGACGGTGAATGAGGTGGCGACGGTGAGCGGGGCGGGCGTGGGCATGGGCATGGGCATGGGTACGGGGGCGCTGGTGCCAGGGCAGGTCGAGGTGGGCTGGGTCGCGGTCACGCCGGCGAACGCCGTCGCCGCCGAGGCCGCCGCGGCCGGAGTGCTCGACGAGACGGAGCGGCAGCGGGCCGCGGCGTTCCGGCGGGACGAGGACCGGGCGCTCTACCAGGTGGCCCATGTGGCGCTGCGCCGCGTGCTGGCCGAGCGCCTCGGCCGCGCCGCCGCCGCCGTGACCTTCCGCCGGGCCGTCTGCCCGGGCTGTGGCCAACTGCACGGCCGGCCCGAGCCGGTGGACGCGCCGGGACTGGAGTTCTCGCTCTCGCACAGCGGCAACCTCGCGCTGATCGCGCTGGCCGCCGACCCGGTCGGCGCGGACGTCGAGCGGGCGGACGCCTTCGCGCCCGGCGCCGGTGCCGAGGTGACCACCCAGCTGCACCCGGCCGAGCAGGCCGAACTGGCCGCGCTGGCCGACCCGTCGCCGCAGCACCGGGCGGCCGCGGCGGTGCGCTGCTGGGTGCGCAAGGAGGCGTACCTGAAGGGGACCGGCATGGGCCTGGGGCGGGGCGTCGCCGTCGACTACGTGGGCCTCGGGCCCGGGTTCGAGACGTCGGCGCGGCCGTCCGGCGCGCTGCCGCCCGCCGGGTGGGAGCTGCGGTCGGTCGAGGTGCCGTCCGGGTACGACGCGGCGATCGCGCTGCGGCTGCCGGGTGAGGCGGCTGGGGCGGCGGGGTTGCCGGGGCCGGCAGGCTTGTCAGGGCCGCTGGGGCTGTCGGGTGAGGCGGTCCGGGTGCGGACGGTGGAGCTGCGGCTGGGCTGACGGCGCGTCGGGTGCGCTGCCCTTGTCACGAGGTTCCGGTGCGCTCGCTCGGGTCGACCAGCCGTGACCGGACCCTGGGCTCGCGTTCCAGCAGCCCCAGCCCCGCCATCCGCTCGGCCGCCAGCAGCACGGCCTGCTGCAGTGCCTCGGCCGCCGCCTCCACCGCCGGCACCGCCCCCGACGGACCGGTGCGCCGCAGCAGGCGGACGACGTAGCCGCCGGGCACCGCGAGCTCGGCCACCACCCCGTGGGTCAGCTGACTCGCGGCGGTCGCGGTCAGGATCGCCGCGCCGAGCCGGGCCGCCACCAGGCTGTAGACCGCGAACGGATAGCGGGCCACGTGCAGGACGGACGGCACGATGCCGTGCTCCGCGGCCAGCCGCTGGAAGACCAGACCGCGCGGTGAGTCGGCCGGCGCTCCGATCCACGGCCGCCCCGACAGTTCGGCCCAGCCGGTCGGCTCCGCCCAGCCGTCGGGCAGCACGAGCCGGTACTCGTCCTCCAGCAGGACCGTGGCCCTGACCCCGGGTGGCAGTGGGGTGGGCGCGTCCTGGTCGTCGGCGATCACCAGGACGTCCAGTTCACCCAGCCGCAGCGCACGCAGCCCCTCGGCCGGCCCCGTCTCGACCAGCCGCGGCCGCAGCGCCGGACGCGTGGTGGCGAGCATGTGCAGGGCGGTCGTCGCGAAGTAGGTGATCGCGGTCGCCGGGACGCCGATCGCCACCGGCCCCGCGGCCTGCTCGCCCAGCGCGTTCAACTCCCGGGTGGCGTCGGTGAGCGCCTGCTGGATCCGCTCGCCGGCCTGGGCCAGCAGGCGCCCCGCGGCGGTCAGTTCGGCCCGCCCGCCGGTGCGGTCCACCAGCGGGACGCCCGCCTCCCGCTCCAGCCGGTTCAGTTGCTGCGACACCGCCGACGGCGTGTGTCCCAGGGCCCGCGCGGCCGCCGCCACGCCGCCGCCCTCGGCGATCGACCGCAGGATCATCAGCCTTCTCGGATCGAGCTCCACCACGCCGCCTCTCCCGCGTTCGTCCCCGCGCTGCCC
Organism: Kitasatospora sp. NPDC008050; assembly: GCF_042957465.1. Lineage (NCBI taxonomy): Bacteria > Bacillati > Actinomycetota > Actinomycetes > Kitasatosporales > Streptomycetaceae > Kitasatospora > Kitasatospora sp. NPDC008050. The sequence goes on from NZ_JBIBIJ010000006.1 coordinate 28,066, forward strand.
GGCACACCGTTAGCGAACCTACCGGGGGCATGCAGCTGCGCTGTCTTCCGGCGCCACGGGCGGTCGGCCACAGTGGGAGCGCCGAGCCCGCCCGCCCGTCCTTGCCGGCCCTGCTCCCCTCTTCCCTTCCTGCTTCCCTGCTCGCCCTGTGCCTTCCGGAGACCGCTCATGCCGCTGCCCCGTCCGCTCATCGTCGCCTGTGCCGGGATTCTCCTCGCCGTCGCAGTGACGGGCTGCCAGTCCGGCGGTCCGGGTCACACGGCCGCCGCTGGTCCGGCGGCTCCGGCCCAGGGGGCTCCGGCCGCTCAAGCCGCTCCGGCCGCCCACTGGACGATCGCCATGCCGCCGGTGGCCAACGGCTACCAGCAGCAACAGCCCACCGCCGCCCAGCTGAGCAAGATCAATGACACCATGGCCAAACTGACCGCCCAGCTCCACCTCACCGGCCAGACCGTCACCGGCCTCTACGACGACCCGGCCGAGGACGCCTGGCTGATCGTCACCGGGGTCAACGGCAGCGGCTTCGACCAGAACGCCCTGCAGGCCCTGACCAAGTCCCCCGCCATCAGCGCCGACGGCGCCGGCGACAAGTTCAGCACCACCTACCAGTCGGTCGACCCGGGCCCGCACGGCGGCGGCGACATCTGCCAGCAGACCATGGAGACCAGCCCGAGCATCTACGGCACCCTCGCCGTCGAGTCCACCACCTGCATGTGGCTGACCCCGACCACCTTCGGCGCCGTCTACTTCGACAACAAGCGGGACGGCAAGATCGACTCCCACTCCTCCGCGATCACCCCCGCGATCGCCGGCCCGATCATGCGCGGCATCCGGGACAGCGTCGAGCACAAGTCCTGAGCCCGAGGCCTGCGCCGGAGACTTGTCATGGGGACCTGTCATGGGGACCGTCCCCGAACCATCGCGAGACTGGATATTCCGGCACGAACGGTCGGATACCTCCCCTCCCCGGCCAACCGGGACCACCACCGGCCACCCCGGCACCCGGGAGCCACCGCACGCCCCCGACCTGCGCAAACGGCCCGCTGATCACCGAGGATCAGCGGGCCGTCGTGGTGCCCCCGGCAGGACTCGAACCTGCGGCCAAGTGCTTAGAAGAGGATCGATCGCTTCTTTCTAGCTGAGCCTCTCACCTGCGCCGATCGCAGCGCTTCGGCCGGTGGTGGCGCTATGCGACCGTCATTGTGCCGTGACTTAGGCCCCCGGGTCGTAGCGGGCGACGGGGCGCCGGCCACCGGATACTGGCTTGCGCCCTGTCCGACGAGACCTGGCTTCTACGGCTACGTGAGCGGGGAGGGATTCTAGGTGATCTAACTTGTGTCAGCCCGCTGCGGCATCCTTGCGGCATGCGCTCACCACGAGTTCAGTGTCCGACCTGCGGTCGGCCAGTTGCCCTCATGCCGACCCGTCGGACTGGCTACGGAGTGGTCCACGATCATGAGAAGGACCGCCGGTCGCTGATCCTCCGTGAGGGCAGCATGAGGCAACTGCCTCTGGCGAGCGCGTCGGCTTGGCAGACTCCCTGCTGGGCGTGGCCGGAGTCGACGAGGCCGCTCCTACGCTGTTTTGAGCTCCTGTCCGTGATGACTGATGGCCTACGTGGTTCAACTGCAAGCTCTGTGTCGCCCCAAGCTGTCAGTGTCGGCAGGTACGTTGAGGAAGGTGCGGCACGGCATCCCCTACGTGTCGCTGGGGCGTGGTGAGGAGAAAGATGACTGCGTGGGCGGTGCTTGCCGTACAGGAACGCAAGCGAGCGGGATCTGGCTATGACGACCAGCCCTCAACTCACTACAGCTGGGACAGTACCGTTCCCAATGCCCGGAACCTGCGGGTCGGTGACCAGATCGTGCTGTGGGACAGGGAGACGTTGCTTGGCATGTCCGTGATTGAGGCGATCGAGGTAGGAGATGGCGAGAAGGACACCCCGTTCTGTCCGTTCTGCAAGCTCGCCAATGTCGCGCCACGGAAGACGAAGACGCCGGTCTACAAATGCTGGAAGTGCAAGGAGGAATTCGACGAGCCCGGATGGACGCACAAGGTCATCAAGACCTACCGCAGCCGACACGAAGTCGGCTGGATCGACCTCCGCGGCGCGCTGACCGCATCCCAGATCCGCAACCTGTGCGTCAGTGAGGACTCCCAACACGCCATGCGCGAACTGCGCTGGGACGACTTCACCGTCGCCCTCGCTCAGACCGGGACACCCACCCCCCTCGACATCATCGAGACCACCCGAGAGGTCATCGCCGGCGGCCACCGCAAGGCCACGGTCCGCGTCCGCATCGGACAGCCCGCCTTCCGCAAGGCTCTGCTCACCGAATTTGGTGAGATCTGCGCATTTACCGGACCGGCCCCTTCTCAGGCACTTGAGGCCGCCCACCTCTACAGCTATGCCGCTAACGGGAAACACCATAAGGGCGGCGGCCTGCTCCTTCGCCGAGACCTTCACCGACTGTTTGACCTAGGTCTTTTGGCAGTGAACCCGGCAACGGGAAAATTGGATGTCGCCGGCGATCTGGCCGCTTTCCCCGAATACGCCAACTTGCACGGTAAGCGAATCTCTGTGCCCCTTGGCTCCGATCGTGTTAAGTGGCTGAAGCGACACTGGGAAATGCATAGGAAAGACGCATCGGCCACATCTATCCCTAGGCAAGCGACTGCCGTTCAAGCAGTGGAATCCTGAAATCCTTACTTGATGCGAGTGTGATCTACCCTATTGGTCTTGCGTCTGAGTTGTATTCAGTCGCACCGCATGCTCGAATGTGGGGCTCAATGCCTCCGGCTACGTCATTGTGGTGAGTCCGTGATCCTTGGTCGGCTTCTGCCCTGAGTAGCACCCTTCACTTGCCGCCTGGACAGGCCGGATGGTTTCTGTGAATCCCAGGACGCCACGGGGTTAGATGGGCTTAGATGCTTCTGTGGCGACTACCGGGAAGGCACCAATTCTCTGCCGTGCATGCAAAAAGCTAGAGACAGCCCCTCGTAGGGGCCTCTGTCAAGCTTGCTATAGGTACGAGAAAAGGCATGGAACTACGGATCGGAAGAGCCCTAAGCCAAGTATTGGCTTTGAGCTGATCAATGCGGAGAGCGAATTGTCAGAGGGTGGTTGTCGGATCTGGAAGGGCTCTGTTGATGGAGACGGAAAGCCTCGCTATTATGATCCGGCTAGGTATGCCGCAGGTGCTGCTCCTCTGGTCTATGTGCGACGTTGGGTGGTTGAGCAGGATGGCGAACCGCTGACAAAAGGGCAGATCGTTGAGGATTCTTGCGATAATGCCCTGTGCGTGAAGCGAGAGCATCTGCTTGTAGCGACAATTGCAACAGCGCGGCGGACCCAGGCCGGCTTAAATGCCCGCAAAGAACGTTGCATTGCTGGCCATGAGCTGACCCGAGATAATATCTACTTGGCCAACGGTAAACGTCGGCAGTGTAAGCAGTGTCGCTGGGAGGCTGTCATGAGATCGCAGGGACTTGATCCCAGTCGGCTAGTGAGGGGTGTATCGAATCGGGAAAAGACCCATTGCGCCCAAGGTCATTTCTATGATGACGAGAATACGACGTTCAAGCCGGATGGTTCTCGGCGGTGCAAAAAGTGCAATAGCGACAATTCGCGGAAGAGTCTCTATGGCATAGGTCCAGTCGAATATAATGCGATGCTGGATGATCAGGAATATAAGTGTGCCATCTGCGGGGATGAGTTTCAGTACACTGGTATTAGGACCACTGCTAATGTCGATCATTGTCACAAGACTGGAAGAGTGCGGGGTCTTCTCTGTGAAAATTGCAATAAGGCGTTCGGGCTGGTTCGTGAAAGTATTGAGACGCTGGAAGCAATGATCGCCTACAAGGTCAAGCACGGATAGGACAGTGCCCGACTCTGTACTGTACGGGGGTCAGGTAACGCATCGGCTGCGCTGATTGTGCGTCGGAAGGCATTTTAGCTAGCGCCGTTGCAGCACGGCGCTAGCGACTGGAGTGTCCACGGCAGCCTCCTCGGTCATACTGGCTGGGCCGGGGAAGAGGCTGCCGTAGCGCTTGCAGCATCCTTCAACCTGGTTAGGGCATAAGACACCAGGGAGGAGCGACGAGTGTCCGAACGGAACCCACGCGGCACGTACCTTCGGATTGCTGATGTGCTGCGTGGCCAGATCAGCGATGGCTCCGCCATCGAGAAGCTTCCGTCCGAGGCAGCGCTGATGGACTCATACGGCGCTGCACGGACCACGGTCAAGCGCGCACTCGGCGTACTGGCAGCCGAGGGGCTGATCAGGTCTCAGCCTGGCGTCGGATGGCTAGTTGTGGGGCGTGCTGCCAAACCCTCGGTGCTCAGCCAGCTCACGAGTCTGATCACGCGGGAGAAGCTCAACATCGGCGACACGTTCCCGTCTGAGAAGAAGCTATGTGAGGAGACGGGCGCCGCACGTGGGACTGTCCGGCAGGCTCTGGCGCAGCTGGAAGGCGCCGGGATCCTCGAAGCACAGCACGGCAAGGGCCGATTCGTCCGGTCCCTGCCAGTAACACACGACACCTCGCAAGTCTCCTAGGAAGGCACCTGGACGTGTGGGCCTACGACCTCGCTGAATCGCTTCTCTCAGACGACCTTCCCCGGCGCTGGGCGCACAGCAAAGGGGTGGCCGGCCGGGCCCGTTCGCTCGCCCCGATCCTCGGCCCGGACGCCGAGCTGCTCGAAGCCGCCGCGGTCCTGCACGACATCGGCTACTCGCCCCACATCGCCGACAGTGGATTCCACCCGCTGGACGGGGCGCGCTTCCTGCGCAACACCGAGCGCGTCGACGAGCGGATTGTTCGGCTGGTCGCCCACCACTCCTGCGCGCTGCTGGAAGCCGAGGAGCGCGGGCTCCGTGAGGAACTCGCCTCGGAGTTCCCGCTTGAGGAGCCCCGCCTGGTCGATGCGCTGATCTACTGCGACATGACCACCACGCCGGACGGCGCGCCGACCACGACGCCGGCCCGGATCTCCGAGATCGTGGGCCGGTACGGGCCGGACAGCATCGTCGGTCGGTTCATCCGCCGGGCCGAGCCTGAGATCCACGCTGCGGCGGAGCGGGTGGAGGGTCGCATGTCCCAGGTCGGTGTGGAGCGTTAGCCGATGTACGGCTGGACTCGCTCGGCCTCAAGGCCGTGCTTGATCCGCAGCCGCATCGACGGGTGGATCGTCAAGGTGTCGAGGTCCGCTGAGTCAACCCAGCGGACCTCTTTTGATTCCTCGCTGGTGCGGAGCGCCCCGCCGACCGGGCGAGCCCGGAAGCAGATTGAGAACTGCTGGCGCACCTCGCCGTCGTCGTACGCCATCACGTGCGCGGGGTCCGTGTAGAGCCCGGTCACCGCGAGCACCTCCACGTCGATGCCGGTCTCCTCACGCACCTCGCGGATCACCGTGTCGCTGACCGACTCCCCGATGTCGTGCCCGCCACCCGGCAGCGCCCACAGGTCGTTGTCCGTCTTGTGGATCAGCAGCAGCCGTCCGGAGTCGTCCACAACGACGGCGGTCACCGATGGCACCACGGAGTTCGCCGGCGGCGCGTCGGGGTCGTGGAAGTAGTCAATGCGGCTCATGCTGCCTCGCTCTCAAGTTGGGGGGTGGTGATGGTTCGTGCACTCTCCCAGACCCGCTCGATGCTCGCCGCGTAGGTGCTGAACAGCTCGCCGCCGGGGACATGGCAGAGGTGCAGGACCGGCGCGAGGTAAGCCCCGACGCCGTAGACGTGGCCGTTGACGAGCATGTCGTCGTCGGCGCGGTACAGCGAGTTGTACAGCGTGGTCGAGTGCAGCCGGAACTCAACACCGGGCAGCCCGAAGAGCGGTGCGTAGTTGGCCAGTGCGTTTCGGATCTTGGCCGCCATGGCAGGGCCGATCCCCTCGTCTTCTCCCCGCTGTGCGACGTGTGGCGACGTCGGGTCGCCCAGCATCAGCCTGATCGGCACCCCCGCTTGCGACTTCTCGCGGATGAGCCGGAAGAAGAGTGGATCCTCGGAGAGCCAGAATCCGGCGTAGACCACCAGGTCGAAGTGTCTGCTCGCCGAGGTGTAGAGCGTGGTCCACAGCTCTTTGGGGACCACGGCGCGGTGCGGGTACATCCTGACGAGTTCAGCCCGGCCGGCCGCGGTCGTCTCGCTGCTGGTCTGCTCGTCCGGCCAGAGATCTGACAGGTCGCGCTTCAGCAGGTTGGCCAGCGCGTACTGGAAACGGCGGTAGGGCCGTCGCTGATCTTTGGCCTCGACCCACCGCTCGACAGTCCGAGAGCTGACCCCCAGCCCGTTGGCGATCTGTTCGACCGTCAGTCCGCTGGCCAGGATCGCGCCGCGGAGCCGTTCATTGGCCATCTCGTCCTCCCCTGGACGGAGTTGTGGCGTTGGACGATGCGGGACGACTTGACCGTACCCAAGACGGACAGTAGCCGTCCAGCTCCGCCGTGTCTCGACGGGCCTGGGTGCGCGAGTCTGGTTCAGCGCCGCCGGAGACTCACCGGCGAAATCAGCGAAGGACTTGACGGACCGTCGGCTCCGCGCCATCGTAAGAGACATGTTCAACATGTCTCGCATCGCGAGGCGGATGAACTGGTGGTCCTGAGTGGGCCTTCTTTGACCTGCGCAAATGCGTCCGGAAGTCGGCCTCTCGGGGTCGGCCAGGGAAGCGCGATTCCTTGACAACTGCAGAGAGTGATCCACCACCGCTGTCCGTCCTGTGACGATGCCGGGGCGGGGTGAGTGGAGACCAGTCGGCCGAGAAGGGGCTTCGGCCTTGACCCCTCTGTGTGGGGGACAACGCAACCGACTCAAAAGAACGACGCGGCAGACCTTCAGCCAGCGATGACCTCCGGGAGGGGCCTCCCCGGGGTGAGCGGTCCGCGTCCAGATGAGACCTGAACATCCTGCTTCACCAGTGACCACAGTCCTCGACATCTGCCGTCCGGCGGCCGGGTGTCGGGGGCTGTGGCTGCTCGTGACAGACGAGTGGCCGGCCCTGTATGGGGCTGCTGCACATTCCTTGGCCGGAGAGCAGCAGCCCCCGGGCCCACCACCTGGGAGGTAGACCCATGCGATTGATTGTTGCAGGCCAGGAGGCCTGCACGCCGCGCGAGTTCGCTGAACTCGCCTACGGGATCGACACCGAGCTGTTCACCGGCACCGTCGGGGAGTCGGCGCTCTCGCGCCAGGCCCGCCTGGCGGTCGCCCACGAGGTGATGCACGACCTGGACCCGGAGGCGGCCCGTTACGCCCGCTCGCTGCTGCGCACCGCGGCCCGGCGCCGGGTGCTGACCTGGAAGGCGGCCGCGTGATGCCCGCTCCTCGCCGCTTGGGACTGCGGCTCGGTAGCCGCACGCCGCACCTGACGCCCCGGCCGGTTTCCGCGACGCTCGCGGCGGCCGTCCCGCCGCCGGACAGTGACCTGCACGGCGCCGCGTGCGCCGAGCTGGACACGGACCTGTTCTACGGGCCCGACGAGGAGGACCCCGCCTACCAGGACGTGGTCGGGCGGGAGTTCGCCGAGCGGCGGGCGAAGGCGATCTGCTGGTCGTGCCCGGTGCGCGGTGCGTGCCTGGCGCTGGCGGTGCGGCGCCCGGAGCCCGAGGGGATCTGGGGCGGGTTGACCGCCCGCGAGCGTCGTCGCCTGATCGGTGACCTGCGGATGAAGCGCACCACGCTGGATCAGGCGGTGGCCCGGTGAGCGCCCCGGCTGGGCCCGTCGTCTCGTCGGGTGAGGCGATGCGCGAGGCGCTGGCCCGTACCGAGAAGCTGACCGCGATGGTCGATCGCCACCTGGTGGCGCTTCGCCAGGAACCCGCCTCGAACCCGGCCCCGCTGCCCGGGGAGGCGGCGGTGCTCACGGCGCTCACGGGGGTGCTGCTGGTGCTCACGGCGTGCTCATCGGTGCGGGGGTGGGGGTCGTGACGATGGTGTCGCGCCTGGATCCGCGGGTGCGTTCGGCGGAGCGGGCCCTGTCTGCGGGGACGTGGACGATCACGGCCGGGGCGGTGCTCTACAGCGTGCTCACGGTGACTCCGCTTGCCGCCGGACACACCCCGAAGGGCTGGGAGTGGACGGCCCCGATCCTGCCGCTGGTGGCAGACGCGGCGGTGGTGATCGTGGTCCGGATGGACAGCATCTTGGCCACGCTCGAAGGGGACGGCGGCCGGTGGCCGGACGTGCTGCGCTGGATGACCGGGGTCATGACGCTGCTGCTCAACGTGGGTCTGTCGGCTCTTCACCACGATCTGGTGGGGGTGGCGGTCCACTCGGTGGCGCCGTTGCTGCTGATCGTCACGGCGGAGACCTCGCTGGCCTACCGGCGGGCGATCCGGGCGGCACTGAGCGCCCGTGAAGCCGCTGAGCGGGCCGAGCGTGCCGAGCGCGAACGGCTGACTCAGGAGCGGCGGGAGCGGGAGCGCGAGGAGCGGCTGGCCGAGTGGGAGCGGGCTGAGCGCAGCGAGCGTGAGCGCCGTGAGCACGAGGCCAAGCTGGCCCGTGAGGAGCGTGAGCACGCCGCCCGCCTGGCCCGCGAGGACCGCGAGGCCGCCGATCGTCGTGAGGCCGAGGAGCGGGACGAGCGGGCCCGTCGGGCGGCCGAGGAGCGGGACGAGCGTGAGCGTCGTGAGCGCGCGGTGAGCGAGCGTGAGCGCTGTGAGCGCGAGCGCGCCGAGCAGGTGCGTGAGTGGCTGCTGACCGGTCCGCCGGCGATCGAGCGGCTGGCGGAGAAGGAGGCGCGTGAGGTGGCCCGGCTGGCGTTCGTGGCCGGTGTGCCGCAGCGGCTCGCGGTCGAGCGCACCGGGTGGTCCACCGGATGGATCGCGGCCCGCTACAAGGAGGCCGCGGAGGACCCGGCTACCGGAGAACCGATGACCAACAACCGGCCGGAGCGCTTCGCCGCCGGCCACACTCTGCCCGCCCTGACCGGCGCCACCGCCTGACCAGCCGAAACGGAGCCCACCCCATGACCCAGACCACCCCCACCCCCGGCTCGCAGGCCCCGGCCGCGGCGCAGGGCACCGCCTACCACGCGATCCTCACCGTGCAGACCTCCCGTGGCCGGATCCTGACCACGGCCGAGGTCCTCATCCTCAGGCCCGACCAGACCCGCTCGTCCGTGCTCATGGCCCTGTGCGACAAGGTCCGCGACCAGCACGGCGGGGGGTTCGTGGTCCTGTTCTTCGCCCTCACCGCGGACCGGTTGGAGGTCGGGCGGTGAGCGACCACACCATCAACGGCGGCTACGGCCACCAGCCGCAGCCCAACCCGCCCCCGCAGCCCGCCGAGCCGTCCCCCGGAAAGGGGTGCTGACCATGCGAAACACCATCCGGATCATCTCGTTCGGGTTCCTGCACGGCCCCGCGCCCGAGGGCGCGCACCTGGTGCTGGACCTGCGCGAGCACTTCCGCGACCCGCACGTCGACCCGCGGCTGCGCTACCTGACCGCCCACGACGAGCCGGTGCGCCGCGCGGTCCTGACCACCCCGGGCATCAATCTCCTGATCAAGGCCACCAGTTGGACGGTGGAGGCCTTCGACCTGGACCCCTCCCACGGCCCGGTGCTCATCGCGGTCGGCTGCGCGGGTGGCCGCCACCGGGCGGCCACGGTCGCGATGGCGCTGGCCGACCGGCTGCGCAACCTCGGCCACTGCGTGGAGCTGGAACACCGCGACCTGGGTAAGCAGGTGGTCGAGCGCGGCCGGGGGGGCCGGTGAGTGCCGGGACACCGGCTTGGCGGCAGGTGCGGGAGGAGAAGCGGGCCGAGGCGAGCGGGCGTCGGATCGACGCTCACGCCTCGCGGCTTCGCTCGGAGGCTGCCGCCGCGGGTGGCGGGCGGGCGGTTGCCGCCGCGGAGTGGAACATCCTGCGCGCTGCGATCGGCCGGCTGCCCGAGCAGTCCCGAGAGGCCGCGTGGAGCGCGGTCGCTGACCTGCTGCGGCAGCGAACCCGGGACCTGACCAGCCATCACGCACGGTGAGGGGATTGCGAATTTCGCATCGCGTATACGCATCCGGATGCGAATTTCGCGGCCCCTATGCGTAGCCGCGCCCACGGGCGCGCGCGAGAGTAACGGCTCACTGCGCGTAGCGCAAGGGGCTACTTCGAGAGTCTTCGGCCGGTCCGATCGGGCCGGCCTTCTGCTTGATCGAAAACCCCAGGGAGGGGATCACCATGGCCGTGCTTGACGGTCTTGTCAGTGGCGGGGTCGGAGTGCTGAGCGTGGGCGTGTCCATCGCGATGCAGGTCCTGGCGTCCGGCTCCGCCCAGTCGATGACCGCGGGCGGCGGGCGCCGCCTCGCCGGTTCGGGTGCGATGGCCGGGCGCGGGCGTCGTGGCGGTGGCGGGGCCGTGTCGGGTGCGATGTCGGCGGTGCTAGGGCGTCTGGAGATGCCCCGGGTCCACGTCGCGCTGTTCCTGACCGGCGGCGCGGGGCTGGCCGGTACCGGGGCGGGGCACCTGCTGAACGCGATGGCCACCTGGGCCAACCACCTGGTCGCGTCGTGGCTGACGAAGTGGGTCGGCGGCGGCGTCGGGTTCCTCGTATCCGGGGCGGCGCTGGTGGTGGTCATCAAGGACCTGCGCGACGGCGAGGCCGGCCCGCGCACCCTGGCCCTCGCGCTGGCGCTGCCGTGCCTGCTGACCGCGATCCCCGGCACGGCCGGGCACGTCTGCGCGATGGCGGTGACCTGGGTCGTCACCAGCGTCGCCCACCTGATCGGCTCCGCCTTCGGCGTCAAGTAGCCCTAGCAGCTGAGGAGTCAGCCCGATGGAGTGGCTCATCCTGATGGCGCTCGCCTACACGCTCGGCGGCGGCGTGTCCGCCGGGCACGCGACCGCCCAGCAGCACACCAAGACCAAACTCGCCAAGGAACCGCGCCCGATCGACTGGACCGACAAGGGCCAGCGGGCCGCGCAGAGTGCCATCAATACCGTGGCCCGCGCCTACACCTGGACCTCCGGCGCCCGCGAGGGATGGCGCAAGACCTGGCCCGACACGAAGACCGTGATCAGCGAGCGCCGAGCGAAGGTCAAGGCCGACAAGGCCGAACGCAAAGCCGCCCGCGACCACACCAAGACCGCCGCCGGGACCGCTAGCGGCACTGCCCGGGGCGCGAGCGAGCCGGAGATCATCGACGCCGAGATCGTGGAGGACGAACCCCTCAACACCGGCGGCCCTCGCCCGCCCGACCCCGAAACCGTGGCCCGCGCGGCCCGGGAGGCGGGGGCGACGGCCGCGAGCGCGGACGCCACCGTGCGCATCCACATCACCACCGACCCGCCGGCCGGCACCGGCCCCACCACCGCGCCGCGCGGTGGCCCGAAACCCCCACCGGCGTCCGCCAGCGCGGCCCCGCCGAGGCCCGAACCGCCCAGGCTGCGCCTGGTGAAGGACACCATCACCGCCCCGCCCGCCGCCACCACCGCCCCGCCTACTGCCGGCAGCGGCAAGCCCGCTGCCGGCGTCGTGGGCCCGGCCCCGGCGGGTGGCACCGTCACCGCACCGAGGAGCAGCATGACGACCCTGCCCACGACCGCGACGCGGGTCACCGAGGTGACCGGCGTGGTCTCCCTGATGCAGTACCTTGCCCAGCTCTCGCGCTGGGCCCGGATGGAGAAGGACGACGCGGCGGCGGCCATCGCCCGCCTCAAGCAGCTGGAGGTCAAGGCCGAGGCCGCCTACACCGCCGCCGTCGGCGCGAAGTACGACAAGGACACCCTCGGCCGGCTCGCGGCGATCACCGAGCGGCTCGGCGCCCTGCGCGCCGCCCGTCAGGAGGACCTGCACGCCTCCGACCTGGCCGAGAGCAACGCCAGGCAGGCGTCGGCGAACGTGTGGACCCGCCACGGCGGCATCCAGGAGGCCGTGGACGCCTCCTCGGTGGAGATGGCCGAGTCCACCACGTACGGCGACTGACCGCCCACCAGCGACAGGAGACCCCAAACACCCATGGCAGAGATCACTTACCGCCAGGTCCAGTCCGAGTTGGTGGCGCTCGCTGCGGCCACCAAGGCCGAGGAGCAGGCCGCCCGCGAGCGCTTCGCCCGGATCACCGCGAAGGTCGTGGAGGCCGAAGCCGCCTACAGCGCCCTCATCCGGCTCGGCTTCGACCCGCTGAGCGGCAACGACTTCCAGAGCGTGGGTCAGGCCCTGGTCGGCCAGGGCGAGAAGGTGGCCGCCGCGGCCAACAGCGCGATCGAGCTGAACGGCCTGGCCATCACGGCCGGCCGTGAGATCGAAAAGCGCCACGGCGGCATCGACCGCGCGGTGGCCTCCGCCCCGGTCCCGGCCGCCAACCGCGAGGCCTACAACCGGAGGTGACGTCCCGGTTGAACACCGTCCCGCCCGCCCCACCGAGCTCCTGGGGGCGGGCGGGACGGTGTCCGGCCGAGGTGCCACCCCGCACCCAACCCACCCCAGCAAGCCGCCCCTTGGACCGCTCCGGAGGACAGAACGTTGAGAACCTTCGCCACCGCCCCCGGCCAGGCGGACACCCCCACCCCCGTGCCCGCGCGACCCGGCGTTGAGCGCGGCCCGCTGTCGGTGCGCGTCGCCCACGGCGCCTACCGGCGCCTGTACCGCAACCGCAGGCACCTGCCGCCGCTGGCCGCCAGCCTCGTCCTGGGCGCCTACGGACAGGCCATCAGCGCCCTGCCCAACGGCATCGGCGGCGCCCTGGCGATGGACGCCGCCCTGCCGGCCGCGGTGCTCGCCGCGCGGGCCTGGCGGCGGACCAAGCCCTACACCGGCAAGGCGACGAAGTTCCTGTACACCCACCGGGCACTGCCGACCCCGCCGAACCGGCCCATGAGCCGCGCCGAGACGATCCGCACCAGCGCCGCCGCGGGGGCCGCCGGCCTCTTGCTCACCGCGGGCGCGATCACCCACACCGGCCCGTTCCAGGCACCGATGACCGGCCTGTGGTGGCTGGCGCTCACCCCCGCCACCGCCCTGCCGTGGTGGTGGCGCCGCCGGATCCGCGCCAAGACCGCACCGGCCGGGCCGGATCGGCGCATAGCGCTCTGGGAGGAGAAGGTCGGGGCGGCGCGCGGCGCGCTGCCCGGTTCTCGGCTGGTCGAGCTGGTCGACCGCCCCGAGGACGGCGCCTGGCAGGCCCTGGTCGAGCTGGACAGCGGCCGGCAGAACGCCGCCGCGGCGGTCAACGCCACCACGATGATCGCCTCCGCCTACAGCCTGCCCGTCTCCTCCATCGCCATCGACCGCCTGCCCGGCGGCGCCGAGGACCGGGCCAAGCTTCTCGTCTTCGAACGCAACCCGCTCAAGTCCGTGCCGGTCTTCCCCGGCCCGCAGGCCCTGGACCTGACCACCGGGATCGCCCAACTCGGCCTGCACATCGACGGCCTGCCCGCCCAGTACCAGATGTGGCGGCCGGGCTGGGGCGCCGTCCACACCCACGGCTCCGGCGCCACCGGCGCGGGCAAGTCCGCCTTCCTGCGGCAGTGCTTCACGATCGAACGCCACTCCGGCGGCCTGATCACCTCCTGGGGCGGCGACCCCCAGGACGGGGCCTCGTTCGGGTTCTGGCAGGACTACCTGTCCTACTTCGCGCCCGGAGTGGACGAGTGCATGGGCATGCTGATCGCCGCCGACACCGAGCTGACCCGGCGCGCCAAGCAACGCGCCAGCAGCACCTGGACCGACGACGACGGCGACACCATGTGGGGCGAGACCGACTGGACCCCCACCGTCGAACAGCCCCTGATCTCGATCACCATCGATGAGTGGCAGGAAGTCTGGGGCGCCTACCCCGAGGCGATCGACTACGCGGTGCGCATCGCGATCCTGGGCCGCAAGGTCGGCATCAAGCTGCGCCTGATGACCCACCTGCCCACCCTCGAATCGCTCGGCTCGGCCAAGCTGCGCCAGCCGCTCACCGCGGGCAACAACATCGCGTTCCGCACCACCGAGCGCTCCGCCGGCTACGTGGTCAACCTGCCCGCCGACCCCAACGACATCCCCGCCGTCTGGCCGGACGAGCCCGGAGTGCCGACCTCCGGCATGGGCTACCTGAAGGGCACCGAGGAGCGGGCCGCGATGTTCCGCACCTGGACCCCCGAGCCGCGCGGGGTCGCCACCCGCTGGGCCAAGACCGGAACCCCCGGCACCATCAGCCCCGAAGCCGCCCAGGCCATCGGCCCCGCCTACACCGAATGGCGCGAGCGCCTCGCGGCCCGGCGGCGCGGTGAGATCCCGCCCGTGCCCGGCGTCACCGAGGCCGAGACCGAGATCGAGGGCTTCGAGGCGGACTTCGAGTCCGCGGCCCCCGGCGGCCGCGGCGGAAAGAAGCCCGCTACCCGCAAGCCCTTCACCACGGCGGCCGGCGGCAAGGTCGTCCCGGTGGCGGTCTCGTTCGCCAAGCCCTCCGCCGCCGCTTCGGGCTTCGAGCAGCAGGTCAGCGCGAGCGCCGCCGGCACCCCGGCCCGCGGCGAGAAGAAGCGGGCCGTCCTGGCCCTGCTCGCCACCGAAGGCGAAGCCACCACCGGCATCCTCGCCTCCCGCCTGAACCTGTCCCTGTCCACCGTCTCCTCCACCCTCAAGCGCGCTGCCGCTGCGGGTGAGATCACCGACCTCGGACACGGCCACTGGGCCACCAACCACCCCGAAACCGCAGCGGCCTGAGGGATCGCCAGAAGCCGCCTGTTGCGGCTTGCGCCCCGCCGCCGGGCCCCCGGTCCACCCAGGGGCCCGGCGGCCGCCCGTGGGCGCCCACGGGCCGCCACACACCCAGTACGCCACCTACCCCTCCGCCTCCCAGGAGTTGCCCCGTGGACAGCGTCTACGAGACCCCCACCACCCCGCCTGCGGCCGACCCGGACGCCTACCTGATGCCGCCCGGCTACATCGCCACCCTCACCGCCGACGGCCGGATCGTCGCCCTGCCCATCGCCGAACCCGCCCCCACCGTCGCCGCGGCCGCCGAGCAGCCGGCCGAACCCGCCGCGGACCCGGAGCGGGCCGACCCCGGCCTGTCGATCGCGGTGCGGCAGTACGCCCTCTACGGTTCGCTGATCACCATCGCGGGCGGCGGCGCGTTCTGGATGGTCGGCGCGGGCCTGGCCCAGATGGCCCCCGCCATGGACGGCATCGTCCACGTCCTCAAGTGGATGGTCGTCTTCGTGGCCCTGGTCGTGGCCGCCGTTGCCGCCGTCAAGGTCCGCAGCGGCAAGAGCGGCACCACCCTGTCGCTCTTCCACTCCGAGAACACCACGACCAAGACCACCTCGATCGGCAGGCAGATCTCCAAGGGCAAGTCGACCTTCATCAACCACCTCTGATCAGCGGAGACGCCATGGACGACGAGACCGAGTACGACCAGGACGACAGCTACTACGACGACGAGGAGGAGACGTACTGCGACGAGTGCTGCTCCTACGACTGCCAGGGCCACGCGCTGTGCGAGGAGTGCGAGGACGACATCTGCAACGAGTGCGACGGCTGCTCCTGCCCCGAGTCGCCCTGCGACGGGCCGCACCACTGATGATCGACCACCCGCCCCAGGCTGGCCGGCCCCGAGACACGGCCCCGCCCCGCGGGAGTTGGTGGGATCTGGCCGAGTCCATCACCTGCGACGCGATCGCCCTGGTGGCCGTGGCGTGGCTCGGCAACCTGCTGCTCCACCTCGTACTACCCGCCTGGCCGGCGCTCACCGTTCTGCTCTGGCTCGGCCACCTGGGCGGCTCATGGCCGCCCTGAGCAGCACCGCCACCTGCCCGACCGGCCGCGCCGCCCGGACCCACCGCAGCCAGCGGCCGGCCCCGGGCGGTGCGGGGGACCGGACAGGATCCGCTCCCGGACCAAACACCAGCCCTTGGAGGCTCCGTTGTCCGCCGGAGACACCCCGATCACCATCGTCGGCAACCTGACCGACGACCCCGAGCTCAAGTTCACCCAGGGCGGCGCCGCGATGGCCCGCTTCACCATCGCCTCCACCCCTCGCGTCTACGACAAGACCACCAACCAGTGGCAGGACGGCAACGCCCTGTTCCTGCGCGCCACGGCCTGGCGCGACCTTGCCGAGCACGCCGTCGAGTCCCTGACCAAGGGCATGCGCGTGGTCGCGACCGGCCGCCTGGTCCAGCACAACTGGAAGACCGAGACCGGCGAGAACCGCTCGATGCTCGGCCTGGACGTCGACGAGATCGGCCCAAGCCTGCGGTTCGCCACCGCCAAGGTCACCCGCGCCCAACGCGCCAACGGCGGCGCCACCGCTGCCACTGGCCGGGCTGCTGACCCGTGGTCCACCGCCACCCCCGGCCCCGCCCCGGCTGTCGGCAGCTACGCCGAAGAGCCGCCGTTCTAGGGCCGGTTCGCCCCCGGAGGCACAGCACGGGGCCCCGTAGCAGCCGTCGACCTTGCCGGGTGACGGACGGGCTGCTGTGGGGCCCCTCTCAATCCCGCACTCCATACGAGAACGGAACCAGCATGCCCGAGTTCAGCACGAACACGCTCGCCCTGACCGACGATGCCTACGACCGTGAGAACGCCAGTAACGGCAACTCGCGGTACGGCGCCTACCTCGACCAGCACGCCCATTGGTTCAACGAGGACGGCCACCCGCTGGAGGTCGGCGAGTTCGCCATCGCCGCGTGGCGGGTGGCGACCAGCCCGGTCATGTCTCCCGGCTACGTGCGCATCCGCCCCGACCTGGCCAGCATCACCCCGCACCTCACCGACGACCGCGACCTGTTCCTGCGAGTCGAGGTGCCGCTGCGTCAGACCGCTCTCGTCTCCCGGCCCGCGGGCCTGGCCGACTGGACCCGCGAGCGCCCCGCCCCGTGGGACACCGGGATCTGGCTGACGCTGGTCGAGCCGTATCAGCTGGGCCGCCCCGCGCTGCTCGCCACCGCCGCCCTGCTCCTGCCGGTGCCCCATGAGGACCTGATCGAGCCGGCCGCCACGGGACCCGGCCGCCTCCTGCTGATCGAGGCCAAGGACACTGTCCACACCCTCCTCCGCGTCCTCAACGACTGCGCCTGGATCATCAATGACCTGACGGGCGCGGTCCGGTGAGCAGGCCGCGGATCGGGTCGCTGTGCACCGGATACGGTGGCCTGGACCTGGCTGTCCAACGCGTTCTCGGCGGGGAAGTTGCGTGGGTTGCGGACAACGACCCCGGCGCTTCGGCGATCCTGGCCCACCACCACCCCGACGTGCCGAACCTGGGTGACATTGCCGCCGTGAGCTGGGGCGAGGTGGAGTCGGTCGACGTGTTGACCGCCGGGTTCCCGTGCCAGGACGTTTCCAGCGCCGGCAACCGCGCGGGCCTGACGGCCGGGACCCGCTCGGGCCTGTGGTTCGAGGTCGAGCGCGCCATCCAGGAACTGACTCCCAATCTGGTGGTGATCGAGAATGTCGAAGGGCTCCTCTCCGCCCGCGCTGACGGCCACGTTCAGCCCTGCCCGTGGTGTCTGGGAGACACCGGAGCGGAACGTGCTGTGCGGGCACTTGGCACCGTTCTCGCGGACCTGGCCGGGCTCGGGTTCGATGCGGAATGGGCGAGTGTGCGAGCGTGCGACGTCGGCGCCGCCCACCAGCGCACCCGCGTCTTCCTCACCGCCTGGTCTGCCCACCCCCAGGGCCTGCGACTCGCGTGGCCGGGGCTTCCCGGACGGCCTGTTGCTCCCGACCCCAACGGTCTCGGAGGCCACCGGGATCGGGCACGCGGCCGGCGGCGGGATAGACCCGCGACACACGATCTCGCTGCTGCCCATCCCCGTCGTCGCCGACGGCGAGCGGACCAGCCCGACGTACGGGCGGGGCAACCCCACCCTGGCCGGGGCTCTGCTGCCGACACCCAGGGCGACGGACGGGAGCAAGGGCGGCCCGAACCAGCGGGGCAGCAAGGGGGACCTGACGCTGCCCTCGGCGGCGGCCCGGATTGGGGCCCCTACCGGGCCGCGATCCAGCGGTGGCAGGCGACGATCGGCCGACCCGCTCCCGGGCCAACTGACGATCGAGGACGCCTGAACCCCGCCTTCGTCGAATGGCTCATGGGCCTGGACCAAGGCTGGGTCACCGCCGTACCCGGCCTGTCCCGCACCGCCCAACTCAAAGCCCTGGGCAACGGCGTCATCCCCACCCAAGCCGAGGCCGCGCTGCGCCTGCTCCTCACCCGAGCCACCACCGACCAAGCCAGGCAGGTGGCCGCGTGAGCACGAACCGGACCCCGCCCTTGGGTGACACCACCGGCCTGTGGCAGCAGGTCATCGCTGCCGCCGCCGGCCGCTGCCAGTGTCGCGGCACCTGCGGCAAGAACCACGCCAAGGACGGTGGACGCTGCCCGCGCGAGCACGCCGGCTACCGCCACCGTCACGGCGGCGGACTGGTCCACCTGGTCGCCGCTCCCGCCGACCCGGCCGACATGCTCCTGCCCGACCACCGACAGGCCGCCTTGCCCAAACGCGCCCTGGCCGCCTGGTGCCCCGACTGCCACCAGGCGACCCTCGCCGCCGCCCGCAAGACCTGGCAGGCCGCCGTCCCGCCGGTCGAGCCGGACGCCCTCTTCAAGATCTGACCTTTCCTGGTCGGGCGCCGCCCGTCACGGCGGTGCCCCGGCCGCATCGCCCTCTGAGAGGCCCTGATGACCACTCAACCCCACCTGCTGACGGCCGCGCTCGCTGCGGCCGAGCGCGGCTGGCAGGTCTTCCCGCTGCTGCCCGACAGCAAGCGCCCGGCCGTCGCCGCCTGGGAGCAGCGCGCCACCACCGACCCGGACCGCATCCGCCGCTGCTGGTCCACCGGCCCGTTCAACATCGCCATCGCCTGTGGGCCCTCTCGCCTGGTGGTCGCCGACCTCGACATCCCCAAGCCCGGCACCCACCCCCCGGCCGAGTGGGACAAGCCCGGCATCACCGACGGCACCGACGTATTCGCCGAGCTGTTCCACCGTGCCGGCCAGCCCGTCCCGGACCAGACGTTCCGGGTGCGCACCCGCAGCGGCGGACGCCACCTTTACTACCGCGCCCCCGAACACCCGGCCCAGCCCAACACGGTCGGCACGTTCGGCTGGGCGATCGACACCCGCGCCACAGGCGGATACGTCGTCGCCGCCGGCTCGCAGGTGGACGGCGTGTCCTACCTGGTGGAGCTGGACCTGCCGCCCCTGCCCCTGCCCGGCTCTTTGCTGATCAGCAAAGAGCGCGGCCCCGCCGGTCCCGCACCCGCGCCCACGCCGGGGCGGATCTCAGATCCCGCCGCGTGGGCGAACGCCGCGCTGGACCGCGAGTGCGACAAGGTCGCCACCACCGGCGAGGGCGGACGCAACCACGCCCTGCTCGGCGCCGCCCGCTCCCTGGCCCGCATGATCGCCACCCACACCCTCACCCGCCACCAGGTCGAAGACCGCCTCATGGACGCCGCGCACGCCGCCGGCCTCCACGAAAAGGAAGCCGCCCGCACCATCCGCTCCGGCCTCGACTGGGGCCTGACCCACACCACCGCGAGGCCCGCCGCATGACCAACCACCCCACCCCCACCCCCAGCCAGGACCCCGAGGACGGCGCCGCCCTCCTGGACGAAGTCGAGCGGCACCACCGCCGCTTCAACGTCTTCCCCAGCGAGGCCGCCTACGTCGCGGTGGTGCTGTGGGACGCCCACACCCACCTCATGGACGCCTTCGAGTGCACCCCGCGCCTGGCCTTCCTCAGCCCCGAGCCCGGAAGCGGGAAGACCCGCGCGCTGGAGATCATCCAGACCCTCACGCCCCGGCCGTTGATCACCACGGACGTCAGCCCCTCCGCTCTGTTCCGCTCCATCTCCGACGAGAGCGGCGGCCGGCCGACCATCCTCTTCGATGAGATCGACGCGATCTTCGGAGCCAAAGCGGCCGGGAACGAGGACCTGCGCAGCCTCATCAACTCCGGGTACCGGCGCACCGGTGGCATCCTGCGCAGCGTCCGCGAGGGCGAGAACCACCGCGTGGTGAAGTTCCCCGTCTACGCGGCCCTCGCCACCGCCGGGCTCGGCGACCTGCCCGACACCATCATGAGTCGGGCCGTGGTCATCCGAATGCGCCGCCGGGCCCCCAACGAGCAGGTCGAGGGGTTCCGCCAGCGCATCAACGAGCCCGAGGGCCACGCGCTGCGCGACCGCCTCGCCGCCTGGGCCGACACGATCCGCGAGCAGATCGACGGTGCCTGGCCCGAAATGCCCGAAGGCATCACCGACCGGCCAGCCGATGTCTGGGAACCCCTGATCGCCGTCGCCGACGCCGCCGGCGGCCACTGGCCCGAGCGGGCCCGCGCCGCCTGCCTCACCCTCGTCAACGCCGCGAAGGCCAACGACAAGGGCAGCATCGGCATCCGCCTGCTCGCCGACCTGCGCGCCGTGTTCGACGGCGCCGAGCGGATGACCAGCGTCTCGATCCTGGAACGCCTGCTCGCCATGGACGACGCCCCCTGGGCCGACCTCGACGGCCGACCGCTCAACGCCCGCGGTCTGGCCCGGATGCTCGGCGACTACGTCACCGCCGACAACGACCCCATCCGCCCGCGCAACATCAAGATCGCCGGATCCGTCCTCAAGGGCTACTACGCCACCGACCTCACGGACGCGTGGACCAGGTACTGCCCGCCCCTCTCAGAGGACCTGTCCGAGGAGTCCGCTACCAGCGCTACCGCCGCTACCGCCCAGGTCAGGCCCCTGTTCCCGGTAGCGGACCGGGTAGCGGTAGCGGACGAAGTCCCGCCCCACCCCACGCACGAACCGGCCGACTTCAGCACCACCGGCTGACCCCGCCCAGCCGCTACCGCTACCCCTCCCGCTACCGCCGCACCGCCGCTGACCTGGGAGGTAGCGGCGTAGCGGCGGTAGCGGCTGCTCAGAGACAGGGCGAGCCGACCCCACGGCCCGCCCTTTTGCTTCCCAAGGGAGTTGTCGTGCCCAACCCCACGATCAAGAGCAGGCCGCGCGACATGCTGACGCTGCCCGAGGTCTGTGACGAGCTTCAAATCTCCCGCTCCACCTTCTACGACTGGCGCCAGAAGAACCGGGCCCCGCGCTGCATCAAGCTCCCCAACGGTGAGTTGAGGATCCGCCGCATGGACCTGGATGACTGGCTGGACGACTGCGAGGACGTCGCCTGATGACCGACAGGACCACCTTCGACGTTCGGCTCTGGAAGATCAGGGCGTTGGAGCGCAAGACCCGTACGACGCATCAGGTCCGGTGGATCGTCGCAGGAGAGGAGTTCAACGAGACGTTCACCAGTTCCGGGCTGGCCGAGTCGTTCCACGCCGAACTGAAGACTGCGATCAATAAAGGGGAGGCGTTCCGGTGTGAGACCGGCCTGCCGGTCTCACACCGGCCGGCCGCGTCCTCCAAGACCTGGTACGACCTCGCGCTGTCGTACGTGGACATGAAGTGGCCCGATGCGTCCGCGAACAACCGGCAGAACATCGCCAAGGCGCTGGTGCCGGTCACCGTGGCGATGCTGAAGCGGGAGCTTCCCGGGACCTTCGACCCGGTGGAGGTCCGTACGGCCCTTCGGGAATGGGCGTTCAACAAGGAGCACCGGGACCAGGCGCCGCGGGAGGTCAGGCGGATCCTGCGGTGGGTCCAGCAGCACAGCCGCCCGGCCAGCGAGATCGAGGACAGCGCCCGGTTCGCGCTGGTGATGACCGCGATCACGACGAAGCTCGACGGCAAGCGCGCTGCGGCCTCCTCGCGAAGCCGGAACCGCCGGATCCTGAGCAACGCCCTGGACTTTGCGGTCCGTTCCAAGGCACTGACAGTCAATCCGGTCCAGGAGGCCAACGAGCCGCGTGCGAAGGCCGTCAAGACGAGTGACGTGATCGACAAGCGCTCGCTGATCGGGCCGGAGAAGACCGCTCTCCTCTTCGACTGGATCCGCAACCGTCCGCGCGGTGGCAGCCGGCTTCACCCCTTCTTTGCGACGGTGCGCTATGCGGGGACACGGCCGGAGGAGGCGGTCGCCCTGCGCGTCGGGGACGTGACCCTTCGCGAAGGGGAGTGGGGTGAGCTGCTGGTGCATGTCGCGACGCCGGAGGTTGGGCGCCGCTGGACTGATTCCGGGACTCGTCACGACCGTCGGCACCTGAAGGGGCGTGAGGAGAAGCAAGTGCGGCCGGTGCCGTGCTCACCCCTGCTCGCGGGGATCCTCCTCCAGCACATCGAGGACGAGGGGCTGAAGCCCAGGGATCTGCTCTTTCAAGGGGAGGGCGGCGGGGTGTTGTCCGGGTCCGTCTACCGGCGCGCCTGGCACCGGGCCCGGGCACAGGTTCTGCTCCCCGAGGAGGCTGCCTCACCCATGGGGAAGCGGGTGTACGACCTTCGGCACACCCGGCTGACGGAGTGGCTGAACGCCAGCGTCCCGCCGGCCGAGGTGGCCGCTTGGGCAGGGAACAGCGTTGAGGTCCTGCTTCGGAACTACGCCCTGTGCATCGACGGTCAGCAGGCGGAGTACCGGCGCCGGATCGAGGCCAACCTCCATTGGGAAGCCGCGGGGCCGAAGGCGAAGCAGGACACCTCTTGACACTGCTGTCCGAGTCCTCTCCGCCACGCCTGTCGCGTCCGTGAATGTGCCGTGGACAGCCGTTCTGAGCCGTGCATAGCCGTACATGGCCGGACGTTCGTTCTGCTAGGTGGCTGGGGGTATTGCTAGTGAATCGGGTCACCTCCAGTGCCCTGACCTGCGAAAACGCCCTGTCGATCCGGTGTGGACCGACGGGGCGCAGCGGTGCCCCCGGCAGGACTCGAACCTGCGGCCAAGTGCTTAGAAGGCACCTGCTCTATCCGCTGAGCTACGGGGGCGGGGCGGGCGGTGGGCCCGGGGTGGGGCGGGTGGGGCCTTGCGGGCGTCCGGTGCCCAATCCCTGGGGGTGGGTTGGTGAGTCCCTTGCCCTGCCGGGGACAGGATAAGGGGGCGGCGCTGCCTTGCTTGGCTTTCCATCGCCGGGATGGGTGTGTCGGCCTCGCGAGAGCGGTCTGATAATCGCAGGTGGAGGGGCAGGGTGCAGCATTGTGGGGGGTGTTGCCGCCGGACGTTGTGCAGTCGTTACGGCGATGTCTCCTCACCCGTTATGGACCTGCCGCGCTGGTAGCGGGGTGTGCTGGGAACGTGACGGTTGAGCAGGGGCGGCGCGGGGTGAGATTTCGGTTCCTCCGGTCGGATGACGTGGACAGAGCGTCCTTGTGGCCACTCGTTCAGGGGTGGGCGGGGGAGGGGTCGGGGGTTTTTGTCATGGACGCAGAGGATTTCGATAGGTAATTCCGGAAATAATATCACCAAGGGATGGCAAATTTATCCACAGGGGCCGGTTATCCACAGAAATCAAATCCATTTTCCGGAGTTGTGGTGGGGCGGAGCATCATCGTCGACAGCAGGTCAATTCTCCCGATGCAGGAGAAACACGAGAAATGCGAGGGCATGCCGTGAACGAGACTCTGGTGACGATGATCGGAAATGTCGCCTCGACGGTGAGCTACGGGCAGACCGCCGCCGGGGTGCCGATGGCGAACTTCCGGCTGGCGGCGACGGAGCGACGCTACGACCGGGCGCGCGGTGAGTGGGTCGACGGAGAGACCAACTGGGTCACGGTGAACGCGTGGCGCTGGCTGGCGGCGAATGTGGTGAGTTCGCTCGGCAAGGGCGATCCGGTGGTGGTCAGCGGGCGGCTGCGAGTGCGGGAGTGGGAGGACGGCGGCAAGCGGAGATCGGTGGTGGAGATCGATGCCCGGGTGGTGGGGCACGACCTCGGTCGGGGCACCTCGGCCTTCCGCTGGGCGGTCCGTGGCAGGGCGGAGTTGACGTCGGCGCAGCCGGTCGGTGAGGCGGTGCCGGAGTGGATCGTGGAGGCGGTCCGAGCGCATCGGGTGGCCGGTGCGGTGGCTGCGGCGGGTGGTGACCGGGCGGAGCCGGTGGCGGCGGGAGGTTCGGTCGTCGCAGGGGAGTTGGCGGGGTTGGGGGCTGCTGCTGGGGGCCCCGCGGGCGGCGGGGCCGCGCTGGCACCGCCGTCGCGGCGGGCCGCGATCGAGCAGGGCGGGTCGGCGGGGCGAGCGCCGGTCGGAGCGGGGGCAGTTGGCGGAGTGGGTGGGGTTGCGGAGGCCGGGCCGCCGCCTGCGCCTTCCTCGGCAGCGGGAGCGGGAGCGGTGGCGGGAGCGGCAGCGTCGGCGGCGGAAGGGGCGTCGCGTGCCGCCCGCTGGGCTCGGAGTACGCATGGTGCCGGTGTGGAGCGACCGCCCCGCTCGGCTAGGGCGGTCCGGTCAAGTCGCGCTGCTGGTGGGCCGGTCGGGGAAGCGGAGGCGGACGCGCGGGTCGGAGCGCGGCTGCCCGGGGAGCTGGGCGGGGCGGGGTGGGAGGGAGAGGTGGGGCCAATGTGAGGAAGTGGTGGTGAGGAGGGGTGCGTGACGGAGGTGGCGGTAGAGGTGAGAGGTCGGGGAGGGGCGGGGCTTGAGGGAGCGTCGGGCGGGTCGTCGGGCGGGTCGGCGGGTGGGTCCACGGGTGGGTCGACGGGTCGACCGGTCGACGGGCGTCGGACGGGAGAGGTGGCACGAGTCCACGCGCGGGGCTCCACTCCACCCTCTCCCCCCACCCTCGCGCCGGGGTCGCGGAGCGAGTGCGGCCCCAAACTCCGAAGCTCCGAAGTGCGGGTGGGCGATGGGATGGGCGGCTAGTGCGGGTAACAACCACTACATCGGCGGTATCGATCACACTGGCTC
Source organism: Kitasatospora sp. NPDC008050 (assembly GCF_042957465.1). Classification (NCBI taxonomy): domain Bacteria; kingdom Bacillati; phylum Actinomycetota; class Actinomycetes; order Kitasatosporales; family Streptomycetaceae; genus Kitasatospora; species Kitasatospora sp. NPDC008050. Next base: position 52,771 of record NZ_JBIBIJ010000006.1, read on the forward strand.
TAGCTCTTGAGCGTTAGTTGAGCTTTCATCGACACTAGTCGTCAGCCATCGTGCAATGGCAGGTCAGAGAGTCGATAAAGTGACGAATATCTGTCGACCCGTCAGTCTGCCGGGCAGGCAAGCGGCTTGATAACAATTCTGATACGGAAGTTGCAACCCTAGGAATTTCGGTTTGCGCGCCTCGGGTTCTCAATATGATGCGTCTGGTTCAGACAAGTGCGGCAGCGCCACATCGGGCGCAGCATTGCGCGGCGGGCCGTCATGGGCGCGGCCCTGCCCGGAGGGGTCATTCATGTACCACATGCAACGGCGGGGTATCTCCCGCATAGCTGCTGTCATGCTCACGTCGAGCGTGATGGTCGGCGGCGGGTTCGTTCTGGCGGGTGCGGCCGTCGCGGATGGCGGTGGCACCGGTTCCGGGGCGACCGCGACACTTCAGGACGGCCTGAAGGTCGGCGGCCAGATCAAGATCAATGACGGTGACTGGAACGCCGGGGGCGGTCTGATCGTCCTCAAGAACGCGGACGGCACCGAGTTCGACACGTACTGCATCGATCTCAACATGGAGACGAAGCCGCACGCCAAGTACCAGGAGACCGCCTGGTCCGGCACCTCGCTCGCGACCAACCCCGACGCCGGCAAGATCAACTGGATCCTGCAGAACTCGTACCCGCAGGTCTCCGACCTCGGCAAGCTGGGCAGCGAGGTCGGTGTCGGTTCGCTCACCGCCGACGAGGCCGCCGCTGGTACGCAGGCCGCGATCTGGCACTTCTCGGACCACGTCAAGGCGGTCCCGGTCGACGCCGGCGCGGCGACCCTCGCCAGCTACCTGATCAGCCACGTGCAGGACGTCAAGGAGCCGGCTCCCTCGCTGACCCTGTCCCCGTCCTCGGTCTCCGGTAAGAGCGGCGCGCTGCTCGGCCCGATCACCGTCGGCAGCACGAGCAACTCCGTCAGCGCCTCGCTCGACTCCGCGTCCAGCGCGGCCGGCGTGGTCCTCACGGACAAGAGCGGCAACGTCCTGTCCGACAAGAGCGGCGCCCTGACCGCGCCTGCCAAGAGCGGCGACGAGCTCTTCGTGAAGGCTCCGGCCGGTGCGAACGCCGGTACGGCAACGGTCAGCGCCAAGGCGTCGGCCGACGTCCAGGTCGGCCGGGCGTTCACCAGCCTCGGCTACACGCCCCAGAACCACAGCCAGACGCTGATCCTGGCGGGCACCCAGACCGACACCGTCACCGCCAGCACCACCGCCACCTGGGCGCCGGCCGGCCCGGTCCTCGCCTTCTCGGCGATGGTCGACTGCACCAAGAACGGCGTCGTTGTCACGGCCACCAACAACGGTGACCAGGCCTTCACCGTCGGCGTGACCGACGAGGGCAGCGGCATGCCGTCGCTCACGGTCGCACCGGGCCAGACCCAGACCGAGGTCGTCCCGGTCGGCGAGGGTGCGGCCTACGACATCAAGGTCACCGGCCCCAAGGGCCAGCAGGAGTTCCAGGGCATCCGCAACTGCCAGGTCGCCCCGTCCCACTCCCCGAGCCCGAGCACCTCGGCCACCCCGGTGACCTCGGCGACCCCGAGCCGCCCGGCCACCGCCGCCCCGAGCAGCTCGGCCAGCGCCAGCGCCCCGGCCGCGGTCGCGCCGAGCGCCTCGGCCAGCCCGAGCAGCACGGGTGGCAAGACCCTCGCCTTCACCGGTGGCGGCAGCAACTCCGGCCTGATCGCCGGTGTCGCCGGTGCGCTGGTGCTGCTCGGCGGTGGCGCGGTCTACACGATGCGCCGTCGGGGTCGTCACAGCCGCACCGCGGCCTGACACCGATCGCCGGACAGCGACAGCTGCCGATGAGCAGCTGAAGCGGTACGCGTAGCCGCCCGAGCGGTGGCGAGCGCAGCCCAGTGGCCTGATCTCCTGTACAGGGGGTCAGGCCACTGGCGTTCGGCCGGTGGACAGCGGGGGAGCCGGTCCGTGAGGGAGAGGTGGACAGCGGGGGAGGCGGACCGTGGGGGAGCCGGTCCGTGGGGGAGCCGTCCGTGGGGCCTCGGAACGTCCCAGTACCCGGGCGCGGGTTCGGGATGGTAGCCCGGGTGCGGCACAATGGAACGCTGACAGCCTGAAACACTCCTCGACGACGCCGGAGCGATCTCACGTGGCGGAATACATCTACACCATGCGCAAGGTGCGCAAGGCGCACGGCGACAAGGTCATCCTTGACGACGTGACGCTCAGTTTCCTCCCCGGAGCGAAGATCGGCGTTGTCGGCCCGAACGGCGCCGGTAAGTCCACGGTGCTCAAGATGATGGCCGGCCTGGAGCAGCCCTCCAACGGTGACGCGTTCCTCTCGCCCGGGTTCACCGTCGGCATGCTCCTGCAGGAGCCGCCGCTGGACGAGTCCAAGACGGTCCTGGAGAACGTCCAGGACGGCGTCAAGGAGGTCAAGGGCAAGCTCGACCGGTTCAACGAGATCGCCGAGCTGATGGCGACCGACTACTCGGACGCGCTGCTGGACGAGATGGGCAAGCTCCAGGAGGAGCTGGACCACGCCAACGCCTGGGACCTCGAGGCCCAGCTGGAGCAGGCCATGGACGCGCTGGGCTGCCCGCCCGGCGACTGGCCGGTCACCAGCCTCTCCGGTGGTGAGCGCCGCCGCGTCGCGCTCTGCAAGCTGCTGCTCGAGGCGCCCGACCTGCTGCTGCTCGACGAGCCCACCAACCACCTCGACGCCGAGTCGGTGAACTGGCTGGAGCAGCACCTGGCCAAGTACGCCGGCACCGTCGTCGCGGTCACCCACGACCGGTACTTCCTCGACCACGTCGCGCAGTGGATCCTGGAGCTCGACCGCGGCCGGGCCTACCCGTACGAGGGCAACTACTCCACCTACCTGGAGACCAAGCAGTCGCGTCTCAAGGTCGAGGGCCAGAAGGACGCCAAGCGCGCCAAGCGGCTCAAGGAAGAGCTGGAGTGGGTCCGCTCCAACGCCAAGGGCCGCCAGGTCAAGTCCAAGGCCCGGCTCGCCCGGTACGAGGAGATGGCGGCCGAGGCCGACAAGATGCGGAAGCTGGACTTCGAGGAGATCCAGATCCCGCCGGGCCCGCGCCTGGGCAGCGTCGTGGTCGAGGTGGACAGCCTCTCCAAGGCCTTCGGCGAGAAGGTCCTGATCGACGGCCTCAGCTTCACCCTGCCGCGCAACGGCATCGTCGGCGTGATCGGCCCCAACGGCGCCGGCAAGACCACGCTCTTCAAGATGCTGCAGGGCCTGGAGACCCCGGACTCCGGCCAGGTCAAGGTCGGCGAGACCGTCAAGATCAGCTACGTCGACCAGGGCCGCTCCAACATCGACCCGAAGAAGACCCTGTGGGAGGTCGTCTCCGACGGCCTCGACTGGATCAACGTCGGCCAGGTCGAGATGCCCTCCCGTGCCTACGTCTCGGCGTTCGGCTTCAAGGGCCCGGACCAGCAGAAGCCGGCCGGCGTGCTCTCCGGTGGTGAGCGCAACCGCCTGAACCTCGCGCTCACCCTGAAGCAGGGCGGCAACCTGCTGCTCCTCGACGAGCCGACCAACGACCTCGACGTCGAGACCCTCTCCTCGCTGGAGAACGCGCTGCTGGAGTTCCCGGGCTGCGCCGTGGTCATCTCCCACGACCGCTGGTTCCTGGACCGGGTGACCACCCACATCCTCGCCTACGAGGGCGAGAGCAGGTGGTTCTGGTTCGAGGGCAACTTCGAGTCGTACGAGAAGAACAAGATCGACCGTCTGGGCGCCGACGCGGCTCGTCCGCACCGCGCGACCTACAAGAAGCTGACCCGCGGCTGACGTCGCGTCAGCCTCTGCGGTAGCGGCCCGGTCGGGTGCCCGTTGGGTGCCCGGCCGGGCCGACCAATGGCTGGGCCGACCAATGGCTGGGCCGACCACCTGAGCCGACCGAGTAGGCCCGTGCCGACTGAATGCCCGGGCCGACCGAGTCCCTGGAAGACGAAGGAGAGACGTTCGTGGCGCGCCACATCTACGCCTGCCCGCTGCGGTGGTCCGACATGGACGCCTTCGGCCACGTGAACAACGTGGTCTTCCTGCGCTACCTCGAGGAGGCCCGGATCGACTTCATGTTCACCCAGGCCGCCGCCGCCGGCGCGGGGGAGTTCGCGGGCGGCTCGGTGGTGGCGCGGCACGAGATCGACTACAAGGTGCCGCTGGTGCACCGGCCGGAGCCGGTGACCATCGAGACCTGGGTGACCAGGATCGGCGGCGCCTCGCTCACGGTCTGCTACGAGGTGAAGGACCGGGCCGAGGACGGCACCGAGACGGTGTACGTCCGGGCGTCGACCATCGTGGTCCCCTACGACCTGAAGGCCGCCCGGCCGCGCCGGATCAGCCCGGTGGAGCGGGAGTTCCTCAGCCGTTTCATGGATGAGCCGGCCGCCGAAGGCCGACAGGCGGGCGTACCGGACCAGGTCGCGGTGGCTGCGGCCTGACCGGTCGCGAGACGTGGCGTGAACAGCGGGACGTAACGTGAACAGCGAGACGTAGCGCGAACAGAACGAAGTGAGTGCTCCCGTGATCAGTACCGCCCGGTTCGTCCTCGCCGACTCCCGCGAGGCGGCTGATCTCGGCGCGTTCCTGAGCCGCCTGCTGCGGTTCGACCGGGCGGCCGCGGTGCGGCTGCAGCTGGTCGCCGACGAGGCGGGCGGTGCCGGTGTGCTGGCCGTCTACGGGCGGTTGCCGCTGGGCAGCGCGGGGGTGCTCGCCCTGCGGACCACCCGGCTCGGCGCCGATGCCGAGCCGCTGCCGGGCACCACCGACCTCACCGTCTCGGCGGGTCAGCTGCTGGAGGGGGTGGACGAGGCAGGGTCCGCGCTCGCCGTGCCGCCGCCGGTCACCGGGCCCGCCTGGGCGGGACTGCTGCCGCCGCGCCGCGGCTGGCAGCAGCTCGGCGAGGTCGGCGCCGGGCTGGTGGTCCCCCAGGTGATGGCGGCCGTCGCCGAGTTCAAGGAGCGTTCGGCGCAGGTGCCGGAGCACCACCGGACCCGCGAGGTGCTGGACCGGCTCGCCGACGAGATCTGGTCGCGCCCGCTCGGCGCGCTCCCGGCGCTCCCGCTGCGCGCGGCCCATGCCGCCTACCGGATCGGCTTCCTGCACCCGGACGCCCGGCTGACGGCGCACCGTGCGGGCGGCTGGCTGCGGCTGACCGCACCACACGGGACGGTCGCACTGCGGGCCACGGCCGCCCCGGGCGCGGGCCTGGGGCTGACCCCGCTGCTCTGACGGTCGAAGCGGGTCGAAGCGGGCCGAAGCGGGCCGAAGCGGGCCGAAGCGGGCCCACCCAGCCGACCGCCCCCAGCCCCCAGCCCCCCGCCTCACGCCTCCCGCTGGTCGTCCGGCCGGACCGCGATGTGGTCGGCGGCCAGGTCGACCGCGACCCGGTGCTCCATGCCCAGCGCGGTGAGGAACTCCCGCGGCAGCTGCACCCGCCCGGTGCGGTCCAGCATCACGTACTCCCGCTCGCTGACCCGCTCCGTACCGTCCGCCTCGGTCACCGTCCGGCGCAGCACCTCGGAGGCGGTGCGCCCGTCGCGGATCGCCACCGTGCGGCGGACCTCGCCGGCCACCATGGGGTCGTGCGTCACGATCACCACGGTGGCGCCCAACTCGCGGTTGACGGTGCGGAACGCCTCGAAGATCCCGGCGGCGGTCTCCGAGTCCAGCTCGCCGGTCGGCTCGTCGGCCAGCAGCACCGAGGGGTTGTTGGCCATCGCCACCGCGATCGCCACCCGCTGTTGCTCACCGCCGGAGAGCTGGGCGGGCCGCCGCTCGGCCAGGTGGTCGATGCCGAGCGCGGCCAGCAGCTCGCCGGTCCGGGCGGCCCGGCGCTTGGCCCGGCCCGCCGACCAGCGATCGCCGTTCAACTGCATGGGCAGCGCGACGTTCTGGGCCGCGGTCAGGAACGGCATCAGGTTCCGGGCGGTCTGCTGCCAGACGAAGCCGACCACCTCCCGGCGGTAGTGCAGGCGCTGCTTGGGCGTCATGGTCAGCAGGTCGCAGCCCGCCACGGTGGCCGAGCCGGCGGACGGGACGTCGAGGCCGGCCAGGATGTTGAGCAGGGTGGACTTGCCGCTGCCGGAGGCGCCGACCAGGGCGATCAGGTCGCCCTTGCCGACCAGCAGGTCCAGGCCCTGGAGGGCCTGCACCTCGACCCGCTCGGCGCTGAAGATCCGCACCACCCGGTCGCACGCGATCACCGAGTCCTGCCCGTAGGCCGGGGCCTCGCGGGCGGTCAGCACGCGCTGACGCAGCTCGTCGAGGGTGACGTCCGACGCGGTGGACGTGACGTCCGACGCGACGGAATCCGCCGCCGGGACGCCGTCCGCCGCCGGGATGCCGTCCCCCGCCCGGACGCCGTCCCCCGCCGAGGCGTCGTCGGCCCCACCAGTACCGCGCCGCTCGCCGCTCGCCGATGTGCTCACCGCTGGTCACCCGCTCTCAACTCGGTATTGATCTGCCGCCGCCCGGCGAACAGCGTCTCCGCGATCACCACTACGGTGGACAGCCCGGCCAGGATCAGCGCCTGCCAGGCCACCTGTCCGGGGGCCGCTCGAAGCCCGCCGGGCACGCTCGTCCCGACCATGGCCGACAGGTTGACCGCCGTGCCCAGCAGCGGTGCCGACAGGCAGGCGATGCCGGCCCCGGCCACCGCGGCCACCAGGGTCTGCGGCAGCGCCTCGACCATGATCAGCACCAGCCCCTGGCGCGGACGCAGGCCCATGGTGCGCAACCGGGCCAGCAGCGCCGACCGTTCGGGCGCCGCACGCAGCAGGGTCAGCAGCAGCGAGAGCACGCTGTAGCCGGCTGCGGCGGCGACCGACGCCCAGAACAACTGCTCGGCCGAGTGCTGCAGCGGCTCGTCGGCCAGCTTGCGGGCGTAGTCGTCCCGGGTGGCGATGTTGAATCCGGCGTTCACCTGGGTGGTCGCGTCCTTGCCCGCACCCAGCTCCTGGTTCAGCAGCCCGCCCAGCACCGCGCCGGTGATCCCGTCGCCGCTGCCGAACCACGCCGTCGGCGCGTCTGTCAGCGGCGCCGCCGCCGGCCGCTGGTGGGCCACCGCCGCGCTCGACACCAGGAGCAGCGGCCGCTCGCCGAGCACCGGCACCGCGGGGGTGGCCTGGACGGTGCCGACCACCTGGATGCGCAGCCTGCCGTAGACGTCCGGCAGTTGGACGTCGTTGCCCTGGTTGCCCAGCCGGCCCGCGTAGGGGGCGTTGACCAGGGCGGGCACCGGGTCGCCGGCGTCGGCGGGGGCCTTCAGCAGCGCCGGGTCGAACTGGCCGTAGCCGACCTGCCGGGCCAGCGCGGCGTAGCTCTCCGGGTCGACCATGACGAGGATCGTGTCGGGCAGCGCGCTGCCGTCCGCGGTGCCGGTCGCGGCCGCGTCGTCGATCACCGCCGCAGTGCTGGAGCGGATCCCGGGCAGCCTGGCGGCGGCCGCGGGGAACCCGGGGGGCAGGATGGTGGAGGTGTCGGCCAGGACCCGGGCGTCGGCGCCCACCTCCTGACGGATCGCCACCTGACGGGCTCCGTCGGCGGAGCTCAGCAGGGTGACCCCGAAGCCGGCGGTGGTGATCGCGAGCAGCAGGGCCAGCAGCGGCAGCAGGGTGGGCCCCGGCCTGGCCGCCGATCCGCCGTCGGCGGTGGCCGTGCCGCCGCCGGGGCTGCTCGCGGCGCCGGTCCGGGTGGCCCGGGCCAGGCCGAGGAAGCCGATCGCACCGGGTCGCCGGGCCGCCCAGCGCACCCCGGGCGCGAGCAGCAGCGGGAAGAGTCTGGCCAGCAGGACCGCTCCGGCCACCGCCAGCAGCAGCGGCGCGGCGGTGAGCAGCAGGTCGAGCGAGGTGCCGGGCGGCGCCATGCCGCGCCGCTGCACCGCGAGGACGGCGGCCGCGGCCAGGGCCAGCGCGGCCAGTTCGGCCACCAGTCGGCGCGGGCTGCCCAGCAGCCGGGCGAACCGCCTCGGGCGGGCCGGACGAGGCGCCCGGGCGTCGCCGCGGCCCTTGCCGCGCGGACCGGTGCCGCGCAGCAGCAGGACCGCCCGCAGCGGGAACGGCAGCAGCGCGACCAGACCGGCCGCCAGGCCGGTCAGCACTGCCGCCGTCCAGCGCGGGGTGGGCAGCAGGGCCAGGGCGAGCGCGATGCCGAGCGCCGCCGCGGGCACGACCAGCACGGCGGTCTCGGCGAGCAGCCGCCCGCCGATGGCGGCCAGCGAGCCGCCGCGGGCCCGCAGCAGGAGCAGCTCGGCACGGCGGCGGTCCACCGCGAGCCCGGCGGCCAGCAGCAGCACCACCAGGGCCACCGCGCCGGCGCCGATCGGTCCGATCGCGTGCAGCGGAGCGGCGGCGGCCTGCTGGTTGCGCGCCTGGGTGAAGATGTCCGGCAGCATCGAGGCGGGGCGCAGGCCGGGGACTCCGACGCCGCTGCTCAGCGCGGTGGCCAACGGGCCGTCCAGCATCGAGCCGATCAACCGCTGTGCCTGGTCGAGCTGGTAGCTGTGCAGGTGGTGCCGGTCGATCGGGATCTGCCAGAACAGCTTGGCCGCGTTCCACTGGGGCAGCGCGCTCAGATCCTCGGGGGCGACCAGGGCGTTGGATTCCCAGTAGGTGGTGGGCGGCGTGCCGACGGACCCCAGGCAGGGGCTGGTGAGGCAGCCGGCGGTGGACCAGAGCGCCTGGTTCGGATCGGTCGGCTCGAAGATGCCGACCACCACGGCCTGGACCGAGGGCTCCGCCGCGTGCGGCCTGGACCGCGCCAGGGCGGTGAGCTTGCTGGTGTTCAGGGTGGCGCCCACGCCGAGCCCGAGGCGGTCGGCCACCGGCTTGGCGAGCGCGATGTCGAAGTGGCCGTTGCCGTCGTCGTCGAGGCTGTGGCCGTCGGGCAGTTTGCCGGCCACCAGCCGCAGGTGGGAGTCCTGGCCGTGCAGGGTGAACAGGCTGAGCGTGGGGTCCTCACCCTCGGGCCGGGGCAGCGCGGGGTCGGTCAGGTAGCGGTAGCCGCTGCTCGCGCCGTAGGAGTCCTCGTCGGGCGAGGGGGCCAGCGGGGCGGTGAGGTCGCCCCGCAGCCGCTGGGCGACCTGGTCCAGGACCCACGGGCTGTAGGCCGACCTGCTCCTGCCGGGGGAGTCGCTCTCCACGGAAGCCGTCAGGCTGCGCGCATGGGGCGTGGTGTCGCTGAGCAGCTTGGCCAGGGCCTGGTCGCTGTCCCGGTCCAGGGTCCGGGGCAGCGCGGCGGCCAGGAAGGTGCTGCCGAGCACCAGCAGGGCCAGCAGCAGGGCAGCGGCCCGGCTGCTGCGCAGCCTGGCCCTGACCCAGGGGGCCGGGGCCCGGCCGGCCATGGCGCCGCTCGCGGTCCGCTCGGTGGCGGGCTCGCGATCGAGCGGTTCGCGAGCGGGGCTCACATCTCCTCCGAGTGACGCAGACGGGCGATGGTCTCGCTGGCACGGGCGGGCCGCAGCACCCGGTGGACGGTGAGCAGGACCGGCAGCGCGGCCACCGCCGCGAGCAGCACCAGGACCTGCCCGAACGGCAGCACGACGAGCACCGCGGGCGTCGGGCGGTGGGCGTCCGCGCTGAGCACGGTCAGCGGCACCACCAGGTGCGTCAGCGCGGTCCCGAGCGCGGCGCCGACGCCGAGGCCGAGGGCGATCAGGATGCCCTGTTCGGCGGCGGCGGTCCTGGCCAGCTGCCGGTGCGCGGTGCCGAGCGCGCGCAGCACGGCGAACTCCGCGGCCCGTTCGCCGGCGGCGCCCACCGCGGCGGCGGCGAAGCCGATCGCCGCCAGCACCGCGGCCGCGACGGTCAGCGCCAGCAGCGCGCTCTGCGGGGCGGCGCCCAGTGGATCGTCCCGCAGGCCGGAGACCAGTTCCTGGTACACCTGCAGCTGGGCGGGCACGGTGCCCGCCCGCAGTGCGGCGGCGGCCTGGGCCGGGGCGGGGTCGGTCGGTCCGGTGCCGGGCAGCCACCACTCGGTGGGAGGCAGCGTGAGGCTCGCGTTGGCGCTCAGCATCTGGTCCACGGTGGGCAGGTCGACCATCAGCGCGGTGGTCGGGCCGCCGCTCTGGCCGCCGGCACCGGGCAGCGCGGGCACCACGGCGACGATCCTGGCCTGCAGACTGGCGGAGCCGAGCGACAGCGGGATCACCTGGCCGACGGCGGCGCCGGTGGCGGTGAGGTAATCCTTGGTGGCGAGCGCGTCGAGCACGGTCGGCGGGGCGCCGCCGGAACCGCCGACGGCCAGCCAGGTGTCCTTGTTCAGCTCGCGCTGCCCGGCCGTGTAGGTCACGCCGAACAGGTCCTGTCCGTTCGCCGGGGCGAGGGTGGCGCCGGACCGTACCGTCCAGCTCCGCGCCGCCGAGCCGATCGCCGTGGTCGAGCCGCCGTCCAGGTCGGTCGTGGTCATCCGGTGGACCGTCAACTGCTGTTGCAGGTCGCCGAACACGGGCCCGTCGTAGGTGAGTCTCACACCGGTCAGGGTGAGCGGATAGGCGGCCCGGCCGGCCGGGGAGCCGATCAGCGGGGCCAGGTCGGCCGAGACGCTGGTGTCGCCGTCCGCCGGGACACCGACGGTCAGGGCCTCGAAGGGAATCCCGTGCCGGTCCCGCAGTTCGAGCCGCACGGCCGGGGCGGGGGTCGGCGGGCCCAAGCCCGGGTCAGGGGTGAACTCGCCCGGGGGTTCCGCGGGTGTGGCGGACACGGCGGACCGCACCGACAGGTCGAGGTTCAGCCGGATCGGCTTGCCCGGCAGCACGATCCCGCCGACGTCGGCGCCCCCGCTGTCAGTACCGGTGCCGGTCAGCGGGGCGAAGAACTGCGCCGGGGTGCGTCCGCCGGACAGGTCCGGGCGCATCCGCACCGAGGCGGCGGCGGCCTTGGCGTCGATGGCCAGCAGCTGGCCGATCCTGCCGGCCTGCAGCGGGAGTTCCTGCCGTGAGACGGGCAGGAAGCGGGAGCCGGCGGGCAGTTGGTCCAGCACCCCGCCCTGGCCGAGGGCGGGCACCGCCAGGTTGGTCACCCGCAGCCCGCCGAGGCTGGCGAAGGCGGACTGGTCGCGCTGCGAGGCGCTCAGCGAGGCGGCCTGGCCGAGCGCCAGCATGCCCATCGAGATCGCGAAGACCATCAGCAGGACCGGGCCGGCGTTGCGCCGGGGCCGGCGGGCGAACTGCCAGCCGGCCAGCGCGCCGGGCAGCCCGCGCCGGCGCCCGGCCCACCGCTCGCCGAGCCGGGCGACCAGCGGCAGCAGCCGCAGGGCCAGCACGGTGCCGGCGCACAGGGCCAGGGTGGGCGCGGTGACCAGCACCGGGTCCAGGCCGAGCCGCCCGGAGGCGTCCGCGGACAGCGCCCCGCCGCCGGCCGCGGCGCTGCCCGCCGCCGTGGCGGAGACGCTGCTGCCCGGCCCGGAGCCGTAGTGCGCGAGCTGGAAGTAGGCGAGCGCGGCCAACACGAGGAGCGCGAGGTCGGTGCCGGAGCGGCCGAGTGCGGAGACCAGCGCCTGGCGGCGGCCGGCCCGGCGCTGCAGCACCGAGGTGCCCAGCACCCGGGTGACGGCGGGCACCAGCACCACCAGCACCGCGCCCACGGCCACCGCGAGCGCCAGCAGCCAGGAGACGGGCGTCAGTCCACCGCTCAGCCGCACCTTGGCGTGGGCCAGCGGTCCGTAGCGGCCGAGCAGGGTCAGCAGCGCGGGCGTGAGCAGCGGGGCGAGCAGCACGGCGGGCAGCGCCAGCAGGCCGGCCTCCAGCGCGGTCAGCCCGGCGATCCGGCGCCAGGTCGCGCCGCGCGCGGTGAGCAGGGCGTTCTCCGCGGCCTGGCGCTCACCCAGCAGCCGGGTCACCAGGACCAGGGCGGCGATCGCGAGGACGGCCAGTTGGAGCGCGCCGATCACCAGGGTGGAGCGGGCCACCAGCAGGTCGTTGTGCAGGTCGTCCAGGGCGCCGGTCAGCGAGCTGGTCGCGGTCATCCCGGTGCCGGTCCGGAAGGCGGCGATCTGCTGGGCGGTGCGGTCCCGCAGCGCGTCCAGCTCGGTGGCCCTGGCGTGCGAGAAGTCGCCGGTGAGCAGCAGGGCGAGGCTTTGCTGGGTGACCGTGCCGCCGGTGAAGACGGAGTCCTGGACCAGCAGCGGGCCGTAGGTGGTGAAGCCGTTGACGGTCACGCCGTGCCCGCCGAGCGGGTCGAGTTGCCAGTACGGATCGGCGGTGTCGGTGGGGTGGTAGGTGCCGGTGATCAGCACGTCCAGCGCGGAGCCGTCGTACCGGTCGACCAGGTGCAGCGCGGTGGGCAGTGCCTCGGGCCGCAGGCCGAGCCGGTGGGTCACGGTGTCCGGCACGGCCACCTGGACCGGGCCGCCGGGGGCGGCGGCCTGCGGCAGCCGGCCCGCGCTGAGGGTGACCTCGGCCGGGTCGAGCGAGGCGAGCAGGGTCAGGTCGGGGTCGACCGGCTGGCCGTTCGCACCGGTGGCGCCGGTGGCGGGCAGGCCGTAGGCGTGGCTGCGGGCGATCTCGCGCACCTGGGCGGGCAGCGGGCCGAAGATCCGGCTCGCCAGCCCCCGGACCTGCTGGTCGACCGGCGCGCGGCCGGAGCTCGCGACGTCGTCGGTGACCTGGACGGTGGCCCTGGCCCGGTCCTGGACGGCCATCGCGCGGCGTACCCCGGCATCGCCGACCCCGGATTCGAAGGCGTTCAGCGTGCAGAGCACGGTGGCCGTCAGGACGATGGTCAGCACCGCCGCCGCGGCCAGTGCCAGCCTGCTGCGCAGTCTGCGCAGAATGAAGCCGCCCATGGTCGATGCCCCTCCCCGAAGCCTCGGTCCACCCCCGTGTGGTGCCGTGCCCGGGCGCACCGGACACGGCGGAGGCCGTGTTCCGGCGTGCGGGACCCCTGCACCGAATAACGGGCGATGCTGTCAGAGAAGGTTCAGCTGGGGAAGGGTTTTGTAAGAAAGCGGTCAGTAACGAAACCAAATACGCACGGGGCATGTCAAAGGCGTAATCGACCTGTGTTCAGTGCGAGTTGACCATCGAGGCGGCCGCATAACTCAGGTACTCCCAGAGCTGCCGCTCGGCCTGCGGTTCCAGCGCGAGCTCGTCCACCGCCACCCGCATGTGTCGCAGCCAGGCGTCGTGCGCGGCCCGGTCCACCTTGAACGGCACGTGCCGCATCCGCAGCCGCGGGTGCCCGCGCTGCTCGCTGTAGGTGCGCGGACCGCCCCAGTACTGGATCAGGAACAGGGCCAGCCGCTCCTCGGCACCGGCCAGGTCCTGCTCGGGGTACATCGGGCGCAGCAGTTCGTCCTCGGCCACACCCTGGTAGAAGCGGTGCACCAGCCGACGGAAGGTGGCCTCGCCGCCCACCGTCTCGAAGAAGCTCTCCTCGTGACTCTCCGCACGCCCGATCTCAGTCATCCGACCATGGTCGCAGACTGCCGTGGGAAGCCGGAACCGGCCTTCGGTCGTACGACCGAAGGCCGGTTCCCCGCGGTCAGGCCCGCAGCATGGTGATCGTGGTCCAGGCGCCGATGTGGATCCGGTCGCCCTCGTTCAGCGGGATCGCGGTGTGCGGCGCCAGCGGCTCGGCACCGCCGTTGAGCGTGGTCCCGTTGGTGGAGTCCTGGTCCACCAGCACCCAGCTGCCGTCCGGCTGCTCGGCCAGCATCGCGTGCTGGTGCGAGGCGCCCGGGTCCTCCGGCGGCACCGACAGGTCGATCTCCGGGACGGTGCCCCGGTGCTGGCTGCGCCGTCCGATCCGCAGCTGGCCGCGGCCGGTGATCGGGATCCGCCGCTCGGGGCAGTACGGCGGGAAGAAGAGCCCGGAGGCCTCGGGGCCGCTGCGCGCCATCATGTCGGTGAAGTACTGCCGGTCGGCGCTGACCACGGCCACCCAGGTGGACCGGACCGGCTCCGGCTGCACCTGGGCCGAGGGCGGCGCCAGGTGGAACGAGGTGCCGTACGGGTCCCGGGACGGTTGCTCGGGCGCGGGCGGGTAGCCGGGCGGACCGGGCTGCTCGGGCGGCGGCGGGTAGCCGGGCAGGCCGTGCGGCTGCTCGGGCGCCGGCGGATACCCACCCGGCTGCTCGGGCGCGGGGTGGTAGCCGGGCTGCTCGGGCGCGGGGTGGTAGCCGGGCTGCGCGGGTGCGGCGTGGTAGCCGGGCTGCTCGGGCGCGGGCGGGTAGCCCGGGGCCCCCTGCTGCGGGTAGCCGTAACCGCCGTGCTGCGCCGGTCCGGGCTGCGGGTAGCCGAAACCCTGGTGCTGCTGCTGCGGCGGGGCGCCGGCGGCGAGCTCGTAGTCGTAGCCGCACTCCTCGCAGTACCGCCCGGTCTGCGGGGTCCGGCAGATCGGGCAGGTGACCAGGCCCTCGGTCGCACCGGCGTAGCCGCCGGGCATCCCGGGCGCGCCGGGCGCGGGGTGCATGCCGGGCGGGGCGGGCGGCATCGGCGGTGCCTGGTACGGGTCCACACCGACCGAGCCCGGCACCTGGCCGGAGGCCGGGTGCATCGGGAAGCCGCAGAAGTCGCACCAGTCCTCGGCCTGCGACTCATGGCCCCTAGGGCAGATCGGCATCAAGTCCCCCACATCTGAGCAGGTCCGGCCCGGAGCGGTACCAGGTCACGAAAGGTCACTTCTTCACACGGACGGTCTTGGTGGAGCGGGTCTCCAGCGTCATCGAGTCGGCCTCGCTCACATCCTTACGGAACCGAACCGTACCCTCCTTCGGGTCCACCACATCCACCACCTTCTGCAGAAGCTTGAAGGTGCCCTCGTTTCCGGTCTGGTGGGCCAGCCGCACGGCGGCGCCCAACTTGGCGGTGGCCCGGTCCACATCCCCGGCCCGGTGCGCCTCCAGGCCCTCCTGGATCGACTCGGCGAGTTCGGCCTGGCCGGTGTAGTGCGCGACCTGCGGGCTGATCCGCGTGGAGGAGGACAGGTCGTCGGTCCAGACCGCCTTGACCAGCCCCTGGGAGAGCACCTCGGTGGTGCCGTCGGGCTGCGGCAGCACCAGCGAGATCCGGGCGGCGAGCATCTCGTTGCCGACCGCGGCCGAGGGGACCTCCACGCAGACGTGGTAGTCGCGGCTCTCGTCGCCCCAGGACCCGGTGGGGTAGTCGCCGGCCCGCGGCCCGGCCTCGATGCGGCGCTCGGTGAGGTCCTCCAGGTTCGGGGCGACCTGCTTGACGAACCGGACGCTCGCGTTGGCCGGGGTCCAGACCCGCAGCGCCACGTCGGCGACCTGCTTGCCCATCGCGGCCTCCATCATCGAGCGGAAGTCGTCCGCCAGGCCCGAGGGCTCGGCCACGATGTCCACCGTGCCGAGCAGCGCGGAGGAGATCCGGCGCAGCTCGGCGATCTCCCAGTCGGTCCCCACCCCGCGGCAGTCGGCGGTGAAGTGGCCGCTCACCCGGTCCAGGACCCGCTGCAGGTCCTCCGGCTTCTCGTGCTCGTTGCGCCCGTCGGTGAGCAGGATGCCGTGCCGGATGGCGAAGTCGCGGCGGGTCAGGAAGAGCTTGTCGGCCAGCGTCAGCCAGCTGCCGATGGCGGTGCCGCCGCCCGCGGTGAGCTTGCGCAGCGACTGCTTGGCCGCCTCCCGGGTGGCCGGGGAGGCTATCGCCAGGCCGCCGTCGCCCGGGTAGACCTCCTTGGCCTCGTGGGTGCCGGCCACCACGGCGAAGGCCACGCCGTCGCGCACGGTGTCGATCGCCACGGCGGTGGCGTCGCGGGCGTTGCGCATCTTGGTCGGCGGGTAGTCCATCGAGCCGGAGCAGTCCACCATCAGCACCACGGCCGCGCTCTGGCCCGCGCCGGCCGCGCCGTCACTCGCGCCCAGCGGCCGGCCGCCGGTGGTGCCGCCGCCGGTGGCGGTGACGGTGACGATCGCGTTGACCTCGCGGGCGCCCTCGGCGAGGTACTCGTTCTGGAAGATGTCGGTGCTGAATCGGGGCAGGTTCGACTTGGCGAGACTGGCCATGGCCGTGGACTCCTGAGGAGGGGAAAAGGGATGTGGATGGCCGGGGAGCGTCGTCAGCGCGGCGGTAGCGGCGGGTGCGGCGGCAGCGGCGGTACGGCCGGCGGCCCGGGAGGGGCCGGCGGCGCGGTGATCACCGGGAGGTCGAGCAGCGTCTCGGTGTAGCCGCCGACCGGGTCGGGCACCACCGGCAGCAGCGCCACCGTGATGTTGTCGTGGCCGCCGGCCGCGACCGCGAAGGCCACCAGGGCCCGGGCCGCGCGCAGCGGGTCCTGCCGGGCGTCGAAGCGCACCAGGTCGGCCAGGTCGGTGGCGGCCTCGGCGTAGTTCCACAGCCCGTCGCTGCAGATCAGCAGCACCCCCGGGACGTGCGGGGTGAAGGCGACGGTGTGCGGCTCGACGTCCTCGGCGTCCGCGCCCAGCCAGCCGGTGATCGCGTGCGCGCGGGCGTCCGCGTAGGCCTCGGCCTCGCTCATCAGGCCGGCCGCCACCATGCCGGCCGCCCAGGAGTCGTCCTCGGTCAGCCGGTAGGGCTCGGCGCCGGTGCGGTCGTCCGGGATCCAGTAGGCCCGGCTGTCGCCGACCCAGCCCACGGTGACCACCCCGGCCGCCGCGACCGCGCCGACGAAGGTGCAGGCCGGGGCGTTGCGCCCGACCTGCTGGGAGCCGTCGCGGCCCAGCGCGGCCACCGCCTCGGCGGCCGCCATGATCGCCTGACGCATCGCCGGCTCGGGCGCCCGGCCGTGCTCCAGTGCGGTCAGCAGCGCCTCGCCGGCGCTGTCGGCGGCGGCCTGGGAGGCCTCGTCGGGCCGGGAGGCCGAGGAGACCCCGTCGCAGACCACCGCGACCTGGGCGCTCTCGCCGCCGGGCAGCGAGGTGGCCGCCACTGTGAAGGCGTCCTCGTTGCGGTGGTGGCGGATGCCGCGGTCGCTCACCCCGGCCACCCCGGACAGCTCGCGTTCCTGGTGGTCGCGCGGGCGCGGCTGGACGCCCCCGCAGGCCTCGCAGTAGCCGTCGGAGATCTGCGGCGAGCCGCAGTGCACACAGCCGTGCGGCGCCGGCAGCTCGAAGTCGGACTCCTCGGCGGCGGGCGAACCCGCCGCGGTGGAGCCCGGTGCCGTGGCACGGTCGGCGGCCGGGGCCAGGCTGCGCCCGCAGGCGCCGCAGAAGGCGTCCTCGGGGTCGAGCGGCTCGGCACAGAACGGGCAGACCCTCTGGTCGTTCATCAGCTCACACCCAGGTTCGCGGTCGGGTCCGGTTGGCCTGTTCGACCAGCTCGATCCTGGCCGCGGGCCGCTCGGCGAGCCGGGCCAGCACGCGGTAGGAACGCTCCAGGGCGAACCGCAGGTCGCGCTCGGCGGTGCCGTGCCCGAGCACGGTCACCTCCGGGTCGCCGGGCTTGCCGGACAGCGTCCAGCCGAGCGCGGCGTGCAGCACCTCCACCGACAGCTCCTCGCGCCGTCGGTCGTCCAGGCCCAGCGCGCTCAGCTGGGTCGAGCTGGCGGCCAGGTCGGCGCCGAGCGGCTCCGTGCCGGAGCGTTCCCGCAGCCGGGCGCGGATGCCCGCGACCCGGGCGGCGGTGTAGTGGCTGGAGGTCTCCGGCACCGACTCCAGGGTGCGCACCGCGCCGGACCGGTCGCCGGCCGCCAGGCTCACCCTGGCCAGGCCGAAGGCGGCGCTGACGTAGGAGTGGTCGGTCGTCCACACCAGGCGGTAGAACTCGGCCGCGTCCTCGCCGTGGCCCAGCAGTTCGGCGCAGACGGCCAGCGCCAGCTTGGGCGCCGCCTCGCCGGGGAAGGCGTCGTAGATCGCGTCGAAGGCCTCGGCGGCGGCCTCGGCCAGCGCCCGGGACTGCGCGGTGCCCTCGGTGTCGCCCGCGGCGGATCCGGCCGCCGTCAGCTGGGAGAGCCCGCGGTACCAGACCACCCGCCAGTCGTCCGCGTGGTCGGACTGCAGCTCGGCCAGCGCCTGGGCGGCGTCGGTGTGCCGGCCCAGCTCGATCAGCGCCCGCAGCTCGCGCAGCCGGCGCTCCACCGAGTTGACCGGCGCGCTCTGCAGCGCGCTGAGCACGTCGGCGGCCCGGGTGGCCATCAGGGCCGCCAGGAAGCCGGAGTTGGGGTCGTTCGGGTCCACTCGGGGCACCGGCAGGGCGAGCGCCGCGGCCGAGGCGTCGAGCGGGGCCAGCCGCGGCAGGCCGGGCGTCGGCGGCTCACCTTCGGTCACCAACTCGGTGTCGACCACCCGCAGTTCGGGGCCGAACAGGGTGGACAGGGCGGCCCGCTGGCCGCCGTCCTTGAGCGCCAGGATCTCCCGCAGCACGCCGGTGAGCTGGTCGGCCATCTCCTCGGCGGAGGAGAACCGGCGGCTGGGGTCCGGGTCGGTGGCGCGCACCAGCAGGCGGTAGAAGGACTCGTACTCGGCGAAGACCGGCACTTCTTCGGGGCCGGGCAGCTCGTCCACCCAGGTGGTGCTGTAGCCCTGGAAGTCGAAGGTGAGCACGGCCAGGGTGCGGGCCACGGTGTAGAGGTCGGAGGCGGGCGAGGGGCCGTCGGTGGCGATCTCGGGGGCCTGGTAGCCGACCGTGCCGTAGATCGGGCCGTCGTCGTCGAGGCGGCGCACCGCGCCCATGTCGATGACCTTGAGCGAGTCCTCGCTCTGGATCACGTTGTCGATCTTGAAGTCGCAGTAGACCAGGCCCCGGCCGTGCAGGTAGCCCAGCGCCGGCAGCGCCTCCAGCGCGTAGGCGATGGCCTGCTCGACCGGCAGCGGCTCGCGCCGGCCGTCGGGCGTGCGGCGCTCGTTGGCGATCTCCTTGAGCGACTTGCCGCCGACGTACTCCATCACGATGTAGCCGTCGACCGAGCCGGAGTTCAGGTCCGGGTGCTCGACGAAGTTGATGATGCGCACGATGTTCGGGTGGTCCACCTCGGCGAGGAAGCGCCGCTCGGCGATCGCCACCGCCAGCGCGTCCTCGTCACCGGTGTCCAGCAGGCCCTTGAGCACCACCCAGCGGTCGGAGACCCGGCGGTCGACCGCCAGGTAGATCCAGCCCAGGCCGCCGTGCGCCAGGCAGCCGAGCACCTCGTACTGGCCGCCGACCAGGTCGCCGCGGCGCAGCTTGGGGGTGAAGGAGTACGCCGAACCGCAGTTGGTGCAGAAGCCGTCGGGACGGCCCGGACGGCCGTTCTTCTCCCGGCCCACCGGACGCTCGCAGCTGCTGCAGAACCGCTTGCGCTCGGGGACCTCCGGGTTCTCCAGCACGGCCTGGGCCGGGTCGGCGCGCGGCACCGGAGGCACCGTCACCAGACCGGCGCCCAGCCGGCTGCGGCTGCTGGTGGTGCCGGTGGCCTTGCTGCTGCGCACCGAGACCGAGCCACGGGTGCCGGTGCGGGTGGAGCGGTGCGAGCGGGAGCGGCCCGACATCGAACGGGAGCCGGTGCGGCTGGAGGGTATCGAGCGCACCGAGGACGAGTCGCCGGAGCCCGACCCGGCGGCGGGCGCCGGGCCCCGGGCCGAGCCGCCCGCCTCGGGGGCCAGGCCGCACTCGTCGCAGAACCCGTCCGGGTCGATGGTGCCCGAGCAGTCGGGACGCCCGCAGGGCGAGCCCGGCCCGGCGACCGCGACGGCCGTGACCGCCGCGGCCTTCGCGGACACTGCGGCGCGGGCGGCCGGCACCGCCTGCGGCGCCAGGCCGCACTCGGTGCAGTAGCCGTCCTCGTCGATCACCCCGCCGGAGCAGTCCGGCCGCACACATGCTTCGCCCATGGCTCTCAATTCCCCTGTCCGTCGTACCGCCGGGCGTCCTGCGGCGCCGCCGCCGGACGCAGCGCCTGCTGGAACCTGGCCACCGCGGCCGCCGCCGCGCGCAGATCGCACGGCGCGCTCCACAGCAGCCACCGGGCCTTCTCGTACCGCTCGATCACCTCGGGGTCCTCGGCGACCCCGAGTCTGGCCGCCATCGCCTTGTAGGCGTCGAGCCGACCGCGCAGCTCGGCACGCACGGCCAGCGGCGCGGTCACCTCGGTCAGCGACTGCCGGGCGCGGGTCAACTCCTGGGCGGCCTGCTCCTCCAGGGCGTCCAGCAGCGGCGCCAGCCGGTGCCACTGCCCGCTCTGGCGCAGCTCGGCGGCCTGGTGCACGCCGTCGCGCAGCTGCGCCAGCGGCCCCGGCACGGCCGGCACCTCGGTGGCCGCGATCTTGGCCAGCACCTCGCCGCGGGCCTGCCGGGCCTCGCCCAGCGTGGCGTCCGCGCGCCGCAGCAGGTCGCCGACCTGGTGCAGCCGCTCGTCGGCCTCGTCGCGCAGCCGCAGCAGTTGCTCCAGCTCGACCCGGACGCTGTCCAGCGCCCGGCCCGCCCGGTCGAACCGCTCGGTGTCCACCGCGCCGGCCGCGCCGGCCTGCGCGAGGCTCATCTCGGCGGTGGTCTCCCGGCCGCGCTGCGCGGGCACCCGGGCCGGGCGCCACAGCGCCAGCGGGTCGGCCACCACCTCGGCCCGCAGCACGCCCAACTGCTGCTCCAGCCGGGCCAGCTCGTCACCGAGCGGGTGCGCGCCGACGCGCACGCCGACCGAGCCGGCCAGCGAGGACACCCGGCGCAGCTCGGCCAGCAGCAGGTCGATCCGGGCCGGCAGCGCCGACCAGACGGCGTCGGCGGCGTTGACCACCTCCAGCACGGTGGCGTACCAGTGGTTCATCCGGTCCATCAGCTCGCCGAGGCTGATCTGCTCCACCAGCCGGGCCGGGCCCGCCAGTTGCCGGGCCGCGTCGGGCAGCTGGCCGCCCGAGACGGTGACCGCCCGGCCGCGCAGCAGCTCGGTCAGCTCGGCCAGTTCGGGTGAACTCGGGCGCGCCCGGCGCGAGCGCACCGCGCGGGCGGCCGCCAGCGCCTCGGAGTAGCGGTCGAAGAAGGCCCACAGCAGGGCGAGCCCCGGCGCGGCCACCGACCACCGCTCCTCGGTGCGCCCGGACAGGGCCGCGCCCTCCAGCAGGCGCCGTCCGGGGTGGTCCTGGAGCGCGAGCAGCGCGGCCTCGACGGCCTCGCGCTCGGCGCTCAGCCGGGCCAGCTCGCGGTCCACCTCCTCCCGGCTCAGCACCGGGCCAGCGGATCCTGTCAACGCCACGCCCTTCTCTCCTCAGGTCAGCGGGTCTCGTTCTTGTCCGGATCAGTCTCCACCCGGCACCTGGTGGGCCGTCAGGCAGGTCGCCGTCAGGGCAGGTAATGGGCCGGCGGCGGGCCGGCGGAGGGGCCGAGGTAGGCCGCGAGCCACTTGTCGTAGCCGGCCTGCCAGGCGCCGCTGCTCCGGTAGTCGGCCAGCACCTGGTTGACCCGGGCCACCAGGTCGGGGGCGTTCTTGGCCATCGCGATCCCGTAGGGCTCATTGGTGATGGCGGGTCCGACCACCTGGACCGTCGGGTCCTGGGCCGCCTGGCCGACCGCGATCGCGTTGTCGGTCAGGGTGGCGTCCACCTGGCCGAGCTGCATCAGCACCAGGCAGTCGAGGTCGTTGCCGACCACCTTGACCGCCGCCGCACCGCGTGGATTCTGCCCCAGCTCGTCCTGTGCGGTGGAGGCGCTCGACACGCACACCGTCTTCCCCTTCAGGGCGTCGTCGACGCTCTTCGCCTTGGCCGCCTTCGGCACCACCACCTGCTGCCCGGCCTGGAAGTACACCGTGGAGAAGGCCACGTCGCCGAGCCGGTCGCAGGTGATCGTCATGGTACGCGCGATCAGATCGACCTCACCGCTCTTGACGGCTTCTATACGGTCGGCGGTCGGCACCATCTTGAACTGGACCTTGTTCGGATCGCCGAGGATCGCCTGCGCGATCGCGTGCACCAGGTCGATGTCGAAGCCCTCCACCTGGCCGGTGGACGGATCGCGGAAACCCCAGTGGTAGTTGTTCTGGTCGACGCCGGCGATCAGTACGCCGCGCTTGCGGATCGCGCTCACGGCCGGGCCGCTGTCGCTGCTGCTCGGCGGCAGGCTCTTGGTCGGGTCGCAGTCGGTCGCGCCGGTCGCCGTGGTCGCGCCGGTCGCGGCGTCGGCCCGCAGGCCGGCCGTGGCCGTGGCCGTGGCCGTGGACGCCGATGCCGCGGGCCGCTCGGGGGCGCCCGACGCCGCGCCCGCGAGGGCGAGCGGGGCGAGCAGGGCGGTGGCGAGCAGCAAGGTGCGGGCCCGCCGCGGCAGGTGTCGCCTCGTCATCGGTACTCCGCTCGTGGGTCCGGTGCTCATCGGTACTCCGCCAGGCGCCGGCCGAGGCCGCGCAGCACGCCGGCCGCGCCGAGCAGGGTGAGCAGGCTCGCGGCGGGGACGACGGTGCCGGTGGCGTCGCGTCCCTTCTGTGCCGCGCTCAGGAAGTCGGCCTGTTCGACCTTGACCGCGTTCGCGAGGTCCTGGTCCAGGCTCTGGTAGACGGGCTGGGTGCTGTCCGGGCCGGTGCCCACGGTGGCGTCCAGCGCGCCCTGGTAGTCGCCGGCGTTGTTCCTGGCGTCGGCCGCGGTGTGCCGCTGCGTCCAGAGCGCGAACTGGTCGCGGGCGGCCTCGATGGCGCTCAGCGCGCCGCCGGGAGCCAGCTGAGCGGCGCCCGCCAGCGCCGCGCTGTCGGCCTGCACCGCGCTGGTCCACTGGTTGGCGTACTGGGTGGTGGAGCCGCGGGCGACCAGGTTGAGGTTCTCCGCGGTGCGGGCCCGCAGCGCGTCGGTCCGGGCCAGGTCGAGCGCCTGGAGCGGGGTCGCGCCGTGCTTCAGGCTGTCGGAGAGCGCCGAGTCGGCCGCCAGCACCCCGCCGGTCAGCCAGAGCAGGGTGACCAGCACCGCCGCCGTGGCGCCCAGCAGCCCGGGGTTGAAGACCCGGTTGGTGTGCCGGAAGAGTCGCAGCTGGCAGCGGAGCAGCGCGGCCAGCACCAGGACCCCGAGCACGTAGGCCGCCCAGGGGGTGGCCCGTGCGTCGGCGTAGTCGTGGTTCAGCCGGGCCGTTTCGGCGTCCGCGAGCTGCTGGGCGATCGGCAGCAGTTGGGTCTGCATCGAGGTGGAGGCGTAGCTCAGATAGGCCGCGCCGAGCGGCAGGCCCTGCCGGTCGTCGGCCCGCGCGGTCTCCACCAGGCCGGAGTAGACGGGCAGTTGCTGGTTGAGCCGGCTGATCGAGGCCTGCGCCTGGGCGGATCCGCCGCTCTGTGCGGCGGCCTGGCTGAGCAGTTGGGCGGCGCTCGCCAGGTCGTCCTGGTAGCGCTGGCGAACCTGCTGCGGCTCGTTGCCGGCCAGCAGGAAGCCGGCGGCGGCGGTGGTGTCGGCGTCCGCCAGCGAGCGGTAGATCTCGGCTGCCTGCTGGCTCAGCGGCTGGCTGCGGGTGACCACCTGGTCGGCGGCCTGGCTGCGGCCGGCCACCTGCCAGCCGGTCAGCGCGCCGGAGCCGAGCATCAGGACGACCAGGCCGATCGAGGTCAGCCGCAGCCGGCCCGGGGCGCTGTCGGCCGCCGCCCGCCACCGGTCGCGCCGCCGCGGGCGCGGCGCGGCAGCCGGCCCGGCCGGTGTGTCGGGTTGCTGCCGTGGCCCGGGCGGTGGCGCGCCGCCGCCCTGCCCCGGCGGTCGAGCCGCCGTCCGCACTGATGTCGCCACCCGCCCCACCCTCCCCGGTGGGCCGCCCCGACGATCGGGGAGCGGCCCGTTGCCAGCAGTATGGCCATCAGGTCCGACGACCACACGTGACGTGTGCTGCAGTTGTGACGCCTCTGTGGCTCCCTGGGGCCGCCGGTAGCGCGGCCGTTGCCGGGCCGCCCCGGCGGGTCCAAGACGCGAGGGGCACCTTATGCGGTTCCGGCCCCGGTGGGGGAGGGATTACGGCCCATCGGGCCGATCGCGCCGGGCGGGCGACACGGTGCCCCGCCGACCGTGATCGTCTTCCGGTCGGCCATGATGGCTCGGGAACCGCCGCACCCCGGCGGAGCATGGAGCGCGAACGATGCAGAGCACAGCTGTCCTGACCACGGCCGCCGGGTACCACGGGCCGCCGCCCTGGCAGTGGGCCGACCTGGCCACCTCGTGGACCGCCGAGCCGGTGGTGCTGACGCTGGCCGTGCTGCTCGGCGGCGGATACCTGCTGGGCGTGCGGTCGCTGGCCAGAGCCGGCACCCGCTGGCAGCCCACCCGCACGCTGGCGTTCCTCGGCGGACTGCTGCTCTGGGTCTGGGCGACCTGCTCGGGCCTGGGCGTCTACGAGCGGATCCTGTTCACCGACCGGGCCGTGCAGGTGGTCCTGCTGCTGATGCTGGTCCCGCTCTTCCTCGCGCTCGGCGCACCCGTCTCGCTGCTGGCCGAGACCGCCTCGCCGGTGTGGCGCGAGCGGATCCTGCGGGCGCTGCGCAGCGGCCCGTCCAAGGTGCTGATGTTCCCGGCCATCTCGACCGCGCTGCTGATGGCGCCGCCCTGGCTGCTCTACTTCACGCCCTGGTACGAGAAGTCGCTCAGCAGCGGGGCCTGGAACATCGGGCTGCACGTGTCGCTGGTGCTGCTCGGGCTGGCGTACTTCTGGCCGCGGCTGCAGATCGACCCGGTCGGGCACGAGTACCCGCACCTGGTCGGACTCTTCATCACCTTCGCCGAGGTGATCTTCGACGCGGGTCTGGGCATCGTGCTCATCTACGGCGGGCACATCGTCGCCGAGCACTACTACGTGGCGCTGGACCGCCCGTGGGGCCCGAGCATCGCGCAGGACCAGACCTGGGGCGGCAACAGCCTCTGGGTGCTGGGCGACCTGGTGGGCCTGCCGTTCATCTGCGCGCTGGTCCGCCGCATGATCGTGCAGGGGCGCGAGGAGACGGCGGCGGTGGACGCCGAGCTGGACGCGCAGTACGAGGCGGCGGTCGCCGCGGCGACCACCAAGGGCCCTGAGGCGACGGCCGCGGTGGGGGACGGCGAGGTGGGCATGCGCCCGTGGTGGCTGGACGATCCCAACCTGAAGCACCGCTACGGCGCCGAGAGCTGAACGCGGCGGGGCCGGCCGCCGGGCGGGATCCGCGCGGCGGCTGACTACGATCGGCAGCATGCAGCTGATCGGAACCGTCGCCCCTGACCGCCCGCTCCTCGTCCTGGCCGTGGCCGAGGAGGCCGCGTACCTGGACCGCGGCCTCCCGGTGCTGCTCACCGGCATGGGCAAGGTGAACGCCAGCGCCGCGCTGGCCACCGTGCTGGCGAGCGGACCGCACCCGCGCGAGGTGATCAACCTGGGTACGGCGGGCGCGCTGCGCCCCGGCCTGGACGGGGAGTTCCACGAGATCGGCACGGTGCTCCAGCACGACCTGGACACCGAGGTGCTGCGCACGCTGACCGGCCGCAGCTTCGGCGGCCCGCTCACCCTGGCCGCCGAGGGCCTCACCCTGGCCACCGGCGACCTCTTCGTCTCCGACTCCGCGGCCCGCGACCGGCTGGCGGCCCAGGCCCACCTGGTCGACATGGAGGGCTACGCGCTGGTGGACGTGGCCCAGCGCGCGGGTGTGCCGGTGCGGCTGGTCAAGTACGTCAGCGACCAGGCGGGGGAGGGCGCCGACCTGGTCTGGCGCGAGGCGGTCGACGGCTGCGCCCAGCGGCTCGCGCAGTGGGTCGGAGAGCACCTCTGATGGCACTGCCGCCCACCCGGTCCGAGGAGTGCGTCGAGTCCGCCCCGTCCGAGGAGTCCGCCCCGGCCGGGCAGCCGGTCCCGCAGCGGCAGATCAGGGCCGCCTACACCGACGAGACGGTGACGGTCTACCAGGCCTACCCGCCCGGGATCGGCGAACCCACGGCGCGCGACGGGCAGTTCCCGGCCGTCTGGAGCCGGAGCAGGATGACCTGGATCAAGCCGAGCTTCCGCTGGATGATGTACCGCTGCGGCTGGGGCACCAAGCCGGGCCAGGAGGTGGTACTGGCGCTGGAGATCAGCCGGGCGGGCTTCGAGTCGGCCCTCGCGCAGGCCTGCCTGTCGCACTACGACCGCGACGTGCACCCCGACCGCGCGGCATGGGCGGACCGGTTGCGCGAGACCACGGTGCGGGTGCAGTGGGACCCGGAGCGCGACCTGGACTTCACGGCGCTGCCGTACCGCTCGCTCCAACTGGGCCTGGCCGGGTCGGCGACCCGCGACTACGCGGACCACTGGCTGCGCTCGGTGCGCGACGTGACGCCGCTCGCCCACGAGGTGCACCGGCTGGTGCGGGCCGGCGACCGGGCGGCCGCCGCCGCGCTGCTGCCCGCCGAGGCGCCCTACCCGCGGCTCGCCGAGCCGACGGCACGGGAGCTGCGGCTCTCCTGAGCACCGGCCGGCGAACACCGGCTGCGCCGGGCGGGGCACCGCGTACGGTGGGGAGGGACACGACGCGGAAGGAGCGGCGGCCATGGGCTCGATCACCCACTGGCTCGGCGGGCTCTCCGGGCCCCTGGTGTACGCGGTGGTGGCGGCGCTGGTCTTCTCCGAGGACGCGCTCTTCGTCGGCTTCGTGCTGCCGGGCGAGACCGCGGCGGTCCTCGGCGGCACCATCGCGGCCGCCCACCGCGGGGTGGACCTGCCGCTGATGATGCTGGTCGTGGTGCTGGCGGCGATCCTGGGCGACACGGTCGGCTACGCGGTCGGGCGGTACTTCGGGCCGCGGCTGCTGGAGACCGGGCCCGCGGTGCGGCACCGGGACAAGCTCGACCGGGCCCGCGGCTTCATCCGGGAGAAGGGCCCGGCGGCGGTCTTCTTCGGCCGCTTCGTCGCCCTCTTCCGCGCCCTGGTGCCGACCCTGTCCGGCGCCTCGCACATGCCCTACAAGCGGTTCGCCGTCTTCAACGTGGCCGGCGGCACGCTCTGGGGCGTCGGCTTCACCCTGCTCGGCTTCGCGGCGGGCAGCGCGTACGCCCGGGTCGAGCACCTGGTCGGCACGGTGGTGGCGGTGGTGGTCGGGGCCCTGGTGGTGCTGGCGCTGGGCATCTGGCTCTGGCGCCGCCACCGGCGCGAGCCGGGCGAGCCGGCCGCCCGGGCGGACGACCGCTCGAAGTAGCCGCCCGGGGCCGGGCGGCCGGAGCCGTCAGGAGGCTCGGGTGCCCGGCCGGGACCGGGCGGCGAGCAGGCCGAGGACGCCCTCGACGGCCTCGGTGAACGGCTCGGTGGAGTCGGCGGCGCGGGCCAGCACATAGCCGCCCTGGAGCACCGCGACGATGGTGGAGGCGGTGGCGACCGGGTCGAGTGCCGGGTCCAGCTCGCCGCTCTCGCGGCCCTCGGCCAGCAGCTCGGCGAGCCGGCCGCGCAGCCAGCCGAAGGTCTCCCGCACCGGACGGCGCAGCGTCGGGTCGGCCATCACCTCGGGGTCCTGGGTGAGCCGCCCCACCGGGCAGCCCCGCAGCACGTCCCGCTCCCGGTGCAGGTAGACGGTGAGCCGCTCGATGGTGCTGCCGGGGCCGTCGAGCTCCAGCGCCGCCTTGGCGCGCATCTCCTCGGCGGTGCGGGTGATCGCGGCGAACGCCAGATCGGGCTTGCCGTCGAAGTGGTGGTACATGCTGCCCTGGCCCACGCCCGAGAGCTGCTGGATGGCCTTGGGGCTGGTGCCGACGTAGCCGCGCTCCCAGAGCAGTTCGCGGGTGCTTTCGATGAGGCGCTCCGAGGTACTCACGCCCGCGATCGTACCTACCAGTAGGTACAGATGCAAGAACGGCCACCCCCAAATAAACCTTTGACGGTCGTCGGGCGCTGCCCGCATGATGGCCGCCATGACGGACGACGACATCGCGCGCGGCCCCGCCGACGGCTTGCGGGCGCTTGCCCACCCGCTGCGCCTGCGACTGCTCTCGCTGCTCACCGGCCAGCCGATGAGCGCGGCCGAGGCGGCCCGGGAACTGGGCGAGACGCAGGCCAACGTCAGCTACCACCTGCGCCGCCTGCACGCGGCAGGGCTGCTGGAGCCGGCCGGCGAGGTGCTGGTGCGCGGCGGACGGGCCAAGCGCTACCGGCACGACCCGGACAGCGGCACCACGGTCGACGCGACCACCGGCGACGAGTTCCAGCTGCTCACGGCTGCGCTGGCGGACGAGCTGCGCCGGCGGTCCCGGTCGCGAGTGGCCGGGGCGCCCGGGGCGCTGACCGACGCCGAGCTGTGGGTGGCCCCCGAGGTGTGGCGCCGGGCCGCCCAACTGGCCGACGAGCTGGGCAGCTTGCTGCACGAGGCGGCCCGGCCGCCGCACGCGCCGGGCACGGTACGGGTGGGCGCCACCATGGTGCTCTTCCAGATGGCGGCCGGCGGCGGGACGGCGGGGGAGCCGGCGGCGGAGGGTATGGCGGAGAGGATGGCGGAGCCGATGGCGGAGGGGATATGAGCGCCGCGACCGCCGTGCTGCGGCACCGCCCGTTCCGCTGGCTGACCGCCGGGCGGGCCGTCACCGTGCTGGCCAACTCCATGGCACCGGTGGCCCTTTCGTTCGCGGTGCTCGATCTGACCGGGTCGGTGACCGACCTGGGCCTGGTGGTCGGGGCGCGCTCACTGGCCAACGTGCTGGCGCTGCTCTTCGGCGGGGTGCTCGCCGACCGGGTGCGGCGGGCGGTGCTGCTGCAGGGCTCGGCGCTGGGATCCGCCGCGGTCCAGGGCGTGTTGGCGGTCAGTCTGCTGCTGCACTGGGCCTCGCTGCCGCTGCTGGTGGTGCTGAGCCTGGCCAACGGCGTGCTCGCCGCGCTCTCGCTGCCCGCCGCCGCTGCCCTGCTGCCGCAGACGGTGCCCGCCGGCGAGCTGCGCCAGGCCAATGCGGTGGCCCGGTTGGGGGTCAACCTCGGCATGATCATGGGTAGTTCGCTCGGTGGACTGCTGGCCGCCACGGCCGGTGCCGGCTGGGCGCTGGCGGTGGATGCGGCGGCGCTGGCGGCGGCGGGCGGCTGCTATCTGCTGGTCCGGCAGGCCGCCGCCGAGTCCGGCGCGGACCGGGAGAAGGTCCGCGCGCTGGTCGAACTACGGGATGGCTGGCGCGAGTTCATCTCGCGCCGGTGGGTCTGGGTGGTGGTGCTGCAGTTCCTGGTGGTCAACGCGGCCTACTCCGGCGCGGTCCAGGTGATCGGCCCGGGCATCGCGCAGGCCACCATCGGGCGCACGGCCTGGGGCGTGGTGCTGGCCGTCCAGATGGCCGGGGCGGTGGTGGCCGGACTGCTGGCGACCCGGCTGCGGGTGCGGCGGGCGCTGGCGCTCGGGGTGGGCCTGGTCGGCGCGGACGCCGTGACCGTGCTGGCGCTGGCCCAGCGCCCGGGGGCGGCGGTGCTCTGCGCGGTCATGTTCGTCTCCGGCTTCGCCCTCGAACTGTTCGGCGTGGCCTGGGACCTCTCGCTCCAGCAGAACGTCCCCGCGGACCGGCTGGCGCGGGTCTACTCGATCGACGCGCTCGGCTCCTTCCTGGCGCTGCCGCTGGGCGAGATGGCGGTGGGACCGCTGGCCCACCGGTTCGGCGAGCGCACCACCCTGCTGGTCGCCGCCGCGCTGATCGCGCTGGCCACCGGCGCGGCGCTGACCAGCCGGGCGGTGCGCACCCTCACGGTGCGCGACGAGCCTGCGGCGGGCACAGTGCCGGCGGCGGGCACAGCGCCGGTGGCTGCCACAGCACTGGTGGCGGGCGCGGAGCCGGTGGCCGACGCACCGGCAGTGCTGATGCCCAACGTGCCGCCCGGCGCCGCCGGTTGAGGTCTGCACCGGCCCCGGCCCCGGCCCCGGCACCGGCCCCGGCCCCGGCCTCAGGCCGCGATCGCCGCCGGGCTGCCGTACGCCTCGCGCAGCCGTTGCTGGGCGCGGGGACCGCCGCCCAGGCCGTCGGCTGCCAGCCGGTCCAGGCCGAGCAGTGCCGCGCCCAGCACCGGCGGCGCGGTGACGATGCGCGGCTGCGCCCACGGGGTGAGGGTGTGCAGCCGCTGGGTCAGGTTGTCCAGCAGCAGCGGGTGCCCGGCCGCCAGCACCCCGCCGCCGAGCACCAGCGGGGTGGGTTCGTCGAGCAGCTCAAGGCGGCCGAGCGCGACCCAGGCCAGCCGGCTGATCTCCTCGGCCTGCCGGTCGATCAGTGCCAGGGCGGCGGCGTCCCCCGCGGCGGCGCAGTCGAAGATCAGCGGGGCGACCTCGTGCAGCCGCTCCCGGGCCAGCTCGCCCAGATGCATCGCGGCCGCCACCGCATTGGCGCCGGGCAGCGCGAAGTGCGCGGCGATCGCGCCGGCCAGCGCGGTGGCGGGCCCGCGGCCGTCCTCGGCCCTGGTCGCGTGCCACATCGCCTCGGCGGCCAGCCCGCCGCCGCCGCCCCAGTCGCCGGTCAGCTGGCCGAGCGCCGGGAAGCGCGCGGTGCGGCCGTCGGGCAGCAGGCCCACGCAGTTGATCCCGGCGCCGCAGACCACGGCCACCCCGCGCGGGCTGTCGGTGCCGGCCCGCAGCAGCCCGAAGGTGTCGTTGGCGACGGCGACCGTGCGGCCCCAGCCGTGCGCGGCCAGCGCCCGCTCCAACCGCTCCTCCTCGATGGGGAGATCGGCGTTGGCCAGGCAGGCCTGGAGGTGCTGGACCGGCGCCCCGGGGGCGAGCGCCGGTCCGGCCTGCTCGGCCGCCGCCGCGACCAGCGGGGCGAGCGCGGCGACGGCCGCCTCGGGCCCGGTCAGCTGCGGGGCGAAGCCGCCGCCCCGGGCGGTGCCGAGCAGCCGGCCGTCCGCGGCCACGAAGGCGACGTCGGTCTTGCTGTTGCCGGCGTCGATCGCGAGCACGGCCAGTGGGCCTGCCCCCTCGGCGCCCTCGGCAGCGGTCAGGTCTGGTTCCAGCTGGTGGTGGTCCATCGGGCCCCCGGGCTCGTGCGTGGAGCCCCGGCCGGTCGGGCCGGGGCTGGGTGAGAGGTGGCGGCGGAGTGGCTAGGCCCAATCCAGGTACTGGCCGTTGTGGGCCAGCAGGCGGTCCGTCAGCTGCTCGGCCAGGTCCAGCTGGCCGATCAGCGGGTGCGCCAGCAGGGCGTCGAAGACCCGGTCCCGGCCGCCCTTCAGGGCCGCGGCCAGGGCCAGTTCCTCGTAGGCGGTGACGGCCGCGATCAGGCCCCGGTAGAGCGGCTCCACCGGGCGCTGCGGCAGCGCGGTCACGCCGCCCGCGCCGACCTCGGCGGGTACCTCGATCACCGCGTCGTCCGGCAGGAAGGGCAGGATCCCGTCGTTGCGGGTGTTGACCACCTGCACGTCGTGCGCCGCGCCACCGGTCCCGAGCAGCGCCGCGAGCAGCTGCACCGCGGCCTCCGAGTAGAAGGCGCCGCCGCGCTTGCCGAGCAGCTCGGGCTTGGCGTCCAGCGCCGGGTCGGCGTACATGGTCAGCAGCTCGCGCTCGATCGCGGCCACCTGGCCGGCCCGCGAGCCCTTCTCGCGCAACTCCCGGACCACCTCGTCGTGCTGGTAGAAGTAGCGCAGGTAGTACGAGGGCACCACGCCGAGCCGCTGGATCACCGGCAGCGGCAGCAGCAGGTCCTCGGCGATCTGCGGGCCGAAGCCGCCGAGCAGCTCCGGCAGCACCTCGCGTCCGCCCGCCGCGCCGGGGGCGTCCAGCAGCGTGACGCCGCGCTCCCAGGTCAGGTGGTTCAGCCCGACGTGGTCCAGGCGGATCAACTCCGGTGCCACGTCCAGGTGGGCGGCGAACTTGCGCTGGAACCCGATCGCCACGTTGCACAGGCCCACCGCCTTGTGGCCGGCGTCCAGCAGCGCCCGGGTGACGATGCCCACCGGGTTGGTGAAGTCGACGATCCAGGCCGCCGGGTTGGCCCGGCGCACCTTCTCGGCGATCGACAGCACCACCGGCACGGTGCGCAGCGCCTTGGCCAACCCGCCCGCGCCGGTGGTCTCCTGGCCCACGCAGCCGCACTCCAGCGGCCAGGTCTCGTCCTCGCCCCGGGCCGCCTGCCCGCCGACCCGCAGCTGCAGCAGGACGGCGTCCGCGTCGGCCACCCCGGCGTCCAGGTCCTGGGTGGTGGTGATGGTGCCCGGGTGGCCCTGCTTGGCGAAGATCCGCCGGGCCAGGCCGCCGATCAGCTCCAGCCGCTCGGCGGCCGGGTCGATCAGCACCAGCTCGCCGATCGGCAGCCGGTCGCGCAACCGGGCGAAGCCGTCGATGAGTTCGGGCGTGTAGGTGGAACCGCCGCCGACGATGGCGAGTTTGAGAGACATATCAGCCCTTGACCCCTGTGAGAGTGACGCCTTCGATGAAGGCCTTCTGAGCGAAGAAGAAGAGAACGATGACGGGCGCCATGATCAGCAGGGTGGCCGCCATGGTCAGGTTCCAGTTGGTGTGGTGCGCGCCCTTGAAGGACTCCAGGCCGTAGGAGAGCGTCCAGGCGCCGGGGTTCTCGCTCGAGTAGATCTGCGGCCCGAAGTAGTCGTTCCAGCAGTAGAAGAACTGGAACAGCGCGACGGCCGCGACCGCCGGGCGGGCCATCGGCAGGATCACCCGCAGCAGGGTCCGCAGCTCCCCGCAGCCGTCCACCCGGGCCGCCTCGGTGTACTCCCTGGGGATGGTCAGCAGGAACTGCCGCAGCAGGAAGATGGTGAAGGCGTCGCCGAAGGCCATCGGGATGATCAGCGGCCAGAGCGTGCCGGTCAGGTGCATCTGCTTGGCCCAGAACAGGTACATCGGGATGACCGTCACCTGGGGCGGCAGCATCATCATCGAGATGACCGCCATCAGCGCCAGGTTGCGGCCGCGGAACCGGAAGCGGGCCAGCGCGTAGGCGACCGGCAGGCTGGAGACCACGGTCAGCACGGTCCCGGCGACCGCGTACACCAGGGTGTTGCGCCACCAGGTCAGGAAGCCCGGGGTCTGCCACACCTTGACGTAGTTGCCCCAGTCCCAGTGCTGCGGCCAGTAGTCGGTGGTCAGCGCCTGGCGGTCCGACATCACCGAGGTGAGGAAGACGAAGAGGAAGGGCAGCAGGAAGAAGAGCGCGGCGGCGATCGCGGTGGTGTGCACGGCCACCCAGTGCAGGGCGGCGCGGCGGCGGGCGGCGCGGTGCGCGGTGGTGCGGGCGGGCGCGTCGAGCGGCCGGCCCAGGCTGGGGGAGGAGGTCACGGCCATGGGTCAGTCCTCGCTGGTCACGAAGCCGGCCCGACGGCGCAGCAACAGACTGGTGAAGGCCATCGAGATGGCGAAGAGGATCAGGGCCACCACACAGGCCGAGCCGGTGTCGAAGCGCTGGAAGCCGAGGTTGTAGACCATCTGCGGCAGCGTCCAGGTGGAGCCGCGCGGGTAGCCGGGCTCGAACTGCTCGCCGGAGCCGCCGATCACGCCGCTGGCGACCTTCCCGGCCACGATGGCCTGGGTGTAGTACTGCATGGTCTGGATCACGCCGGTCACCACCGCGAAGACCACGATCGGCGAGATGTGCGGGACGGTGACGAAGCGGAACTTCTGCCAGGCCCCGGCGCCGTCCAACTCGGCTGCCTCGTACTGCTCCTGGGGAACGTCCAGGAGCGCGGCCAGGAAGATCACCATCAGGTCGCCGATGCCCCACAGGGCCAGCAGGGTCAGGGCCGGCTTGGACCAGCTGGGGTCGTTGAACCAGCCCGGCTGCGGCAGGCCGAGCCGGCTCAGCGCGTGGTTCACCGGCCCGGTGCCCGGGTTGAGCAGGAACGCGAAGGCGATCGTGGCGGCCACCGGCGGGGCCAGATAGGGCAGGTAGAAGGCGGTGCGGAAGAAGCCGGCGCCGCTCTTCACCTTGGTGATCAGCAGGCCGATGCCCAGGCCGAAGACCACCCGCAGCGACACCATCACCACCACCAGCCAGAGCGTGTTGCCCAGGCCCTGCCAGAAGAAGGGGTAGTGGCCCAGGACGTAGTTCCAGTTCTTCAGGCCGGTGAAGACGGGGGCGGTGAAGCCGTCGTACTTCATGAAGGAGAAGTACACGGTGGAGATCAGCGGATAGGCGAAGAAGAAGCCGAAACCGATCAGCCAGGGGGACAGGAAGGCCAGCGTGCGCCAGGCCTCGCGGCGGTGCTTGCGGCGCAGCGCGGCGGCCGGGGCGAGGGCGGGCGGGGGGAGGGTGAGCGGCGAGGAGTCGGTCAGTGCCATCGGGGGATCACTTCGCCTGGGCCACGGCGTCGTCGATCTCCTTGTCGGTGGCCGTGAGGCCGGCCGACAGATCGGTCTTCTTGCCGCTCTCCACGTCGTAGGCGAGGTTCTGCAGGCTCACCTGGTAGGCGCCGCCGTTGATACTGGCGGGCGTGGTCGAGGAGTTGGGGTTGCGGGCCACGTCCAGGAAGGTCTTGAAGTTCGGATCGGTGTTCAGCTTCGGCGAGTTGAGCGCGGCGATGGTGCTGGGCACGTTGTGGATCGCGTTGGCGAAGCTCACCACCGCGTCCGTGTCGGTGGTCAGGTACTTCACCAACTGCCAGGCGGCGGCCTGCTTCTGGCTGGTGCGGGCGATGCCGACGATGGTGCCGGTCAGGTAGCCGCGACCGTAGTCGGCCGCCTGCGCGTCGGGCACCGGGAAGGGCGCGGTGGCCCAGTCGACGGTGGCGCTGTCGTCGGCTATCGACTGGGTCCGCCACTCGCCGTCGATCGCCATCGCCACCTGGCCGGTCTCGAACGGGTTCTTGGCGCTGAACTCGTCGCCGAAGGTGGTGCGGAACTTCTCCAGCTTGTCGTAGCCGCCCAGCTTGTTCACCAGGTTCCGCTGCCAGGTGAGCATGTCGGCCACCGTCGGGTCGGTGGCCAGGTCCGCCTTGCCGTCCGGGCCGAAGTAGCTGGTGCCCCACTGGCCCAGGTAGTGCGCGGGGGAGGACTCGTAGCCGTGGTAGTCGGGCATGAAGCCCAGCTGCTGGTAGCCGTCGCCGCTGGGGACGGTCAGCTTCACGGCGTCGGCGTCGAACTCGCTCAGCGTCCTGGGCGGCGCGGTGATGCCGGCGGCGGCGAAGGCCTTCTTGTTGTAGTAGAGCCCGTAGGCGTCGCCGAGCAGCGGCAGCGAGCACTGATCGCCCTGGAACTGGCTGTACTTGAGCATCTGCGCCGGGAAGGTGGTCGCCGGGTCGATGTTGTCCTGCTTGAGCAGCGGGTTGAGGTCGATCCAGATCTTGGAGTCGCAGAACTTGCCGACGTTGTCGGTGGTGAACGAGGAGACCACGTCGGGGGCGTCGGGACCGCCGGCCCGCAGCGCCTGCTCGCTCTTGTCGTCGGAGACGTTGGCGACCACCTTGACGTGGATGTTCGGGTGCAGCTGCTCGAAGGCGGCGATGTTGGCGTTGATCGCCTTGGTCTCGTTGTCCTGGCTCCAGCCGTGCCAGAACGTGATGGTGACGTCCTTGCCGTTGGCCGACTGGTCCGTGCCGGTGGAGTCGGTGCCGGTGCAGCCGGTGGCCAGCAGCGCGACGCTCGCGCCGAGGGCCACCGCGGCGGCGAGCCGGTGGGTGCGGATCTGGGACACGCGTCCTCCTGGGAGTACGGGGGCGGGCGGCATCGCCCGTCGCCCCGGCGGGGGAAGGGGGGAGGCAGTGCGGGTACGCGGATATCGGACATGACGGTGAGTCGAGCGGCGGATCGGTGGCGCATCGGTGGCGGATCAGGCGGTGGTGAAGGCCCTCTCCCGTGCGGCGGTCAGGGCGAGCTGCAGCGCTCCGTGCAGCACCGGCGAGCCCGGCACCGTACTGCTGAGCAGCCTGGGGCGCGGTACCGCCAGGCCGGTGAGCTCCTCCTGGACGAGCTCGCGCAGCGTCTCGCCGCCCGCGGTCGGGATCCCGCCGCAGAGCACGACGAGCTCGGGGTCGACCACCGCGACGATCGCCGCCAGGCCGGTGGCCAGCCGGTTGGCCAGGTCGGCCAGGAACTCCTCGCCCGCGCCGGGGGTGGCGAGGGCGCGGGCGATCGCCGCCTCGGCCGTGCGGCCGGACAGCTTGTACCGCTTGGCCAGCGCCAGTACCGCGTTGGCTCCGGCCAGTTCCTGGAAGCCGCCGGAGTTCTCCCGGCGGACGTTGCGGACCACCGGCGCGCCGGGCACCGGCATGTAGCCGACCTCACCGGCGCCGCCGGTGAAGCCGCGGTGCAGCCGGCCGCCGATGGTGATCGCGGCGCCGATGCCCTCCTCGGCCCAGAGCAGCACGAAGTCCGCGCAGCCGCGGGCCGAGCCGAGCACCCGCTCGGCCACGGCGGCGAGGTTGACGTCGTTCTCGATCGCCACCGGCGCGCCGAGGGCCGAACGCAGCTCCTCAGCCAGCCGGGGGGAGTGCCAGCCGGGCAGGTGGGCGGCGTAGCGCAGCTTGCCGGTGGCCGGGTCGAGGGCGCCGGGGGTGCCGATCGCGATCTCGCTCAGGCAGCCCGGCCGGAGTCCGGCCCGGTGCACCGTCTCGGCCAGGCCCTCGGCGACCCGGGCGACGGTGCCGGTGGCCTGCCGTCCGGGGGTGGGCAGCAGGTGCTCGGCCAGGGTGGCACCGGTGATGTCGGCCACCGCGAAGCGGATGTGGCTGGTGGTCACATCCAGCCCCGCCACGTACCCGGCGGCCGGATTGAGCTGGTACAGCTGCGCGTTGGGCCCGGGGCCGCCCGCGCTGGTGCCCACCGGGACGACCAGCCGGGCCGCCTCCAGGCGGGCCAGCAGCTGGGAGGCGGTGGGCTTGGAGAGCCCGGTCAGGGCCCCGATCCGGGTGCGGGAGAGGGGGCCGTGCTCAAGCAGGAGGTCGAGCGCCGCCCGGTCGTTGATGGCTCGCAGTCGGCTGGGAGTGCCGGGGCGGGGGGTGCTGGTGGTGTCGGTCACGAGCTTGATCCTCCTCCATCGGCCGTGGTCGGAGCGGGGGTGGTGGCGCTCCCGTTGATTGGAAACTTTACTAACAGTTCCTCCCTGGCTGTCAATCATTTGGACGACTCATCCGACTTTGGATGCCACCGCTTCGGATGCCCGCGGGGCAGGGCGCAGAACGCAGCAGCCCCGCGACCCGGGCGGGTCGCGGGGCTGCTGGGCGCAGAAGTCCGCTAGGGCAGCTTGCCGAAGGCCTGCTGCTCCTCCGGCGTGGGCGGCGGTATCGGCCGGGCGGCCAGGGACCGGGCCGAGGCCGGGTCGGCCAGCGCGGAGGGCGGCAGCGCGTCCGCCGGGGAGGCCGGTGCGGGGACCGACGCGGCGGCCTCCTCCTTCAGCTTGATGCCGGCCTCGTCGAAGGCGGTCTTGAGCCGCTGGCGCAGACCCCGGGTGACCAGGACCGCCTTGCCCGGCATGGTCCTGGCCTGCACCCGCAGCACCACGGTGTCGGAGGCCACCGACTCCACGCCCAGCACCTCCACCGGGTCCCAGAGCACCTCGTCCCAGGGCGCCTCCTTGGCGAACCGCTCGGCGGTCTGCAGGATCAGCTCCGTCACCCGGTCGAGCGGCTCCCGATAGCCCACCTGGACGTCCACCGTGGCGGTCGACCAGCCCTGGCTCATGTTGGCGATCCGCTTCACCTCGCCGTTGCGGATGTACCAGATCTCGCCGTTCGCGCCGCGCAGCTTGGTCACCCGCAGGCCGACCTCCAGCACGGTGCCGGTGGCCACGCCGGTGTCGATCTCGTCCCCGACGCCGTACTGGTCCTCCATGATCATGAAGACCCCGGAGAGGAAGTCCGTCACCAGGTTGCGGGCGCCGAAACCGATCGCCACACCGGCCACACCCGCGCTGGCCAGCAGCGGTGCGAGGTCCATGCCGAGCGCCGAGAGGACCATCAGCGCGGCGGTGCCCATGATGGTGAACGAGGCCACGCTGCGCAGCACCGAACCGATCGCGGCCGAGCGCTGCTGGCGCCGCTCGGTGTTGACGAGCAGTCCGCCCAGCCGGCTGGGCGACTCCTCGTCACCCTGCGGCTCGCGGGTCATACGGTGTATGAACTGCGAGATCAGCTTGCGCACCGCGGCTCTCAGCAGCAGCGCGAGCACCACGATGATGACGATCCGAACCGCGCCCTCGACCCAGTTCTGCCAGTTGGTGTCGAGCCAGGAGGCGGCCTGCCGGGTGCTGTCGGACACCTCGCTCGCACTGGTGGGCAGCCGCAGGGCGGGCGCTTCGGCGGGCGGACTGGGGGCCGCGGAGAGAAGGGCCGGGAGACCGGACCAGCTCACGGTGGAACCTTCCTGCAGACGGACACACGATCGGCCGCCGCGGGACACGCCGCCCGCGCGGACCGTGCGCCTCAGCCTAGCGCCCGGGCGAGCCCCCGATTTCCGCTCCCGCCGACCACCCGGGCGGCCGGCCGATCCCGGCGGGTGATCTTCGTAGGCCGCTCAGCGGCGCCGGGCGGACCGTTCGAGTGCGGCGCGCCGCACGCTTGGGCATAGAGATCAGTACGACCGGCGATGACCGAAGCCTCTTCGGGCCGTTACCCGGTAGTGGTGGCGCCGTACAAAGTCGTAAGGCGACACTGGGGGTGATCGCGCAGCGATGCGCGGTCATCCGCTCGTCCCGGCGCGAGCCACGCGCCGCAGGCGTCCAAGGAGGCATCCGTGCCGCATGTCCTGGTCCTCAACGCGTCCTACGAGCCACTCGGTGTCGTATCGACGCGCCGCGCCCTCATCCTCGTCCTCAACCACAAGGCAGTCAGCCTGGAGGACTCGGGTGTCACTCTGCACAGCGCCACCAGCGCCGTTACGGCGCCCTCCGTGGTCCGGCTCACCCGGTTCGTCCGGGTGCCGTTCTGCGGACCCGTCCCGCTCACCCGCCGCGCTCTGTTCGCCCGGGACCACGGGCGCTGCGTCTACTGCGGGGCCGCCGCTACCAGCGTCGACCACGTGATCCCGCGCAGCCGCGGCGGGCAGCACCGCTGGGACAACGTGGTGGCGGCCTGCCGCCGCTGCAACCACACGAAGGCCGATCGCCACCTGACCGAGCTCGGGTGGCGGATGAAGCGACCACCGGCCCCGCCCAGCGGGCTGGCCTGGCGCATCATCGGAACCGGGATCAGGGACCCGCGCTGGCGGCCCTACCTGGAGCCGTACGGCGGCACGGACCAGTTCCGTGACTTCGAGCACCACGACCATACCGATCACGCGGGAGCACCGGTTCCGCTGGGCCGGTCCCGTCCCGTCCACCGCGGTGAGCAACCGGAGGCGCTCACCGCCTGACCAGCGAGGGCCGAACGGTGCCTCATGGGCCGGTGGCGCGCATCTGTGAGCGCGTCACCGGCCCGCCGCTGTCCTGGGAGCGCCCGCCGGCACGGGGCCGGGCAGTGGCCGCCCTTGAACGGGGCTCAGAGCCGCCGGCGCAGCGGGGACAGCGCGAG
The DNA here is from genome assembly GCF_042957465.1 of Kitasatospora sp. NPDC008050. Lineage (NCBI taxonomy): Bacteria > Bacillati > Actinomycetota > Actinomycetes > Kitasatosporales > Streptomycetaceae > Kitasatospora > Kitasatospora sp. NPDC008050. The sequence continues at coordinate 91,960 of NZ_JBIBIJ010000006.1, forward strand.
GGCGTAGACCGCGCCGCCCACCGGCATCAGGTCGAGCGAGGCCGCCATCGCCAGGGTGCCGGCCAGGACCAGCAGCGGGCCCTCGCCCCCAGGGGCGAGCCGCCCCGCTCACGCCGGTGGCGGTCTCCCCCGCACGGGGGGAGACCGCCACCTCACCCTCGCCGCCGTCCGATCAGTGCGGCCCCGGCCCCGGCGCCGTCCCGCTCGGGCTCGGCGAGGGGGTCGTGCCCGGTGCCGGGGAGCCGCTCGGCGTCGGTGCCGGCGACCCGCTGACCGGCGAGCTCGGCGTCGGGGTCGGTGCTGTGGACGGCGCGGGCGAGGTGGTGGACGGCGTGGGCACCGTCACCGGGGGCGTCGGCAGCCCGCCGCCCGGTGCCGGCGGCGCGCTCGGCACCCCGCTGGGCGTCGAGGTCGGCACCGGCACGCCCACCGGGGGCGCCGACGGCGCCGTCCCGGTGCCGCCGGCCTGGTCGGTGACCGCGTACAGCTCGATCCCGTACAGCGAGTACCCGTACTTGGTGGCCCGGCTGACCCCCTGCATCCGCAGGTACACCGCGCCCGGTGCGTCGAACCGGACCGTCTCGGTGCCGCCCCGGCCACTGGTGACGGTGGCCACCGTGGTCCAGGTGACCCCGTCCTGCGAACTCTGCAGCTGGTAGGCGCTGGCGTAGGCGTCCTGCCAGTGCAGCACCGCCTCGCCCAGATGGGTGGCCTGCGGCAGCTTCAGCTGCACCCAGGCGTTGTCCGCGGCGGGAGAGGACCACCGGGTGGCCGGGTCGCTGTCGTTCACCGCCGAGGCCGGGAACTTGGACGTCTCGTCGCCCGAGGAGCTCGCCGTCGCGGTCGGCGCCAGGTCCGGGCCGCCGGTCGGCGGGACCACGTGCACCGTCAGGGTCTGCTCGATCGTCACCGAGCCCGCCACGAAGTCCACCGGCACCTGGTAGGTCCCCGGCGGCGTGGTGGCCGCCGCGGTGATCTGCACCGGGGTGCCGGCCCGCCCGCCGCGCGGCACGCTGACCGGCGTGCCCGGCTGGCCGGCCGCGGGCGCGGGGGAGACGGTCAGGCCGGCCACCCCGCCCGGCGCCGCGGCCCGGATCTCGCCGGTGGCGCCGTCCGGGCGCAGCGCGTCCACCACGGCCTGGGTCTGCGCGGGCGACGGCGCCCCGGCGATAACGTCGAGCGACTGGTCGGCCAGCGAGAGGCGGGCCACCGGGGTGTCCGCGTACCAGGGCACGATCTGGTTGACCACCGGCGCGGCGCCGCCCGGCTGCCAGGTCAGCCGCACCGCGTCGGCCGGCCGGCCGCCGGCCGGCAGCTCGTTGTAGCCGGGGTGCAGGGTGCCGAGGTCGGTCCAGCTGCCGTCCTCCTTGCGCACCGCGACGGTGGCGGTGGCGTTCACGGTGGGGTCGGTCAGCACGGTGAGCCGGTCCAGCGGGCGCAGCGCGCCCAGCTCGACGGTGAGCGGTGCGTCGCTCGCGGTCGGCGCGGCCGCCGCCCGGTAGGCGGTGTCCGGGTCGCCGTCCAGCACGTCGGAGGCCGAGGAGCCGGCCGCCGCGGGCGGCCCGCCGACCACGGTCATCTGGGCGGAGCCCGGCGCGGTCACGCTGAAGTCGCGCACCGCGACGGCCGTCTGCTGCGTCTTGGTGGCGCGCAGCCGGACCGCCTTGACCACCGCGCCGCCGGGCACCTGGGCGGAGACGGTCTTCTGCTGGTGCACCGCCATCAGCTGGTGCCAGACGCCGTCGCCGGTGGTGTACTCGAGCACCCCGTCGTGCAGGTAGTCGTCGACCGCGGCCGCCGTGTCGCTGTCGGCCGTGGCGTCGGCGTCGGCGGCGGTGCTGTCGGCCGAGCCCATGGTGATGGTCACCGTGCCCACCGGACGCCCGTCGCCCAGGCTCACTCCGATCGCGTCGCCGGGCTGCGGCGGGGCCGCGCTCCAGTAGAACGTGTCCGGTGAGGAGTCGGTCATCAGCGCCGGCTGGTGGTCGTTGGCGCTGCCCATGGTGCTGGTCGGCGTCAGGCTGCCCCCGCTCACCCCCGACCAGGTGTCGGCGGCCTGGGTGGCCCTGTCCAGGAAGGGGTCCAGCACCCCGGCGCCCACGGTCACCGCACCCTGGGCGAGTTGGCTGCGCAGCGCGCGCAGCTCGACCCGGGCCTGCCAGGCCGCCGCGCCGTCGCCGCGGTGCTGCGCCAGCAGCATGTCCAGCGCCGCCTGGCCGGCCTGCCCGTAGAGGCCCAGCCGGGACAGCCACGGGCCGGTCTCCTGGGTCAGGGTGTTGCCGGCCGCGCCGGGGCCCGCCTGGTTGTCGGTGCCGCGCAGCGCGTCCAGGGCGCCGGCCATGGTGGTGAAGGCGGCCCGCAGCGGGTCGGCGGCCTGCTGCAGCCGGGCCAGGTCGGTGCTGCCGCCGCTGGGCTGCAGGGCCGCCCAGAACGCGTCGAGCAGCGGGGTCAGGTAGCCGGACTCCTGGGCGGACAGCGGGGAGGAGGAGCTGTTGCCCGCCAGCGCGGTGAGTGCGGCCGGCGCCGGGCCGGTGCCGGCGTCCGTCGCGCTGCCGGGCACGGTCTCGGCGGCCAGCGCGCGCAGCGCGAACTGCCAGGAGGCGTCGGACTGGTAGCCGGTCGGGTTCCAGGCGTAGTCGCCGGCGGTGGCCAGCGGCAGCTGCGAGGCGGCGGCCTGCTGCATGCCCGCGGTCAGCAGCATCGCCGAGCGGGCGGCCACCTCGGGGTCGCGCCCGGTGTAGGGGCCGAGGAAGAGCCGGTCGGGGGCCGAGTCGTTGACCGGGTAGTTGTCCATGGTGACCAGCGGGTGGCCGAAGAGCACGGCGGTGTCGGTGGTCTGACCAGCCGTGATCTTGCCCGGGATCACCCCTACCCCGCTCCAGGCGATCTGCACGGCCCGCGGCAGCGCGGCGGCCAGCGCGGTGCGGTAGGGGCTGCTGCCCTGCTGGTGGAACTCGGTCGGCACGACCGAGAGCGCGGCCAGGTCCTGGTGCTGGTCGATCAGCCGCTGCTGCACGGCCGCGGCCAGCCTGGCCTGCGCCTTGGCGGCGGCGGCCGGTCCGGTGCCGAAGGTGTCCTCGTCGTCCGAGCAGTGCCACTCGTCGTAACTGACGTCGTCGAACTGCAGCTGGAAGGCGCCGAAGCCCAGGTCGCGCATCGCCGACAGCTTGGCGATCAGCGCGTCCACGTCCTTGTCCGAGCTGTAGCAGAAGTTCTGGCTGGGGGAGATCGCGTAGCCGAGGGTGACGTGGTCGGCCTTGGCCCGCTCGGCCAGCGTGCGCAGGTCGCGCTGCTGCGGGGCGGGGTAGGAGTCGCGCCACAGGTCCTGGCGGTACGGGTCGTCACCGGGGGAGTAGAGGTAGAAGTTCTGCTTGGTCCGGCCCAGGAAGTCGATCAGGTCGAGGCGCTGGGTGGTGGTCCACGGCGTGCCGTAGAAGCTCTCGGCGGTGCCGCGCACCGGCGCCCCGGTGGGCCAGTCACGCATCGTCAGACCGGGGAAGCCGTAGCCGCCCTGGCCCTGCCCCTGGCCGGCCGGGACGGCGGTGAGCAGCTGGCGCAGGCTCTGCGCGGCGTAGAAGGTGCCGGTGCTGTCCACGCCGGCGAGCACCACCGCGCCGTAGCTGCCGCCGGGGGTGGGCAGTTGACCGGCCGCCAGCGCGTAGCCGCCGTCCGGCAGCCCCTCCGGGGCACCGCCACCAAGGGTCTGCAGCACCTGGGCGGCAGCCGGGTCGGGCTGCTCCTCGGCGCCGCCGACGTAGACCACCAGTGAGCCGGGCGCGGGGGTGGGGGCGGCCGCCAGCGGGGTGACCAGGCTGGTGGCGCCCGCCTCGATCAGCACGTCGCGCACCGCAGCCAGCGCACCCGGGTCCGCCTGTTCGCCGGCCACCAGGGTCACGTCGGCGGGCACCGTCACCGGCTTGCCGCTCAGCTGGAGCTGCTGCGGCCGGGGGAAGACCTGAGGGTTGGTCAGGCTGCCGAGCGGGGTGCGCACCGGAGTGCTGCTGACCGTGTAGGAGGACGGCAGCGCGCCGGCCGCCCCGGCCGGGGCGGCGGTGGCCAGCGCGCCGATCACGGCGGCGGCCGAGAGGGTGGCGGCGATCCGCAGGGCGGCCCGGCGGTGCGAGAGCGCCTCGGGGTGCGCCGTCCCGGTGCCGCTGACGGTGCGTCCGGTGGGCTGCGCCTCGCGCTCGGCCCGGACGGCGGCGAGCAGCGGCTCGGTGCCCTTCAGGTCGGAGATCAGCCGGTCCGCGGTGCGCGGCGCGACCAGACGGGCGGTGCGAGCGGTGGCTCGACGGGTGACATGGACGGCGGGATGCTGCAGGACCTCGCGCAGAACCGGGCTGGCTTCGAGCTGCTGCCGCAATCGCCGCCCGGCGGCTGCGGACACACGGGTCTGCACGGGGGCCTCCTCGCGACCGGGGGCAATCGGCCGAACGGGGTGATCGACGGGCGTGCGACGACTGCCCCCCGGCCCCCCGACCGACATGCCAGCCCTCGCTGCCACAGCCCACCAGCTGGGCATGTGCACTGTCAACGCGAGCTGGTCCGATGACCGTTCCATCCCATTTTGTCGCGCGTGTCGCATGCTCAGAACGCGGCGCTCGACGCACTGCCGCGCCACCGCCTCCGGCGCGCCGTTGCGGATGGTCGCCGGGCGGGCCGGGTAGGAGTGGAGCCTGACTGACGCTCACCAGGCCGCAGCCGCCGCACCGCACCGCGCAGTTGTCCTCGAACCTCAGGGAGACCGTGTTGGCCGCCTATCTCGACCACCATGACGAGAGCAGTGACGCCCCCTCAGGGCCGGTACCGGGCCATCCGGCCGGTGCGCGGGCCGGTGCGGAGGCCGGCGGGGAGGCCAGTGCGGAGGCCGGAGAGGAAGCGGGCGAGGAAACCCCCGCCCCCGCGCTGATCGCCCTGGCCCACGCGCACGGCGTGGACAGCGGCTACGACCCCGGCGAGGGCGAGCCGGTCCAGGTCGGCGCCGCCACCCTGATCGCCGTGCTCGCCGCGCTGGGTGTCGACGCGAGCAGCCCGCAGGCCGTCGAGCAGGAGCTGGCCGCGCACCGGGCCGCCGTCGCCGCCCGGCTGCTGCCGCCCTGCCTGGTGGTGCGGGCCGGGCGCCGCACCGCGCTGGACGTGCCCGCCGCCACCCGGCTGCGGATCGCGCTGGAGGACGGCGGCGACTGGCAGCTGACGCCGGCCCGGGCGCACTGGCTGCCCGCCGACCTGCCGCTCGGCCGCCACACCCTGTACCTGGAGCTGGCCGGGCGCGCCGAGTCCGCCACCCTGATCGTGGCCCCCGAGCGGCTGGCCCCGCTGCCCGGGCGCGGCTGGGGCCTGCTGGCCCAGCTCTACTCGGTGCTCTCCGAACGCTCCTGGGGCATGGGCGACCTCGGCGACCTGACCGAACTCGTCCAGTGGTCGGGTGACGCGCTCGGCGCGGACTTCGTACAGATCAACCCGCTGCACGCGGCGCTGCCCACCGTCCCCTCCGACCCCTCGCCCTACCGTCCCTCCTCGCGGCGCTTCGCCGACCCGGTCCACCTGCGGATCGAGGCGGTGCCCGAGTACGCGTACGCCGAGCCGGCCGACCAGGCCAGGCTGGCGGAGCTGGCGCAGCGCGGCGCCCGGCTGCGCGCCGAGGTGCTGGCGCACGACGGCCTGATCGACCGGGACGCGGTGTGGGCCGTCAAGCGCGCGGCGCTCCAGCTGCTGCACGCCGTCCCGCGCGGCCCGGGCCGCCAGGCCGCCTACCAGGCCTACGTCCGGCGCGAGGGCCGCTGGCTGGAGCGGTACGCCACCTGGAACGCGCTGGCCGAGGTGCACGGCAGCGACTGGCGGCACTGGCCGCACGGCCTGCGCCACCCCGACTCCCCGCAGGTGGCCGCCGCCCGCGCCGAGCTGGCCGAGGCCGTCGCCTTCCACCGCTGGCTCTGCTGGCAGCTGGACGAGCAGCTCGGCGGTGCCCAGCGGGCCGCCGAAGCGGCCGGCATGGCGCTCGGCCTGATCCACGACCTGGCGATCGGCGCCCATCCGAACGGTGCCGACGCCTGGGTGCTGCAGGACCACCTGGCCGCCGGCATCTCGGTCGGCGCCCCGCCGGACGCCTTCAACGCGCACGGCCAGGACTGGGGCCTGCCGCCCTGGCGCCCCGACGCGCTGGCCGCCGCCGGCTACGCCCCGTACGCCGAGCTGCTGCGCGCGGCCGCCCGGCACGCGGGCGCGATCCGGATCGACCACGTGATGGGCCTGTTCCGGCTCTGGTGGGTGCCCGAGGGCCGCCCGCCCACCGATGGCGCCTACGTCCGCTACGACGCCGCCGCGATGCTCGGCGTCCTCGCGCTGGAGGCGCACCGGGCCGGCACCGCGGTGATCGGCGAGGACCTCGGCACGGTCGAGCCCGGGGTGCGCGAGGAGCTGATGGCGCGCGGCGTGCTGGGCACCTCGGTGCTCTGGTTCGAGCGGGACTGGACCGGCAAGGAGGGGCTCAAGGGCGCGCCGCTGGTGCCCGAGCACTGGCGGCCCGGTTGCCTGGCCACCCTGACCACCCACGACCTGCCCAGCACCGCCGCCCGGCTGTCCGGCGAGCACGTCCAGCTGCGGCATCAACTCGGGCTGCTGGCAAGACCGTTGGCCGAGGAGGAGCAGGCCGCGGCGGCCGAGCTGGCCGACTGGCGGGCGGAGCTGACCCGGCTCGGCCTGCTCACCGGGGGCGCCGAACTCGACGCGGCCGCGCTCTACCGCTTCCTGCTGGCCACCCCCGCCGAGCTGGTCGGCCTCTGGCTGCCCGACACGGTCGGCGACCCGCGGCCGCAGAACCTGCCCGGTACCTGGGACCAGTACCCCAACTGGCGACTGCCCGTGGCGGACGGCACCGGGACCCCCGTCACCCTGGAGCGACTGGCCGCCGGGGCCGGTGCCGCCGAGCTGGGCGGACTGCTGCGCGAGGGGCTGGCGGCCTGGCGGGCCCAGCGGCGGACGGGGCTGTCCGGGCGGGCGGAGACGGCTGAACTCGGAAGGCCGACCCCGCCGAGCGACCCCCAGTAAAGGGCCGGTACCTTGAGGAACGTGGACAAGAGGAACGCTATGCGCGCCGGTGCGGTCTCCGCGGCGGCCACGCTGATGATGCTGCTGTCGTCGCCGGCTTTCGCCGCGACCGGGAACGCGACCGAGGAGCGGGCCAGCCTCAGCGTCGCCCAGTCCCTGGGCCTGTTCGTCGCGACGCCGATCGTGCTGTTCGCGATCATCGCCGGGCTGGTCGTGCTGGGCACCTCCAGCGGCAGCAAGGCCAAGGCCAAGGCCAAGAAGAAGTAACGACTCGTCGCTCCGTCCGCCCCGCCGACCGCCGCCGGTCGGCGGGGCGGACGTGTCGGTGCGGACGTGTCGGTAGGGGGTGGCCGGAGCCGACGGCGCGCGGAGTTCAGGCGCGAGGGGGTCCGGGTGCGAGGGGTCTCGGGCGTGAGGGGGTTCGGGTGCGAGGGGTCTCGGGTGCGCGGCTTCAGACCCCCGCCGCGCCCAGCAGCGCGCCGGCCGCATAGGTCACCGCCATCGCCAGGCCGCCGCCCAGCACGTTGCGCAGCACCGAGGGCCGCACCGGCGCCTCACCGAGCCGGGCGCCCGTCCAACCGGTGAGCAGCAGCGCGCAGAGCACCGCCAGGACCGTCACCGGCACCCGCCACGCCACCGGCGGCAGCACGATCGCCAGCAGCGGCAGCAGCGCGCCCACCGTGAAGGACAGGAAGCTGGCCCAGGCCGCGTGCCAGGGGTTGACGATCTGCTCGGGGTCGATGCCCAGCTCCACCCTGGCGTGCGCGGTCAGCGCGTCCCGCGCGGTGAGTTGCTCGGCGACCTCCCTGGCCACCTCGGGAGTCAGCCCGCGGTCCATCAACAGCCCGGTCAGCTCGTCGAGTTCCTCCTCCGGCTGCTCGGCCAGCTCACGCTCCTCATAGGCGAGCGCGGCCCGCTCGGAGTCCCGCTGGGCGCTCACCGAGACGTACTCGCCGGAGGCCATCGAGAGCGACCCCGCCAGCAGCCCGGCCAGGCCCGCGGTCAGCAGGGTGTCGGAGGAGGAGGTCGCCCCCGCGACGCCGACCACCAGGCCGGCGGTCGACACGATCCCGTCGTTGGCGCCGAGCACTCCGGCGCGCAGCCAGTTCAGCCTGGTCCCCAGGGCGCCGTTTCGGCTCTCGTCCACGCTCCAGTGTCGCCACCCGGGGCGCGGCCGCGCACTGATCCGGCGGGCGGCGGCGTGTCGGCTCGGTTGCCCAGGTGCTCTGCTGGCCAGGTGCTTCTGCTGCTCAGGTGCTCTGCTGCTCAGGTGCTCTGCGGGTCGACCAGGTGGCGGGCCAGGCCGGGGGTGCCGAGCCGGCGTCCGTCGGGCAGCACCGCCAGCGCCTCGTAGCCCTGCTTGGCCGTCACCCAGTCCAGCGCCCGCAGCGGGCCCATGGCGAAGGCCGCCGTGGCGTAGGCGTCGGTGCGGGCCAGGCGCGGGCCGATCACGGTCAGCGAGCGCAGGCCGCGGGCCGGGCCGCCGCTGGTCGGGTCCACGATGTGCTCGCCGCGCTCGGCGGTGCCGGAGGTGGCCACGGCGAAGCCGTCCGGGGGCTCGCCGCTGTCGGCCCGGGCCGTCAGGACGGCCGTCAGGACGGCCGCCAGGAACCCGGCACGGTCCGGGTCGGCCACGCCCACCCGCCACGGCTGCCCGGGCGCGGCCTCGCCGCTGGCCTGCACATCGCCGCCGCCGGTCACGCTGTGGTGCCGGTAGCCGGCCGCGAGCAGCAGGTCGGAGGCCCGTTCGATGGCCCAGCCCTTCACCCAGCCGGAGGGGTCGAGCCGCCCGCCCGGTCGCACGGTGAACCAGCCGCCGGTCTCGGCCGCGACCGCCGCGCAGTGCTCCAGCGCCTCGCCGACCAGCGGGTCGCACTGGGCGACGGTCAGCTCGCCGCGGGCCAGCCGGCTGAGCTGGCTCTGCGGCAGGTAGGGGGAGAAGAGCGCGTCCAGGCGGTGCAGCTCGGCGAGCGCGGGCCCCAGGATGCCGGGCCGTCCCGGTTCGCCGTCGCGCACCGCGAAGGAGAAGACCGTGCCCATCGCCGCCTCGGCGTGCCGCAGCATCAGTGCGCGCCGGCCTGGTCGAGCGCGCTCTGCAGCGAGCGGGTGTAGCCCTCGCTGGTGTAGGTGGCGCCGGAGACCGAGTCGATCCGGGCGCTGCCGGCGGCCACGGCCTCCTGGTTCAGCTGGGGCAGCGCGTAGGTGTTGATCTCCTCGTCGCGGTTGGTGTCGGAGGGGTACTGCAGGACGTCGACCTTGTTGAGCTTGCCGTCGGTGAGGGTGATCCTGACCTGGACCGGGCCGTAGCGGGTGTCGATGGCGCTGCCGGTGACGGTCTTCGTGGTGGCCTTCGCGGCAGCGCTCGCAGGAGCGCTCGCGGCAGCGCTCGCGCCGGAAGTCGGACCGGTCGACGTCCCACTGCCCGACGGCTGGTCGGTGGCGACTGTCGCTCCGGTGTCCGAGGAGATCACCGGAGCGCTCCCGGCCGACGAACTCCCGTGCGGCTTGAGCGAGAGCAGCAGCACGACCCCGGCCGCCGTGGCCGCGGTGGTGACGATGGTTCGGCGCATCAGCCGGTGCTCCTTCAGCAGGACTCAGCAGGACTCAGCAGGACTCAGCGGGTTCAGGGGGTGCGGGGGGTGCGGGGGGTGCGGGGGATTCGGGGGAGTCAGAAGACGAATGACTCGTGGTGGATCCGGTGGCGCGGCACCCCTGCCGCCCGCAGCTCCTGGATCGTCGCGGCGGTGAACCCGTCCGGCCCGCAGACGTAGACCTCGTGCCCGGCCAGCTGCGGCACCGTCCGTTTCAACCGGTCCGCCGTGAACGGATCGTCCAGCTCCGCCCGGCTGCCGAGCAGGAACGTCAGCCGGGCCCGGCGCCGGGCCACGATCTCCTCCAACTCCTCGCGGAAGATCAGCTCCTCGGCCCGCCGCGCCCGATAGAGCAGGGTCAGCTCGCCAGGGCGGGCCGGCACCGTCTCGAAGAGCGTCCGGACTGGGGTGATCCCGACGCCCGCCGCTATCAACAGCACCCGGCGTGCGCCGCCGCGGCGCGCCGTGAACGCGCCGTACGGGCCCTCGGTGCGCACCCGTACGCCCGGCTGCAGCGCGGCCACCGCCGCACTGTGCCCGCCGAGGTCCTTCACGGTGAACCGCAGGAAGCGCGGGTGCGGCGGCGCGGAGAGCGAATACGGGTTGGCCGCCCAGCGCAGCCCCGGCGCCAGGAACTGGAGCCGGAAGAACTGGCCCGGCCGGCACCGCAGTTCGTCCAGCCGCTCGCCGGTCAGGAAGACCGACACCACGCCGGGCGCCTCCGGCCGCACCTCGGCGACCCGCAGCCGGTGCCGCCGGTCGCGCAGGACCGGCACCACCAGCCGGAACCAGCCCAGCAGCGCGAAGGACCCCAGGTAGAGCGCCCACCAGCCGAGCAGCCCCACGCCCTCGGCCAGGTCGGCGCCGTTGGCCAACTGGTGCGCGAAGGCCAGCGCGATCGCCAGGTAGGTCGCCAGGTGCAGGTAGTACCAGGCCTCGTAGCTCAGCCGCCGGCGCGCCGCCCGCGCCGAGACCGCACCGGTGCCCAGCATCAGCAGGGTGCCGATGGTGGCCTTGAGCATCTCCGGGTAGTGGAAGACCAGTTGGACGCCCTCCGGCAGCACGCCGCGGTGCGCCGTCAGCGCGTAGCCCCAGGTCACCGTCAGCACGTGCGCGGTGACCAGCCCCACCAGGTACCGGCCGCCCAGGGCGTGCCAGCGGGCCAGCCGGTCGGCGCCCACCTCGCGCTCCAGCACCGGGATCCGGGCCATCAGCAGGAGCAGCACCGGCGCCGCGTACCCCGCCAGCAGTCCGGTGATCCGCGCCGCGCCGGTCAGCCACTGGTCGGCCCCGGTCACCGCGTAGGTGTCCCGCCACCAGAGCGCCAGGATGCCCAGCGCGCCCGCCGCGATCAGCGCCGGCACCAGGGCCGGGAGGTTCGCCAGCGCGAGGTCCACTCCCGGCAGCTCGCGCGGCCGGTCCGGAGTGGGCGCGGCCTGCCGGGCGCGGCGGTGGGTGGCGGTGCTCACAAGCTGTTCTCCTCGCGGTACGGGCTTCGCCACAGTGCCAGGAAAAGCTCTCAATTCTCTCTGATCGCGAACCGTCTCGACCGCCTCTCGGGACGTTTGCGCAGGTCAGAGCTGTTTGCCCAACCGAGACATCTCACCGTCTTCTCATCGGGACCCCGCAGACTGGGCCCGTTCCCCGACAATGGGGATGCCCGTTTCCCTGTCGCGCTCGAACGGACCCCACGACCTCATGACCCCACGCCGCATCCTGGTTGTCGACGACGAACCCGATCTGATCGAGGTCCTGTGCGGCGCGCTGCGTTACGAGGGCTGGCAGGCGCGCGGCGCCGCGACCGGCGAGCAGGCCGTCGCCACCGCGCTCGACTGGGCCCCCGACGCCGTCGTGCTCGACATGATGCTGCCCGACCTGGACGGCTTGGCAGTGCTCGCCCGGATCCACGCCGAGCGCCCCGAGGTCCGGGTGCTCTTCCTTACCGCGCGGGACGCCGTCGAGGACCGGATCGCGGGCATCACGGCCGGCGGCGACGACTACGTGACCAAGCCGTTCAGCCTGGCCGAGGTGGTCGTCCGGCTGCGCGGCCTGCTGCGCCGGGCCGAGCCCGCCCCCGTCGCGCCGCCGTCGGACGCGCTGGTGGTGGGGGACCTGGTGCTGGTCGAGTCGGCCCGCGAGGTGACCCGGGCCGGCGACCTGATCGACCTCAGCCCCACCGAATTCGCGCTGCTGCGCTACCTGATGAGCCACCCGCGCCAGGTGCTGAGCAAGGCCCAGCTGCTGGACGCCGTCTGGTCCTACGACTTCGGCGGCCGGGCGCACGTGGTGGAGCTGTACATCAGCTACCTGCGCAAGAAGATCGACGCCGGGCGGCCGTCGATGATCCACACCGTCCGCGGGGTCGGCTACCTGCTCAAGCCCGCCGTCACCGCCGCGCCGTGAGCCGCCCGACCCAGCGGCTGCGCCCGTCTCCGCTGCGCCCGTCCTCGCTGCGCCCGCGGACCCTGCGGGCGCGGCTGATCGCGGGGCTGGTCGCGCTGCTGCTGGTGATCTTCGCCGGGGTCGGCCTGGCCGTCACCACCGCGCTCCAGCACTACCTGCTGGTCCGGCTCGACCAGCAGCTCTCCGACACCGGCGGCCGCTACGCCGCCAGCCTCGAACACGGCGCCGGAACCGCCGGCCACCCGATCGACCGGCGCGACACCCGCGCCCAGGCCCCCGGCACCTTCGGCGCCCGCCTGCTGCACGGCAGCGTCACCGCCGCCGGCGTGGTGGACGGCGATGCGGACGACGCCGGCGTCGAGGCCGGCACCATCCCCGCCGACACCGACGACCTGGTCAAACTCAGCCCCACCGACCAGCGCACCCTGGCCGCCCTGCCGGTCGCCGGCCCCGCCCGCACCGTCGACCTGGCCAACCTCGACTCCTACCGGGTCCGCGCGGTGGCCGGCCAGGACGGCGACGTGCTCATCACCGGCCTGCCGCTGCGCCCGCTGACCGACACCGTGCACCAGGCGATCCTGGTCGAGGCCACCGTCTTCGCCGTCGCGCTCGGCGTCGCCGGACTGGCCGGCGCGCTCTGGCTGCGCCTGGCACTGCGCCCACTGGACCGGATCGCGGTGACCGCCGAACGGGTGAGCGCGCTCCCGCTGGCCCGTGGCGAGGTGGTGCTCTCCGAACGCGTGCCCAGCACCGCCGCCGACCCCGCCACCGAGACCGGCCGGGTGGGCCTGGCCCTCAACCGGATGCTCGGCCACGTCGAGGACGCCCTCGCCCAGCGCCACGCCGTCGAGGACCGCCTGCGCTCCTTCGCCGCCGACGCCGGCCACGAACTGCGCACCCCCGTCGCCACCGTGCGCGGCCACGCCGAACTGGCCCTGCGCCACCCCGACCCGATGGCCCCACCCGTGCGCCACGCGCTGGAACGCGTCGAAGCCGAGGCCCGCCGGATGGGCGCCATCGTCGACGACCTGCTGCTGCTCGCCCGCCTGGACGCCGGCCGCCCCCTCGCCGCCGCCGAGGTCGACCTCACCCGCCTCGCCCTGGACTGCACCGACGACGCCCGCGCCGCCGCCCCCACCCACCACTGGCGCCTGGACCTGCCCGCCGAGCCCGTCCTCGCCACCGGCGACGAGGACCGCCTGCGCCAGGTCCTCGCCAACCTCCTCGCCAACGCCCACCGCCACACCCCGCCGGGCACCACCGTCACCCTCCAACTCACCGGCCACCGCCTCACCGTCACCGACAACGGCCCCGGCATCCCCCCTGACCTCGCCCCCCACATCTTCGACCGCTTCGTCCGCGGCGACCACACCCGCTCCCGCACCACCGGCACCACCGGCCTCGGCCTCGCCATCGCCCACGCCATCGCCGCAGCCCACGGCGGCTCACTGACGCTCCGTCAGAACAGCGACCCTGGTGCGGCGTTCGTGCTGACCCTGCCGTAACGCCGAGGTCTGAAAATCCCGTTGCCCACCCCGCCGGAGGCGGAGCGGGCAACGGGGGCGGGCCGGCTAGGTTGTCGGCCGTTGCGGCATCAGGGGTTGGTGTTCTGCGTCTTCGTGCTCCAGATCGCCGGGCCGTTGGCGCTGTAGATGACGAAGTTGCAGTCGTCCTGGACGACAGCGTGGGCGCCGTTGTTGAAGTTGGTGCCGGAGCTCCAGATGGAGTCGCCCACGGCACCAGGGATCGGGTAGATCGGCTTGCCGGTGCTGTCGGTCTTGGGCTTGTAGATGACGAGGTTGCCGTCGGTCTGCATGGCGGCCCAGGCGCCCTGGTAGAAGGTGGAGCTGGACCACAGGGCGGCACCGGTGTTGAGTGAGTAGAGCACCAGGTTGCCGTCCAACTGCATGACGAGCTTGGCGTGGGCCGAATATGCGGTGTCACCGGGGTGCAGGATGGTGCCACCGGAGAGGGTCGTGTTGATCGTGGTGGTCACGCTTCCCAGGTCGTTGACCTGGCCGGCGAAGCTGGTGAACACGCCGGCGGAGTTCGCGGCGCCGGAGAAGGCGGTCAGGTGCTTGTTGCTGTTGACGGCCCAGAGGTCCGGGATGCCGTCGTTGTTGAGATCGCCGGAGGAGCCCACCAGGGGATAGGCGGTCTGGGTGATGCCTCCGCTGCCGGGGATGTATCCGCTGCCCGGGTCCTGGAGTGCGGTGTAGTCGGGGCTGTTGGTGGTGTTGTTCCAGATGATGGGGTACTGGTGGATCGTGCCGTCGTAGCAGCGGGCCCACACGGTCGCCTGCTTGTGGGTGATGCCATTGCTGTCGGTGGTGGTGCCGTTGGCCGGGCCGGGGGCGATGATCTGGTAGTTGTTCCAGCTCGCGTTACCGGTGTTGGGGATGAGCTGGGCAACGGTGTCGAGATCATCGGGTGTGGTCGGCGAGGGACGGAAAAGCCATAGCCTGCCGTCCTCGACGCCCAGGAGCGAGGTGAGCGTCATGATGTTGCTCGGCTGGCCGGGGATCGGCTTGGTCGCCTCGCCCTCAGGGGTCCCGATGGCGACCACTTGGGTGACATTGGACCAGTCCGGGGCGTAGTCACTGGGGCAGGGGCCGGGGGTGCCGCCAGGGGTCAGGGCGCACTGTTGGGGCCGGGTGAGGTGCATCGGCTGACCGACGAAGGTTCCGTTGCCCGAGTTGTTGAGCAGGTAGAGAACCTTCTTCTCGTTCACGTCAGTGATGTTGTGCGCGATCAACTGGTCGATCGGCTGGGCGCCGGCCAGGGTGCCGCGGTGCGTGACCTGAAAGTCGTTCCAGGTGAAGTGATTGATGCCGTTGTTGCCCGGGGCGGAGGCGGCGGTGGCCGCGATCGCGTGAGTCGGGTCGCCGGCGGCGGGGTCGATGACCTCAAGGTTCCCGGCGTTGTCGGGCAGCAGGATGCTCGGCTTCTGGTCGGAGGTGATGGAGCCGAAGGCCGCGGGCGAGCCGATCCGCCAGGGGGCGTAGAAGCTGTAGGCGGCGGGCTGGCTGTAGTTGCCGGCGTTGTCCATCGCCTGCACGTAGACGAAGTTGGTCCCCCACTGGCCGGGAGTGAACGAAGCGTTGGCGTGGCCGCTCGAGTCGGCCATGACGGCGCCGGGGCTCTGGCAGTTCCAGTTGCTGGTGGGCGTGGAGCTGGCGCTGAACATGAAGCAGACCACGCCCGAGCTCTGACCACCGGGGAAGGGCGCCGGATCGCTGCCGGTCAGTGTGAAGCTGCCGGAGTCGCCCTGGTAGTGGGTAGGGGCTGCGGCCGAGCCGGACGGTGGGAAGTCGTTGGAGCTGATGCTGACGTTCGGCGGCGTCATGTCGATCTTGAAGTAGCAGGCTGTCGAGTAGCTGCTGTTCAGGGTGCCGTCGGTGACGCCGGCGTACCAGGCGTAGGTGTGGCCGTCCTTGAGGAAGTCCTGGCTGACGGTGACCGTGTTGTCCTCGGAACCGTTGAAGCCGACGGACGGGTACTGGGCGCCACCCGTGTCGTCCCAGATCTTGAAGCTGGTGGACATCTGCTGGTTCGTGGGGGACCAGCGGGAGACGCTCAGTGAGACGTTCTGGTTGGCTCCGAACCAGCCCGGATTGCCGCCGTCCGAGCAGTCGTTGTGGCTGTTGTTGGAGGCCCACCCGGGGGCCTGGCCGGTGCCCGAGCGGCTGCGCGGCCACCAGATGGAGGGTGCCAGATCGTACGTGGTGGTGATGCTGGGATTGTTGGCGATCCGGTGGCGCTGGTTCAGGTCGTTCTCGTTGTCCGGGATGATCGCGATGGTCCAGTCGGGGTGCTTTCCGCCCGCGAGTTGCTGCATCGCGTTGGTGACGTCGAAGGAGATCGGGCCGGTGCCGGTCAGCGGGGTCGAGTTGTTGGTGACCTTGTTGCAGTTGGCCATGCCGTCACCGCACGGCTGGTTCTTCCAGGTGGTGTCGTTGCTGATCCCGGAAGTCCACCAGAGGCCGAATGTGGTGGCAGTGCTGGGATCGGAGGCGCCGGTCACGTTCTCGGCGAGTGTCGAGCTGAGGACCGTCGGCGGCTGGGGAGCGCCGCTCGGCTGGGTGTAGAGCTCCTGCGGGACCGCGATCCGGAAGTAGGCGCGGGTGCGGCCGTGGCTGGTATCGGGGCAGGGATCGGTCCCGCTGGAGTACCCGCAGTAGCCGGTGCCGAGATTCGGCACCTTGTCGGCGTACTTCGTGTTGGGGAAGTACTCCTGGACCTGGACGGACTGCTGCGACCAGCCGGTGGTCTGGACGCCGGGGTCCAGGTACCACGGGCCGGTGCCCTGTCCGAGCGCCGAGTGATCGGGGGTGATGTCGATACCGTCGGTGCTGGTGGCAACCTTCATCGCCGTGACGTTGGCACCCGGACCCGGTGCCTGGTCTGTGGACCCGCTACTGCTCGTCCCAGCTGCGGGGAGGATACCGCGGGTGTCCGCGGTGAACGAGGCCGTTCGTGCGGCGGGGTGTGCGGGGGCAGCAGCGGTGGTGGAGTCCCACTGGAAGGCAGTGGGTGCGCTGAGGCGCACAGTTCCCCCGCCGTCGGTGAAGGAGAGGTTGCCGGCGCTGTCGACCGAGGTCGACAACCCGGTTGCCTGAAGGGGGAAGTGGATGGTGTTCAGGGCCGGATCGGCCGCGGCCTGAGCAGTGTGCACGATGAGGACGTCACGCCACCCGCCCAGCGGTGTGGCCGTGAGCTTGAGATCGACGTCGGGCAGCACATTGGTGTAGGTGGCGGTGTCGCCGGACAGTGCGGGCGCCGGCAGCGCGAAGGGTGCACCGGTGACCAGCTTCATGCCGTCGGCCGTGGCCACCGTGGCCATCGCTCCGGTACCGCCGCCGGACAGGGTCACGGCGGCGGGCGAGGCCTTGGGGCTCACCGTCCCATCCGCGTTCAGCTGCAGGGTGGTGTCGATGTCACGCCAGGCGCCGTTCTGCCGAAACCGCGTGGCCTGCGCACTCTGAGTTGTCGTCAGGGAGCCGTCAGGGTTGACGACCGTGGTTCCGGCCTCGGTGGTCAACGCGTCGACCTGGACAGGCTTACCGGCACTCGCGGCCGCGACTCGCGCGTCGTGGATCGCTTTGGCCGTCCCCGTCAGCACGGTTGGCGTCGGGTCGGCGGCATGGGCGACGGGCGCCACGAGCGGACTCAGAAAGAGTGCGGACAGGACGGCAACAGTCGCGGTGCGACGTATCGGACGCGTGATCACTTGTGAGTATTTGAGCACAGGACGAGATGACACTGCGTGAGTCATGGATGAAAGGAGTCCCCTCGGAGGCGCCCGCATCGGACAGTGGGCGACCGCATGGGAACGATCCGTGATCCCAGAGGGGGTGGTCAAGCGGAAACGAGGGCTTGTACCGCCTTGTCCGATTTGGGTTCCGCGCGCGAGGTAAAGATTTCATAAACACCACATGTAGTGAGCTGTTCGCTCTGGCGTGGCTACGGACAGTATGCGTAGTGTCGGCCGCGATCATCGCACCTTTGTGCGACATTCGTGTGTTCGGCAGCCTTGGGGAGTAGCTGTGGGGGCTTGGCGTGCCCAAAGCCATGTCAATGACCGTTCGTGGGCCAGACATCGTGCGGTAGGCCTGGTGGCGACCCTCGCGGTCGTACTGGCGATGATGGTCGGTCTGCCGGCCTCCGCGCTGGCCGCGAGCGGGTCGGACCCCGCGAAGGTCTGGGTGCCACCGCAGACGCCGTTGGGAAGTGGCACCAAGGCGGTGAAGGGCGGCCAGCTCAAGGTCACGCCGTTGAAGCAGACACCTTCCTCGCCCGTGCCACCGGAGTGGACCCCTGACAAGTCCACTCCGGCGCCGACTGGTTCGGCGACGGTGACCGTGGGTGCCGATTCGGCGGAGGCGCGTGCGGCGCGTGCGGCCACGGGGGGCGGCTCGCCCGCCTCGGGCGGCTCGACGCTGGTGCAGGCGGGTCAGCTGCCGGTGGCCGTTGCGCCCAAGGACGGTGGCGCAGTGACCACTTCGGTGAAGGTCCAGGTCACGGATGAGGCCGCAGGCAAGGCCGCGGGCGTAACCGGCCCGCTGGTCGCACTGACCGATGTGACGTCAGGCGCTTCTTCGGGTGCCGTGAAGGTCGCGCTTGACCTCAAGGCTCTTCAAGGGCAAGGCCTTGCGGCGGACCGGACGAGCCTGGTGGCACTGCCTGCCTGTGCCTTGACCACGCCGGCGGCGGCGGAGTGCCGTAAGCAGACGCCGGTCACGACGAGTTCGGACGTCCCGTCCGGTCAGGTGTCGGCGGACATCGCGCTGCCGACCGGGTCTGCGACCAAGCCTGCCACCGGTGCGGTGCAAAGCTCATACCGCACCGGCACGGTGCAGGCTTCGAGCGCTGCCGCGGCGCCGATGGTGCTGGCGGCAGTGGCGGGCGCGTCGGGATCGGGTGGTAACTACGCGGCCACCCCGCTGTCGCCCTCCGCCGCTTGGGCGGCCGGGTCGAATGTCGGCAACTTCACCTACTCGTATCCGATCCAGTTGCCCGCTGGACTTGGTGGGCTGACCCCCACGGTGGGGCTCTCGTACGACTCGTCCGCAGTGGACGGGAAGACGTCGGCGACGAACGCGCAGGCGTCGTGGATCGGTGACGGGTGGGACTACCAGCCGGGGTTCATCGAACGTTCGTACAAGGGCTGTGGCACGGACGGGATCACCGGCAGCGGTGACCTGTGCTGGGGTGGCCAGAACGCGATGCTGTCGCTCGCGGGGCACTCCGGGGCGCTGGTACGTGACGACGCCTCGGGAGCGTGGCACCTGCAGGGCGATGACGGCTCCAAGGTGGAGCAGCTGACCGGAGCTCCGAACGGACTGAACAACGGTGAGTACTGGCGGGTGACGACCCCGGACGGGACGCAGTACTACTTCGGGCAGAACCACCTGCCAGGCGGCGACGGTTCCGATCCGGCGTCGAACTCCGCGTGGGGCGAGCCGGTGTTCTCGCCGAACGGCGGCGATCCGTGCAACTCCAGTGCCGGTCAGGCTTCGTGGTGCACGATGGGGTGGCGCTGGAACTTGGACTACGTGGTCGACACGCACCAGAACCTGATCGCGTACGCGTATGCGACGGAGGCGAACTCCTACAGCCTGGGCGCCGGCCAGAACAACGGCAACGGGACGCTGACCTCATACGTCCGTGGCGGGTACCCGACGCAGATCTCCTACGGTCAGCGGCTGCCAGAGCAGGTAGCGGCGCACGGTTCGCTGAACCCGGCCGCGAAGGTCGTCTTCAACACGGCCGAGCGGTGCCTGCCGTCGGGGTCGATCACCTGTGACCCATCGCAGCGGACGAAGGCCAATGCGACGTTCTGGCCGGATGTACCGCTGGACCAGGCCTGTGATGCCTCGGCCCCGTGCACGGTGACAAGCCCTACCTTCTTCTCGACGAAGCGACTGACCGGCATCTCGACGGTCGTGTACGTGAACTCGGCGCCGGTGACGGTGGACACCTGGGCGCTGACCCAGTCGTTCCCGGATCCGGGTGATGGAACCAAGCCTGCCCTGTGGTTGGCCTCGGTCCAGCGCACGGGCAGTGACGGACAGCCGGGCGTGACGCTGCCGCCGGTGACGTTCACGGCGAAGGAGATGCCGAACCGGGTCGACGGTCTGGTGCCGGCGGCGCCGATCTTCAACCGGCCGCGGATCCAGATGATCACCACGGAGACCGGTGGTCAGATCAGCGTGGTCTACTCGAACCCCACGTGCTCGCGCCTCAACGGTCCGATGCCGGGCCCCGAGGCCGGCAACAAGCTGCCGTGCATGCCGGTGAAGTGGTATCTGCCGGGCTCGTCCTCACCGGATCCGGTGCTCGACTGGTTCAACAAGCCGCTGGTCACCGACATCAACGAGCAGGACGCGGTCACCGGTCAGGGGCTTGTCAAGGCTACCCACTACACCTACAACGGCGATGCGGCCTGGCACCGCAACGATGCCGAGTTCACCGATCCCAAGACACGCACCTGGGACAACTTCCGCGGCTACCAGTCGGTGACGACCACGACGGGCAGCGGGTACGGGGGCGAGGCGCCCAGGACCCAGAGCACGGTGACCTACCTGCGCGGCATGGACGGGGACATCCAGTCCGACGGTACGTCCCGCTCGATCACGGTGACCAACCCGTTGGACGGCTCAAGCGTCACCGACAGCAACTGGCTCGCAGGTCAGGTACTGGCTTCGCAGACGTTCGACCAGGCCGGCGGCAACGTCGTCCTGACCACCTCGGGCACCACCAACGGGCAGCAGGTCACCTCGACGCACAAGCAGTCCGGTGGCATGCCGGACCTGGTCGCCCGCTACGCCGCCACCCAGTCGACCGCGAAGACGCTGGCCAAGCGCGCCGACGGCTCACCACGCACCACGACGAAGGTGACCACGAGCGACCCGGCGCACGGGAACCGCACCCTGCAGGTCGATGACCAGGGTGACGGTACCGCCACCACGCCGGAGCTCTGCAGCACCACCAGCTATGCGTCGGGTGGCAACGCCATGATGCTCGACTCGGTGTCCGAGCTGAAGGTGGTGAGCGGCCCGTGCGGCGCCGTGGCGACGGCCGCGAACACGGTGTCCGACAATCGGACGCTCTACGACGGCCAGCCGTTCGGACAGCTGGGTGCGGCAGGTGACCCGACCAGCACCCAGGTCCTGGACCACTACGACGGTAACGGCAACCCGGTCTTCGTGAAGAAGGGCAGCATCACCGTCGATGCCTACGGTCGACCGCTGACCGCGGCGGAGACCGACGGTTCTACGTACGACGGTTCGGGTAACCAGCTGTCCGGTCCTAGCGTGGCGGCTCCGGCCACGACGACCACCGCCTTCACTCCGGCCACCGGAGCGATCCCCACCGGCACCAGCGTCACCGGTCCGATGGGCGCCGGCTGGACCACGACCACCACACAGGACCCGGGCCGGGGCCTGCCACTGACCAGCACGGACGTGAACGGCAACAAGACCTCCGAGGCGTACGACGCGCTGGGGCGGTTGACCGCGGTCTGGCTGCCGGGGCGGACGACCGGACAGAACCCGAACGAGAAGTACTCGTACGCGGTCAACGGTCTGACCGGTCCGTCGGTGGTGACCACGCTGAAGCTCGAATCGAATGACGTCGATTACCTGAGCCAGACCGATCTGTACGACGGTCTGGGGCGGCTGCGCCAGACTCAGGCGCAGAGCACGGCGTTGACGGCGGGCGCGTTGATCACCGACAAGGTGTACGACTCGCACGGTTGGGTGACCAAGACCTCGGATCCGTACTACGAGACCCAGAGTCCGCCGGGTGCGTCGATCTTCTCGGCGCAGAACGACTCCCAGATCCCCTCGGAGACCTGGATCAGCTACGACGGCCAGGGCCGGAAGGTGCGCAGCGAGTTCCGCTCGTACGCGCAGTTGCAGTGGGCGACGGTGACGGCCTACCCGGGCACGGACCGTACCGACGTGACGCCGCCGAGCGGAACCGCGCCGACCAGTACGTTCACCGATGTGCGTGGCCGAACTACGGCGCTGTGGCAGTACCACGGCAGCACGCCGACGGGGAACGCCTCGGACGCGGAGGTGACCTCGTACACCTACACCGCAGCGGGGCAGCCGGCCACGCGGAGCGACGCGGTGGGCAACACCTGGACGTACCAGTACGACCTGCACGGTCGGCAGACCTCGGCGACGGACCCGGACACGGGCACCTCGCAGACGTTCTACGACGTGAACTCACGGGTGGACCACACCGTGGACGCGCGCGGCACGACCCTGGCATACACCTACGACCTGTTGGGTCGTAAGACAGGGATGTACAACGGTGGTGTGGCACCGGCGAACGAGGCCGCGTCGTGGTCGTACGACACCCTGGCGAAGGGGCAGTTGACCTCCTCGACCCGCTATGTCGGCGGTGCTTCGGGTGCGGCGTACACCGAGACGGTGACCGGCTACGACAGCGCGTACCGCTCGTTGGGTACCTCGACCACGATCCCGTCAGCGGAGGGAGCACTGGCCGGTACCTACACGGACACGAGCACTTATGAGCCGATCCTGGGGACGCTGGCAACGCAGTCGTATCCGGCGATGGGCGGCCTGGCTGCCGAAACGGTGGGGTACAAGTTCTCGGACACGGGGCTGCTGGAGGGCACGAAGAGCCTGGGGCTCCCCGTGATCTCGGACATGCAGTACGACGCGATGGCCCGTCCGGTGCGCACCACCGTCTCCCCTTACGGCGTGCAGGTCGTCTCCACCCAGCAGTACGACTGGTCGACGGGTCGGGTGATCCAGTCGTTCGTCGACCGCCAGATCGGTACGAAGTCGGTCGACCAGACCTCCTACACCTACAACCCCGCCGGCATGGTCACCTCGGCGACCGATGTGCAGGACGCGAACGCGACCGATACGCAGTGCTTCACCTACGACCCGCTGGGTCGCCTCACCAACGCGTGGGCGGACACGGGCAGTACGAACACCACGGCGGACTGGACCGACTCCACCGGCACCGTCCACGGCACCGGCAGCTCCAACACTGTTCCCGGCATCGGCGGTTGCAACAACGTGGGTGGCCCTGCGGTCAGTGTGGGCAAGACCAGCGTGGGCGGACCCGCACCGTACTGGCAGTCCTACAGTTACGACCAGACGGGCAACCGTACGAAGCTCGTCCAGCACGATGTCACGGGCGACCTGAGCAAGGACCTGACGACCACGCAGACCTTCCCCGCTGCCGGGACGGTCAACAGCGGTTCGGGTGGCCCTCACGCTCTGCAGAGCAGTCAGCGCAGCACCAGTGCCGGAGCCAGTGCAGCCAGCACGGACACCTATGACAAGGCCGGAAACACCACACAGGTGAGCAACCCGGTCGGGAACCTCGTGATGCCGGCCGGTACGACGCTGACTGCCGGTCAGAGTGTGTCGTCGAACGCGGCCACCCTGATGATGCAGACGGACGGGAACCTGGTCCTGACCTCGAAGCGGACCGGGAACGTGCTGTGGGCGGACAACAACTCCTACGGCCACCCGGGTTCGTGGGCGACCATGCAGCCGGACGGGAACCTGGTCGTCTACGACGCCAACCACAGCCCGTTGTGGTCCTCGGTCACCTGGGGCAACAGCGGTGCGTACGCGGTGGTGCAGGACGACGGAAACCTCGTCGTCTACTCGGCGGGGGCGAAGTCCGCGCTGTGGAACGCCAACACCGCCAACTTCCCGGACGCCGCCAACGGCGCGACGCTGACCTGGGACGCGGAGAACAGGCTCGCAAGCACCACCGTGGCCGGTGCGGCGACGTCGTACCTCTACGACGCGGACGGCAACCAGCTGATCCGCCGCGACCCGGGCAGCACCACGATCAACCTGGGCGCTGACGAGCTCACCCTCAACACCAACACCAAGTCGCTGTCCGATGTGCGCACCCTCGCCGCGGTCGGCGGGTTGAGCCTGACCCGCGTCACGGCCGCAGTCGGTGGCGGGACGGTCTTCGTCGACGCCGCCGACCCGCACGGCACCAACGGTGTGCAGATCGGCACCGACCCGAACCAGAGCGTGACCCGGCGGATGACCGATCCGTTCGGCAACACCCGCGGCAAGGCCACGCCCACCAGTGCCTGGGCCGGCGACAAGGGCTTCGTCGGGGGCACCGCCGATACGGCAACGGAGCTGACCAACCTCGGAGCCCGCGAGTACCAGGCCAGCACAGGCCGATTCCTCAACCCCGACCCACTCCTCGACACCGCCGACCCGCAGCAGTGGAACGGCTACGCCTACAGCAACAATGACCCGGTCAGCAGCTCCGACCCCTCGGGGAAGAAGTACGGGCCGGACTTCAACGGCGGCGACCGCGGCGACAGCGCCTGTGACCAGGCATGCCAAGCGGGCATACCGGCTGACTACCTGACGCACCGGCCCGTTGTGGACAGCCAGCCGACCACCTCCGGGAACGGTTCGGGCAGCGGGGGCAACGGCGGAGGCCACAAGACCCCGAGCCTCTGGGGGCGTATCGGTAGCGCTATCTCCACGGGTGCGAGTTGGGTCAACAAGCACAAGGCAACCATCGCCTCGGACGTGGCCTCCGGTGTGACCTTCGTGGGTTGCTGGAGCGCAGCCGGACTGGGAGCGCCGGAAACCGGTGGTGCATCTCTCGCGCTCGGAGCGGCCGGGTGTGGTGCGGCCGCTGGTGCGGCGGGAGCAGCCTGGCACAACCAGTTCAGTCCCAAGAACAAGCACCAGAGCTTGCTGGGCGGTGCGGCTGATGGCGCCGCCGGCGCATTGGTCGGGGAGGGCGCGGGAACTCTACTGCGCCCACTCGCGTCGAAGTTCGTACCGGCGCTCGCTGACGATGGCTCGGCCCTATTCGGTGATTGCCCGGTCCCGAACAGTTTCCTCCCCGGCACGCTAGTCCTGCTGGCCAATGGTGCAACCAAGGCGATCGACAAGCTCGCCGTCGGCGACAAGGTCACGGCGACCGACCCGCAGAGCGGTCTCACCACCGCTGAGCCGATCACGGACACCATCGTCACCCCGGATGACAAGGACTTCACCGACCTCACCCTGGTGAGCACCACGGCCAAGTCCCCCGAAACCGGCACCCCATCCCGCCTGATCGCCATAACCTCGACCCAGCACCACCCCTACTGGGATGGCACCACCCAGAAGTGGACCGACGCAGCCGACCTGCACCAGGGCGACCAGCTTCGAGCGGCCGACGGTTCAACGGTTGTCGTCCAGACGGTGCGCAACTACCACACAGCGCCGCAGACCACCTTCAACCTGACGGTCGACCAGCTCCACACGTACTATGTGCTGGCGGGCGAGACTCCGGTACTCGTTCACAATGCAACGCCAGGCCAGAAGTGCGATCTTACGCTGGGCGCTGGTCCGAATGCCCGAGCGGGAGTAGCCCTAGAAAACGGTGACATTGAAGCAGATGGCGTTCGAGATCTGATCAATGAATCAGGAAATGCGCACGGCTGCCACACCTGCCCCGCCACGACCCCCGGCACCAAGCACGGCGATTGGATCCCAGATCACCAGCCGCCGTCCAGCCTCGTCCCTCCCGGATCTCCTCAGACGGCGTATCCTCACTGCCTGCCCTGCGCCAGGAGGCAGGGTGGGGTCGTATCGCAACTTTTCCAAGAAAGGAGCACGAAGGAATGGTAGCTAACAGCCCAGTAGTTGCATTCCTGGCGAAAATCGAGCACGGATGCCTGATCTTGCGAGATTCGGGAAGTGGCGATGACGTCAGCGACTGGGACCCGGCGGCGAGCAGCTGGTATCGAGAGGGAAGTTCGCTCATCTTCGGCGTTCAGGCCAGTGTTGACGGTCCTGTCGAATGCGAGGTGTGGAAGTCGACGCCTCCTGCGACACTTCCTGCGAACCTCTTCGAAACGTCACTCCCATGCCCGTCTGGGTGGCTCGTATTGCACGACCCGAACGAGTATGCCCGAATGCAATTTGCGGGATTCCGCGGCTCAGTCATCTGCTCGGTAACGGTGGATGATCCACAATTTCCATCAAAGGTGCAGATCTTGTTGCGCGAAGAAGGGAAAGTAGCTTCTTAAGCTGAAGGAGCGAGCGGGGGCTACCAGTGCATCTCGCGAATTTCTCGCACGTGACATGAGGTCAACGTTCCACTGAGGTACCTCGACCTTCCTGTGCTATTTCGCACTGCAAAGTGAAGCCCCGTCAGGTTCGTCCTGGCGGGGCTTCTGCAGTGTCTGACGGCAGTAGTTGACGGCAACGTCAGCGGACGGACGCTGCACAAAGGGGCGGATCGTCGCTGTCGCCGGGGTCGGTGACAGCCACGGAGGTCTTGCCGAGGGTACGGCCGAGGAGGTCGACGGCGTCGCGCTGGAGGCGGAGGCGGACGTGGGCGTAGACGGTGGCGGTGACGCCGATGTGGGCGTGGCCGAGGATTTCCTTGATGACGACGAGTTCGACGCCCTGTTCCAGGAGGAGGGTCGCGGTCGAGTGTCGGAGGTCGTGGAATCGGATCTGACGGAGTCCCGCTCGGCGGAGGAGTGCCTTGAAGTGTCGGGTGAGGGTGGCGGGTTCGATCGGGTGGCCGTCGGGCCGGGTGAAGACTTGGCCGCTCTCCTTCCAGTTCCGGCCAGCCGTCTCTCGCTCTTGGACCTGCTGGTCGTGGTGGGTGCGAAGTGAGCGCAGGCAGGGAGTGGGCAGAGCGATACGGCGTTCGGAGCTGAGGGTCTTGGTGGGAAGGGTGGCCAGGCCGCCGGTGCGGGTGCGCTGGAGGGTGCGGCGGATGCTGGCGGTGCCGCCCGCCAGGTCGAGGTCTTCCCAGCGCAGGCCGAGGAGTTCGCCCTTGCGGAGTCCGGTGCGGAGGGCTAGTTCGAACAGGGCGTGAAGGCGGTGACCCTGCACGGCGGAGAGGAAGGTGCGGGCTTCGTCGGCGGTGAGGGGTTCGAAGCGGCGGGGCCGGGGTGTGCCGGTGCGGACGTTGCGGGCGACGTTGCGCGGGATCTCTTCCTCGCGCACCGCGTGTTCCAGCGCTGACTTCAGTACGGAGTGGATGTAGGCGAGCGTCAGCGGGGAGAGCCGCTTGCCGCAGCACTTCCCGATGGCGCAGCAGCGGGGGCGGCGGTCGGCCTGCGCGTCGGGCTTGCGGCCGGCGTCGATGCCGCGTGCGCAGCACTGGCAGACGGTGCGGAGTTCGTTGAGCCAGGTGCGGATGTCCTTGGCGGCGAGTTTGGCGAGCTTCTTCTTGCCAAGACCGGGGATGAGGTACCGGTTGACGCAGGCGGTGTAGCGGGTGTGGGTGTTCTCTCGGAGTTGGTGAACGGCGACGTTCTCCAACCAGTAGGTGAGGAACGCTGCGAGGCTGCCCTGCGCGGTCGGGGCGGGGATTCCGCGGTTGCTGGTGGCGATCTTCTCGGTGAGTTTGGCGAGGGCGTCCTTGCGGGTGTTGCCGTAGACGCGGACGCGCTTGCGGGTGTCGCCGACGGCCAGGACGTATCCGGCGGCTTCCCAGCGGCCGTCCTTGCGCTGGTAGACGGTGCCGTCCCCGTTGGCGCGGCTGCGGCGGGAGGCGGGGGTGTCGCGGGGGGTGGTCATCAGGCGGCGTCCTGTTCGAGTCGGGTGCGGATGAAATCGGTGAGGGCGAGAGTCGGGATGCGGCGCGAGCGGCCGAGGGTGATCGAGCCGAGCTGCCGGGTGCGGAGCAGGTCGTAGACGGCCGAGCGGCCGAGTTGGAGGCGGGCCATGACCTGGGGGACCGTCAGCAGCTCCGCCGACGTAGGCGGGATCACGGGCGGTCCTCGCCTTCGTGCCTGAACTGCCGTTCGTGGGCGCGGTTGTGGCGGACCGCGGCGGCGAGGAGTTCTTCGCCGGGGCTGTAGCCCGAGCCGTGGTAGGCCCAGTGGCCGACGACGAGGGTCGTGCTCGGGTCCAGGTCGGGCAGGTCGGTGTGTGCGCGGGCCTGTTCTGTGCGCCAGGTGCGGCGGGCGTCGCGCAGTTGGCCGAGGGTGACGGAGTAGCAGCGGGACTTGGTGGAGAAGTGGCCCCGGAAGCCGAGCATGTGTGCCCACTTCCAGAGCTTGAGGCCGGCGAACTCCGGGTGTTGGCCCAGGTCCCAGCAGGTGCGGATCATCTGCCGCACGTGCCGTTCCACGGCCAGGCGGGGCAGCGGGCGGGACTGGCCGGTACCCGCGCAGGCCTGGCATTCGACGGGCACGCCGGTCTGTGCGGACGGGGCCATCCCGCGCCCATGGCAGGCGTGGCAGAACAGCGCGCGGTCCAGGGCGCCGGAGGCGTCGGCCGACTTGGTGGCGTACTTGGCCACGTACGCGGCGACGGCCTGATCGGTGAATTCGGCGTCGGTGTCGAAGGCCGCGATCTCGCGTACGTCGATCTGCTCACCCCAGGTGAGTTCGCGCTCCCCCACGACGTCGGAGGTGACGGTCAGGGTGACGCGCTCGGCAGCGGCCTTGATGGCACCGGTGAGGACTTCGGCGGTGGCGTACGCGGGTGGGGGCTGGGTGCTGCCGTCCGGGCCGTCGAAGCGGATCACGGCGTGGTAGTGGACCAGGCCGCGCTTCTGGTACTCGGCGACCTTGGCGAAGGACACCCGCAGCTCTTCGCACAGGGCCTTTTGCGTCATGTCGAGGGCAGCGGCGATCTCGCGGCGCAGGTAGATCGTGAAGCGTCGCCACAGGTCCGAGGCGTGCGCGTTGAACAGCACCGCGCCGCAGTAGTCGTACGTCTTCGGGTTGAGGGGCGTGCCGAGGGTCTTGTCGTCCTTGGCGTGGTGCTTGCCGCAGCGGCACGCCTGGTTGCCGTCCTTGGCGCGGTTGTGGACCGGGCCGAAGGACGGGGCAGTCAGGGTGGCGAAGACGCGGGGGTGCGTGCGCACGCTGTCGGGGACGGTCTTGCCGCCGGACAGGCCCGCGCGGATCAGGTGGAAGGTGTCGGCAGCGTAGATGCGGGAGCAGGAGGGGCAGCGCGAGGCACGGCGGTTGCCGCAGGCGGTCAGTAGGCGTCCGGTGGGTTCGTCGGCGGTGCTGTAGGAGCGCAGGACTTCACCGGTGGCGGTGTCCACGGTGGCGGCCTGGCCGATGAGGCGTACGGGCTCGGTGCAGCCACCGAGCCGTTCGATCTGTTCGCGGAGGCGGTCGAAGTTGTCGAGGTTGACCAGCTCGACCAGGTCCCGCACGGTGGGGCTGACGATGTGGCGCAGGTCCAGCAGCGGAGTCATGGGGGCGGGTCCTCTCGTGCAGAGGTGAGCGCACCGAGCAGCAACAGGGCCGGAATGTAGGCGTGTTGATGCTCAGGGCATGGCGAACCGAGCCCGGTCGGGCAGGGTCGATCGGGTGGGGAATCGGCCAGCAGGGCTCAGGCGGAGAGCTGAGCGTGTGCGGCAGTGGCCAGCGGCAGCGTGACGCCCAGACGGGCCTTCAGCTGACCGGGCGTGATGTGCTCGCCCTGTTCGGCATGGTGCGTCTCGGCGATGCGCCGGGCAGCGTTCATCAGGGCCTCAGGGACGGCCAGGCGCGAGCCGGACACCGTCGCCTTGGCCGGCAAAGGACGGGCCACGGGAGCAGGCGCGGGCTCGGAAGCGAGGATCACAGCCGGGGCGGGCGCGGGCTCGGCGGCCGGAGCGGGGGCGGGTTCCGGTTCGACGTCGAGCGACGGGAGCTGGAGAGGTTCCGGCAGGGACTCCAAGGCCGGCGCCGGTGCCGGAGTCGGCTCGGGGGCTTCCGCCGGGATCGGAGCGGTCAGGGTGTTGAAGTGGCGGAGGAATTGAGGGCCGACCTGTCCCCAACCGAGCAGCAGCAGCGGGGCGACCGCATCGACAGCCGCACGGCCGTAGTGTCCGGCCGCCAAGGGCTCTGCGACGTTCAGGGCCAGGGTCAGCAGGCCGCACAGGTGCATCAAGCGGGTTGCGGCCGTCAACTCCTCCTGCGGGACGCCGCGCAGGGACAGGAAGCGCAGGCCCACGAGGAGCCCGACCACGGACAGGTCAACCATGGGGGCGATCAGCGGTGCGACCGGGCGGGGCACCCCCAGTCGCAGAGCCAATGCCCAGACGTTGCCGAAGGAGAAGACGAAGGCCAGCAGGGCGATGACCGCCATGACCACGGTCACGGTGCGCTGTGTGAGGCGGTCTTCAGCCATCGTGTCAACTCTCCTTTCTTGATGGGTAGTTAAAGGGCACTTAGGCTGCTTCGGTCATCAGGGCGTCGTCGTCCATGAAGTCGGGCTTCCAGTCGGCCGGGCCCGGGTAAACGTCGAGGTACGCGGCCGGGTCTTCGGTCAGGTGGGCGGTGTCGTCGGCGATCCGGGCCGCGTCGGCGTCGGACACGTACGGGGTGCGCACGCGGATGAAGCCCGGACGGCCCTGCACCCCCATCGACGCCACCCCGACATAGGAGGGGTCCTGGAGGTTGACCGGGTTCGCGTCCGGCCAGTTGCGGATGTCGTCCCCAAGCGCGGCCACGGAGGCTTCCGCCGTCTTCTGCGCGAAGGACAGCCCCAGCGGGCACACGTCCCGGATGAACGTCGGGATCGCGTCGCCGGTCGCCTTCTGAGTCGCGAGGATAACCATGATTCCGACGCTTCGTCCCTTTTTCACCAGGTCTTCGACGAGTCGGGCGTTCTCCGCCGACAGGGCCGCCAGCTTCTTCGTCTCGGCGTCGCTGCCCTTGTACTCGCGGAAGTAGGTGTGCGCCTCGTCGATGATCAGGATCGTCAGCGGCCAGATGCGGGACGGCCCGACGTGCCACATGTTCTTCACGCCCAGCACGGCCCGGATGGACGAGGAACGGCCCCGCCGCAGCTTCACCATGCGCTTGAACAGCGCGTTGGCTTCCGCCAGATCGTCACCCGCGAACGCGAACAGGCGGGGCGTCAGATCGGCGTAGTCCCCCTCGTGGGCGGTGGAGACCTTGCCGTCCGCCACGGCGAACTGAACCGCGTCGGAGGGGGCCAGGTCGCAGACGAGCTTGTTGATCAGCGACGTCTTGCCGAAGCCGGGCAGGCCGGCCACGGTCACCCCGGGAACGTTCGCCAGCGGCAGGCTGACGTCGTCGGCGTACTCGTCCAGCCCGAGGCCCCACGTGTCCAGGCTCTTCGGCGCCATGCCCGTGGGGACGTGCTCAGTCGCCGTTGTGAGCGGGTCCAGGCGCACGGCCCGGATCACCACCCGCCCGGGGCCGTCCGGCAGCACGGATACCCGCGTGCAGCGCCAGGCGTCAGCGAGGAAGCGCGCCGAGCGCTGGAACTCCTCCAATCCCACCTTCGGCAGGCACTTGGCCCGCACCACCACCCCGAACCGGTCCGGCTTCACCTTGATCCGAGGGACCAGGACCCGGGGCTTGGGCACCTCGCCCTCACGGCTGACCAGCTCTGCCAGGAACGTCGGCGTCTTGTCCGTCACCGACAGGCCCGCCATCTTGGCCAGCCGCTCCCACCCAAACCGGATGCGCACCCCCTGCCGGATGCTCGCCCGGGTCTCACGATCGACCCGCAGGTAGCGGACGACGGCCACCACAGCCCACACGGTCGCCAGGGCGAGGATCGCCCCGATCAGGACCGGGGCGATCTCGTTTACAGCCTTCACTTCATGCCTTCCACGTCGTAGATGAACCCGAGGAGCGTCGTCTCCAGGTCGAAGCGGACCGCGCGGCCGGGCGCCGGATACTCCAGCGCTACCAGGACGGCGGCGACCCCATCTATCAAGACCGGGGAGAACCGGCCATCAGTGTCAGCCGGAACGGGCAGCGGGTGCACCGACTGCCCTACGGTGACGGTCACTTGACCTTCTCCAGGCGGCCCGCCCGGTAGGCGATGCCCTCCGAGAGCTGACCGTTGAAGAGTCGCGCCCACGGCGTGGCGAACAGGTCCACCGGCCGCACCATGACGCCCGGCTTCAGCCCCTCGGGAAGACCGGACTGGGCAACGGTGAGCTTCATGATCTCCGCGCGCCCCTCCTCCATGAGCATCACCGTGACCGTGAACAGGTGCTCGCCCGTCTCGCGGTCGGTGGCGATCTCGCCGGTCTGCGGATCCTTGATCTTCGGGGTTGCGTCAGTGCCCGTCATGCAGACGGTAGAGGCCAGCAGCCCGACGCGAATCCTGGTCATACCCATGGCAGTTCCCTTGTTCGGGGGTCGCTTGTTCGACCTGCCAGAACCATACGATACGAATCGTCACACCCGCAACGCATCGGCACACCTGGAACGGTGCGGCATGCTCGGGTGTCTGGGCACGCGCGGGTGCGCGGGTATGCCGTGGGTGCGGGAGGGCCGCTACCCTCGGTGTATGACGCTGCCCCTGGAAGAGGACCCCCGGCCGCCGTACGTGCAGGCCGCAGAGGCTCTGCGTGCCGCGATCCGCAAGGGTGAGCTGCGTCCAGGCGAGAAACTTCCCTCCGCCCGCGAGCTGCAACGACGCTTCGGCATCGCCAGCTCGACCGTGCAGAACGCGCTTCGCCTGCTCAAGGACGAGGGCCTGATCTACTCCGTGCTGGGTCGGGGCAGCTACGTACGGGCCGCCAAGGAGGAGTCCCCTAAGGCCAGCGCCGACGTGTCCGATCCCGCATACGTCGGGCTTGGCGATCTCCTCACCGGCTGGAAACCCGCCCCGGACGACCCCCGCCCGCCGTACGTCCAGACCGCAGACGCCCTCCGCAAGGAGATCCAGGACGGGCGGTTGCCACCCGGTGGCAAGCTGCCCTCCGCGCGCGAGCTGCAAGACCGGTTCGGCATCGCCAACTCGACCGCGCAGAACGCGCTTCGGCAGCTCAAGGACGAAGGGCTGATCTACTCCGTACAGGGCCGGGGCGTGTTCGTCCGGACCCCCAGCCCCCGTGAACAGTTCATCAAGCGCTACCACGAAGGCCTTGAAGAGATGGCGGCTCAGCGCCGGGCCGACGAGGAAGCTGTTCGGCTCAGCGGCAAATCCGACGAAGAGGTTGCCGCCGAACTAGAAAGCGCGGAAGACCACTTGGCGAAGGTTCGCGCCGAGTACGAAGCCGCGATGGCCGACGTCCAGGCTATGACCGCCGTCGTGCAGCAGCGGAAACGCCTGCGGGGCGAGCCGGACGAGAACGCTGCCCAGCGACTTCGTGACAGGCTCGACGAGGCCGCTCGCAAGCGCCGGTAGCCTCACGAGTCCGGTCAGCTCAGACGGGGCAGGGGCATCGGCAACGGGTCGAGCTGTTACAAGTTTCTTTACTGGATCAAGGCGGCCCGCTGTCGCGGGCCGCGCGCGCTCCGGCCCGGCGGGGCCGCCGCCCGCTCCTGTCTCCGCCCCGCTCAGCGACGGCCCCGCCGGTCCGGGCGCGCAACACCGGCGGCAGCAGGGAAGTCCGTCGGCTCTACCTCACCCCGGGCCCTCCCTCCGAGGGAGCAGGGGGCCGAGCACCGGTGCGGCACCGTCGTGGTGAGTGGTCGCGGGTCGCGGGACAGGCCCCTCGCCGGTCGGTCCCCGGAGGCGTACCAGGAACCCCCGGGGGCCGCCAGGGTCTGCGCGCAAGCGTGCCGGGAGCAGCGTTGGCGGCCCCCGGGGAACCCTGGTCCGGCGAAGCTGCCCGACCGACGAGGGACCAACCCCGCTCAGGCCCCGATCCTGCCGGAGGCCCCGGCCCCGCGCCGTTTCGACCGGCCTCGTGGCCGACGCGGCGCGCGGCGGGTGGTTCACCGCCTGGGGTGGGTATCTGCCGGTTAGCCTCGGTCAGTTCGCCCGCCCGGCGTACCGTGGCGCTGAAGGTAGGTGAGCAGATGACTACGGAACTCGCGGACAACGTGCGGAAGTACCGGCGTCGGGCCGGGATGAGCCAGGAGGAACTGGCCCACGCGGCGGGCATGTCGCCGGCCACGGTACGCAAGGTGGAGCAGGGCGGAACAGTCCGCATGGAGACGCTTCACGCCCTGGCACGGGCGCTGGGCGTGACCACAGCGGCGCTGATCGCCTCCGACGCCCCAGAACCTGTAGGGCGGACCGAGGAGCCGAACCGGGTCAACCTCATTCAGCTCCGCGCCGCGCTCACCCCGGCCGTCGGGCTCGTCGACCAGGAGGCCGAAGCCGCGGGCGAGGAACCGAACCTTCGCGCCTACGCTCGAACGGTTCGAGATGCGAGGGTGCTGTACTTCTCCGACAGCTACAAGAGCGTCGCCGCTCAACTGCCGGGCCTGCTGCGGGATGCCGCGCGGGCCGTTGCCTACTACGACGGCGGCGAAGAGCACCGGCAGGCCCTGTTGGCCCGCGCCGAGACGTTGCGCCTGGCCGGCACGTACCTGACTCAGGTCCGGCAGTATGACATCGCGTACGCGGCCCTGAGCGGTGCCATCGCGGACGCCCGACGGGCCGGGGACATGCTCGCGGCGGGGTCCGGCGTCGGCGGCATGTGCTGGCTGCTGGTGCGGCAAGGCCGGCTGGACGAGGCGGAACGGATCGCCACCCAGAGCATGGACGTGGTCGAGCCGAAGATCACCGGGGCCGAGCCCGACCACTACGCGGTGTGGGGCGGTCTGGCGATGGAGGCCGCCGCCGCAGCGGCGCGGAACAACCGCCCGGACGAGGCCAAGGAGTACCGCAAGGCGGCGCGGGTGGCGGCGACTGCTGTCGGCACGGCGCACCGCAACGTCTCCCGGCACTGGTCCGTCTTCGGACCGGTGACCGTGGCCCTGAAGGCGCTCGAAGATCCCATGGTCATCGGGGACGCCCGCGCGGTGGTGCGCAAGGTGGGGGAGGAGGCGGAGCTGTCGCCGAAGGCGTGGAAGCGTCTGGGCAGGCCCAGCACGAACGACGGGAACCGCTTCACCCTCGACATGGCACGCGCCCACACGCGGACGGGTGACCTGTCGGCCGCCATGGACGAACTGGCCCTCGCCCGCGAAGCCGCACCGGAGTGGCTGAGGCATCAGAACTCCGCCGCCGAGACCATGCAGGAGATCCTGAGCAAGCGCAAGCGCACCCTGACCAGCGACATGCGCGAGATGGCCGCCTACCTGGGCGTCGTCGGATAGGTGCCACGCAGCGTGGCAGTTTGCCGACCCAGCGTTGCGATCTGCGCTGCCGCATCCATGGAGTGACGAGTAGTCAGACGGTTACGGTCGCCGAGTCCCCATCCAGCGACCGAGGCCGGGAGCCCACTGTGAGCATGCCGAGGAGCGACGCGGATCGTCTGCGCCGCAGGGAGTTGTACGACGCGGCGTCGGGCGTGACGGGCCCCCGCTTGCTGCCGTGGACCACCCCGGACGGGAACCCGTGCTACCTGAGCACTGACGGCAGGGGCTACCTCTCCACGCTCGCCGACGGCATCGAGGCGGTGCAGCTCAGCATGGGCCAGGAGTTGTTGGAATACGCCCGCAAGGACTTGGCCCCCGGAGCGCGGGCGCTGCCGGCCCTCGAATACCGCTGGCTGGCCTGCTGGCTGGCCGAGGCGCTGTCGGACGCCCTCAGGGTCGCGGACTCGCGCGGCCAGCGCATCGCGGCCCCACAGGAGGGGGCCGAGGATGCCTGACGCCGTAAGCATCAGCACGCTGGCAGGCAACCTCAGCGAGACGAACGACCCGGGGGATCAGATGGCACGACTCGGGCAAGGGGCGCGCTGATGGGCACGACCAGCCGCTACCGCTTCCGCGAGTACCACGTGACCACCGTCGCTGACTTCCTGGCGCTGCCGACCTTCGAGGCCATCTGCGTCACGGGCGAAGAACAGGACTGTGGCGCCGCGTCAGGTGAGGTGCACACCCCGGAGGAACTGACGCGCTGGATCGCCGGACACTGTGCGCAGACTGGTCATCAGTCGTACGAGCAAACCGCGCGGACCATCGTCCGCGCCGAGCCCGGAGCATGGCAGTAAGATCACGCGCGCAGCCAGCGGAAGGGTGATTGGTCTATACCTCTGACGGCAGTGGCGACGGCAACAACCACGGACTTCGGCGCACATCCACGGACGCCGATGGGCCGTCAAATCACCGTTGACCTGCGAAAAAGCAGGTGGAGAGGGGTCGCGTAGCACACGTACTATGTTGTGGCGGGCGGCACGGCGATCTTGGTCCACAATGCAAACTGCCCAGTCTCGGTAAATGACGCTGGACGTTATGCAGACCTGAAGGGTGTGGTGGGAGATGGTCTTGAGGCTCACCACATGCCTCAAGATGGACTGGGATTTGCGCCGAGGGCCGATGGCGGTGCAATCGTGCTGACGCGCGCCGATCACATGCTCACACGGACCTGGGGTTCTAGGGGTGTGGCTACCAAGGCCGCCGAAACTGGTCTTCCGTTCCGGACCGTGCTCGCCAGGGACATCTGGGATCTCAGGAGGATTGGGCAGCAGCAATACGGTGACCCCAGCTACTTCAATTCCGGAATTCAAGGTCTCCTTGCCTTCTATCGAAGGACTGGCCAGCTCTAGCTGAGGGATAAGAAGATGATTCGTCGGACAGTCGCAGACTTTGTCGAAATGGGCCCCCTTCCTGCCGAGGACGGTGCGACCCAGGAGGCCATCGAGGCACTTGAAGGCCTGCTCAAGGCCATTGAAGAGCCCGTGACAGACGAGGAGGCCCAGGCCCTCCTGGGTACCTTCGGGCCTGACGGGTGCTTTGGGTTTGGCTGGTTTGTTCTACATCTGATCGAAAGTGCTCCCAGTGCGCTGAGTGCCGATTACTCTCGAAACTCTGAGAATGAGTGGGTGAAGTTGCTGGAAGAGCGTCGTGCTCAGTGAGTGAGCGGGGTGATGTCATCGGTTTTCGGCGGCTATCTGATGCGCTGAAATTCGGCGTGTTTACGGACGTGCAGGGCGGCCCGACTCTATCCGGATCTCGACTCCGGGACTTCTCTCTAAAGCTGGGAGTAGCGTTGATTTCGGCCCCCGTACACCCATTCTGTCTTGCGAGAAGTCACGGGCGAGCTGTGCGAAGGCTTGGCGTCACCTTCCTTGTTGAGGTCTGAATAATCCGAGAGCCCCGCCAGAATCAAATTCTGGCGGGGCTCTCGGCGCCTTGACGGCAGTAGTTGACGGCAACGTCAGCGGACAGGTGCTGCACAAAGCGGTGGTTCGTCGCCGTCGTCGGGTCGGGTGGCGGGCTGGGCGGGGTTGCGGAGGGCGTTGCCAAGGAGGTTGATGGCGTCGCGCTGGAGGCGGAGCCGGACGTGGGCATAGACCGATGCGGTCACGCCGATGTGGGCGTGGCCCAGCAGCTCCTTGATGACGACGAGTTCGACACCCTGCTCCAGGAGGAGGGTGGCCGCCGAATGCCGGAGATCGTGGGTGCGCCGTGAGGCGCTGTGGTTCGAGTGGAGGTGAGAGACCTTCGCCGCTGATCCTGTCGCAGCAGGACGGTGGAGCTGAGGGCAGCCTGATCCGGGTGGCGCCGGGGAGGGTGGGAGCAGCCCTGACAAAGCCGGGACGGTCCAGTACTGCCAGATGGTTCGGGTCCGGCGAGCGGGACGGAGAGGAGTACGCGAGGAACCGGCGTGTGACACCCCCTTGATTAGGCACCGGCTCGAATCTGGCGGATCTGGGCCGGGAGCGGTGCGTATCCCGCTGAGCAGGATGGGCGGGTAACTCCCAGGACGGTAGGCACGAGCCGTCCAGGAGGCCACGAGGAAGGTCTGCGGCGTACTCGTGGCGATGCCGCAGGGGCATAGTCGGGCTCCTACTTCGTTGAGCGAACCACAGTGAACACGGGAACCGTCCCGGGTCTTGCCCTCCGCGTCGCGTCCAGCGGTGAGGGGTGGGGTTGGGCGCGTCGACCGCCGATCGGTCCGGGACGGGGCGGAGCCGCCGTAGTACTCCGAGGTCGGGAAAGCCGGCCACATGGGGAAGGGCGGCAGCGGTTTCGAGAAGGGAGGGATGCTGCAATGCCGGAAGACGCGTCGCCGAACGGCGGTGCTCCTCGTCCTGGTCCGCCCGGGCCGGGAGCGAGGGTATCGGAGATGCAGGCCAAGCTTCACCGTTGGACGGTGGCCGATCCTGGCCGCCGGTTCGATGACTTGTTCAACTTCGTGTGTGACCCGGCGACGCTGATCGTGGCGTTCGACCGGGTTGCGGGGAACCAGGGTGCGCGCACCGCTGGCGTGGACGGCCTCACGGTCGCCGATGTCGCGGAACAGGTGGGCGTGTCCGGGTTCCTGGACGATCTGCGGGCCG
The DNA here is from genome assembly GCF_042957465.1 of Kitasatospora sp. NPDC008050. Lineage (NCBI taxonomy): Bacteria > Bacillati > Actinomycetota > Actinomycetes > Kitasatosporales > Streptomycetaceae > Kitasatospora > Kitasatospora sp. NPDC008050. The sequence continues at coordinate 129,612 of NZ_JBIBIJ010000006.1, forward strand.
GTCTCAAAGACGGCTCGTTCCGGCCGCTGCCGGTGCGGGAGCGCAAGATCCCGAAGCCGGGAGGGTCGGGGAAGGTCCGTAAGCTCGGGATCCCGACGGTTGCGGACCGGGTCGTCCAGGCGGCGCTGAAACTGGTGCTGGAGCCGATCTTCGAGGCGGAGTTCTTGCCGTGCTCGTATGGTTTCCGGCCCAAGCGGCGTGCCCAGGACGCGATCGCCGAGATTCACCATTTCGGCTCCCGCGGCTACCGCTGGGTGCTGGATGCGGATATCGAGGCGTGCTTCGACTCGATCGATCATGCGGCCCTGATGGACCGGGTGCGTCGACGGGTGAAGGACAAACGTGTCCTGGCGCTGGTCAAGGCGTTCCTCAAGTCCGGGATCCTCACGGAACTCGGCGAACGTCGGGACACCATGACCGGCACACCGCAGGGCGGCATCTTGTCCCCGCTGCTGGCCAACATCGCCTTGAGCGTGCTCGACGAGCACGTGATGGGGCCGTGGAAGCCGGGCGGGGCGATGTCGACCCACGGCAAGCGCGATTACCGGCACCGCAAGGGGCGGCCGACGTGGCGGCTGGTCCGCTACGCAGACCTATGCCGAATTCGGCATAGGTCTGCTTATGCCGCAGTGCGGGTTATGCCGAGGGTGGGAGTGCTGGCCTGACGTGGCGCCAGATCCGCCCGAACTGTGCGGCATAACCCGGGTAAGGATCCGGTGATCGTCCCCTCTGTATGGGTGAGTTGGTTCCCAGACAGGAGGAGATCATGGACGGTGGAGGACAGCGTCGAGGACCGGCGCCGAAGGCGATGACGGGCCCGTTGGCCAGGTGCGAGGGCCTGCTGCGGACGGAGCTGGCCCGGACGGGCTATGCCCAGTCCTCGGTCCGCGACGCGGTGAGAACGATGAGGCGCCTGAGCTGCTGGATGGAGGAACGGGGCCTGACCGCACCGGAGTTGACGCCCGACGCGGTGGAGAAGTTCCTGACCATGCGCCGGCGGGTGACCGGCTCGGAGGCGGTGGCTCGGCGCTCGCTGGGTGCGGTCCTGCGCGTCCTGAGGGCCGATGGAGCCGTGCCCCCGCGCGCCGGCTCCGGCGGGACGCCGGTGGAGGTACTGCTCGGGGACTACCGCGCCTACCTGGCCGGAGAACGTGGACTGGCCGCGGAGTCAGTACGCTGCCATGCCCTCCAGGCCAGGAAGCTGCTCGAGTGGCTGCCGGAGCCGCTGGATGAGGAGCTCGCCGCTCTGGACGCCGCACGGGTCACGGCGTTCATGGTCGAGCAGTGCACGCGGGCCGCGAGTGTGTGGTCGGCCAAGGCGCTGGTGACCGCGGCCCGCTCGCTGTTGCGCTACCTGCACGTGACGGGACGGATACCGCTGCCGCTGACCGCGGCCGTCCCGGCGGTGGCGGGCTGGCGGCTCGGCTCGCTGCCCCGCGGCCTGACATCCGCTCAAGTCGGCGCGCTGCTGGCCGCGCCGGACACCGGGACCGCGGCCGGCCTGCGGGACCGGGCCGTGCTGGTGCTGCTGGCCCGGCTGGGACTGCGCGGCGCGGAGGTCGCCGCCCTCGACCTGGCCGACGTCGACTGGCGGGCCGGGGAGCTCACGGTGCGGGGCAAGGGCTCGCGGGTCGAGGCACTGCCGTTGCCGGTCGAGGTCGGCCAGGCGATGGCCACCTACCTCACCCAGGCGCGTCCGCGCTGCACGGCAACCACGGTGTTCGTCACCAGCCGGGCCCCCTACCAGCCGCTGACCGGCACCTGCATCCGGGCGATCATGGGACGGGCCTGCACGCGGGCGGGGCTGCCCCGCTTCGGCGCACACCGGCTGCGGCACTCGGTAGCCACCGAGATCCTCCGCTCCGGAGCCGGCCTGGTCGAGGTCGGCCAGGTCCTGCGGCACCGCAGCCAGTTGAGCACGACCGTCTACGCCAAGGTCGACCACGCCGCGCTCCGCACCCTGGCCCGACCCTGGCCCCACGGCGGTGCACGATGACCACGATCCGCCAACACGCGCAGGAGTACCTGGCGATGCGCCGCCGCCTCGGGTTCCAGCTGACCACCTTCGGCCAGAAGCTGATGAGCTTCGTGGACTACCTCGAGCGCACGGGCGCCACCACCCTGACCACGGACGCGGCACTGGCCTGGGCGACGAGCACCGAACGCAGCACCGACCAGGTCCACTGGAGCCGGCGCCTGATGGTCGTGCGGATCTTCGCCCGGCACCTGCAGGCCCTGGTCCCGGCGACCGAGATCCCGCCCGACGACGCGCTGCCCCACCACTACCGCCGCGTCACCCCGCACCTGTTCACACCTGGCGAACTCCAGGCGATTCTGACCGCGACCGATGCACTCCGCCCTGCTTTCCGGGCGGGAACCTGGCACCATCTGATCGCGCTGCTGGCCGTCACCGGCATGCGCACCAGCGAGGCATGCGGCCTGGACCGCGCCGACGTCGACCTGGACGACGGAGTTCTGACCATCCGCAACTCGAAGTTCGACAAGTCCCGGCAGGTCGCGGTGCATCCCAGCACCACCACAGCCCTGCGCGCCTACGCGGCTCTGCGCGACGAGCACCACCCGCGGACCCGCAGCGAGGCGTTCTTCCTCAACACCCGCGGCACCCGGGTGGACGCGCACAACCTCTCCCACTCCTCCGTCCCGCTCCTTCAAGCGACCGGCATCACCACTCCGGCCGGACGGCGTCGTCCACGCCTGCACGACCTGCGGCACTCCTTCACGGTCGCGACCCTGCTGACCTGGTACGCGGACGGCGCCGACGTGCAGGCCCGGCTGCCGCTGCTGTCCACCTACCTCGGCCACGCCGACCCGAAGTCCACCTACTGGTACCTGTCCGGGTCCCCGGAACTCCTCGCCCTGGCCGCCACCCGCCTCGAGCACTCCCTCGGAGAGCGGCTGTGAACGATCTCGCACCCCTGCTGCAGAGCTTCTTCACCGACAAGATGATGCTCCAGCGCCAGGCCAGCACCCACACCATCGCCGCCTACCGGGACACCTTCAAGCTCCTGCTCGGCTTCGCCACCCGCCGCACCGGCCGCCCGCCGGCCCGCCTCAGCCTGGCCGACCTCGACGCCCCCGCCATCGGCGCGTTCCTGACCCACCTGGAAACCCAGCGCGGCAACAGCACCGCGACCCGCAACGCCCGCCTGGCCGCGATCCGCTCCTTCTTCCGCTACGCGGCCCACCGCGCGCCCGACCACGCCGCCGTCATCCAGCGTGTCCTGGCCATCCCACCCAAACGCTTCGACCGCGCCATCGTCTCCTACCTCACCCAGGCCGAGAGCGACGCCCTGATCGCCGCCGCCGACCGGTCCACCTGGACCGGGAGGCGCGACCACGCGCTGCTGCTGGTCGCCGTCCACACCGGACTGCGCGTCAGCGAACTGACCGGGCTGCGGCTCCAGGACGTCCAACTCGGCGTCGGCGCGCACCTGCGCTGCCACGGCAAGGGCCGCAAGGACCGGTGCACCCCGCTGACCACTGCCACCGCCAAGGTCCTGCGGACCTGGATGCGTGAACGCGGCGGCCAGCATGCCGACCCCCTCTTCCCCACCCGCCGCGGCACCGCGCTCAGCCGCGATGCGGTCCAGCACCTGGTCGCCAAGCACGCCAAGTCCGCCGCCGTGATCTGCCCGTCCCTGGCCGCCAAGCACGTCACCTCGCACACCCTGCGGCATTCGACAGCGATGGCACTCCTTCACGCGGGCGTCGACATCTCCGTGATCGCACTCTGGCTCGGCCACGAATCGACCGAAACCACCCAGATCTACCTTCACGCCGACATGACCATCAAGGAACGCGCACTCGCCCGCACCGCCCCCGCCGGCAGCCCGCCCGGACGCTACAACGCCCCCGACACGCTCCTGGCCTTCCTCGACACCCTCTGACCGACCAATGGGTTATGCCGCACAGTCCGGGCGGATCTGGCGCCACGTCAGGCCAGCACTCCCACCCTCGGCATAACCCGCACTGCGGCATAAGCAGACGACTTTGTCGCGATATGCACCAGTCGTGAGCAGGCCGAACAGGTCAAGGAACGGCTGGCCGCATGGCTGACGCCCAGAGGGCTCGCCTTCCACGAGGACAAGACACGCATCGTCCACGCGGAGGCCGGGTTCGACTTCCTGGGGTTCAACGTCCGCCGGTATCACGGCAAACTGCTGATCAAGCCGAGCACAGCGGCCCAACGACGGATCCGGGAACGGCTGCACGCCGAGATGCTGGCCCTGCGAGGGGCCAACGCCGCGGCCGTGCTCAAGAAGATCAACCCCATCGTGCGGGGCTGGTCGGCCTACTACCGGATGGTGGTGTCCAGCGAGGTCTTCACGGCGCTGTACAACTACATGTGGAAGCTCGCCTACAAGTGGGCCAAGCACAGCCACCCGAACAAGCCGAAGCACTGGGTCTCCAGCAAGTACTTCGGCAGGTTCAACAAGGCCAGGAAGGACCGGTGGGTGTTCGGCGACCGCGACAGCGGCGCCTACCTGCTCAAGTTCTCCTGGACGAAGATCGTCCGGCACCAGTTGGTCAAGGGCAGGGCGTCCCCGGACGACCCGGCCCTGGAGTCGTACTGGGCCGAGCGGCGTCGCAAGGGACCCCCTCCGCCGGTCGACGGCATGACCGTGCGCCTGCTTCAGGCTCAGCGCGGTCGTTGCCCGGTCTGCGGAGGGCTCCTGCTGCACGCCGACCACCCGCCGCGAAGCCCCCAGGAATGGGAGGTATGGCGGGCCGTCATCAAGAAGGCGATCTCCAAGCAGTACGTCGCGTTCCTGGGCGGAAGCACGCCGGGCGATCAACGAATCCGTCTTCTCCACACCCAATGTCAACGGCGGAGCGGAGCCGCCGAGCTGACGAGTCCAGCACCTTCGCCTGCCCGCGAGCCCATGGGGCTTGCTTGAGCCGTGTGCGGTGAACAGCTGCTTGCACGGTTCTGAGGGGGGTGCGGCGCAGTAATGCGCCGCACCTACCCGACTGATCATCGGCAAGGACGGCGCCTCCGCGATCGGCACCCTCGTTGAGCGCGCCACCCGCTACGTGATGCTCCTGCACCTGCCCGCCGACCACGGCGCCGAAGCCGTCCTCGACGCCCTGACGGCCACCGCCCGGACCCTTCCCGCCCACCTCAAGCGCTCGCTGACCTGGGACCAGGGCAGCGAGATGGCCCGGCACGGCGAGTTCACCCTCGCGACCGACATCCCCGCCTACTTCTGCGACCCGGCCAGCCCCTGGCAACGAGGCTCGAACGAGAACACGAACGGCCTGCTGCGGCAGTACTTCCCCAAGGGCACCGACCTGTCCGTCCACGACCCCGATCACCTGGCCACCGTCGCCGACCAGCTCAACCGCCGCCCACGCAAAACGCTCGGCTGGGAAACCCCAGCCGAGCGCCTGCATAAACTGCTCGCGGCCTAGACAACCGACCACGTGTTGCGAAGACCCCTAGAAACCGCCTCGCCGTGGGGCGCCCCTTCGCTTGATGGGATTCACGATCGGTCCGAGAAACAGGCGTCGTCAGCACCAAGCCAAATCACCCGAGTCGGAACCCCGTCCCGCCTGCCATCCTCACCCTCGACCCAGCACCACCCCTACTGGGATGTCACCACCCAGAAGTGGACCGACGCAGCGGACCTGCACCAGGGCGACCAGCTTCGAGCGGCCGACGGTTCAACGGTTGTCGTCCAGGCGGTGCGCAACTACCACACAGCGCCGCAGACCACGTTCAATCTGACGGTCGACCAGCTCCACACGTACTATGTGCTGGCGGGGCAGACTCCGGTTCTGGTTCACAATTCCGGAGGAGCGTGCAAGGAAGTAACCCTGCCTAGCTTTGACAGCTTCGAACAAGCTCGCAACAAGGCGCTCGATCTGCTGGGTGAGGTTGATCCAGCTACTCGGCAGCCGTACATCGGCCGTCTCGAATCTGCGTCGACGACCTACGGCAAGGTAGTGGGATTCACTACTCGGGTGAATGGCGAATTCAAGAGGTTTAGGATGGACTACGATCCGGTGAAGGGTCCTCATGTCAACGTGGAAGTCGGCAAGGGTGACTCTGCACGTAAATGGGCAGTGCCATGGAATGGAACAGAAGACGATTTTGCGAGAATGCTTGGCGGTAATTCGTGACGCTCGACGGTGTATACGGAACCAGGCCGGATCTCCTGCCGCGATCTATGGTTCGAGTGGTTCGCGCAGATCAGCAGGATGACCGACGGCTGACTTGGGTTGGGCGGCCGGGCGTGCAGTTGCTGAACCTGGATCAGCATCTCCAGTACGAGCGTGAAAGCCTCGATAATTACCCGCGCAGCTCCGACGGTGCGATCGCGTGGGGCGCGGTGGCCGATGGCTTGGTACTCAGCTCGATGGAGTCGGGTTCCACCGAGCTGAGTACCGTAATCCAACAGTTCACCTCGAAAGCTAGCAGCCTAATCTTTTTCTGGGAGAGTCTGGCAGTTCCGAGTGTAGAGATGGGGCTTGAATCCGCTATCTCTCACCTGCCGGACATCATGGAATCTGTACCGGAACTCTGGGTATATTCACCCGGTGACCGCATTGTGGTGGAGAGTTCGTTCTCTGGCGTAGTGACTGTGGCCCATATTCCTGTGGAAGCCGATGGCCAGAGTCCTGCATAACGCCGTTTGACGGCAACGCTGACGGCAACGTCAGCGGACGGCCACCGCTGAGGGCGGCGGCTCTTCGGAGTCGCCGCCCTCAGCCAGTACATCACTCAGGGTGTCGATGGCCTGGTGCTGGAGGCGGAGTCGGATGTAGGCGCAAAGGGGCGCATCGGGATCGTTATTCATGAGCAGGAGAGGAATGCCTAGCCAATATTCCCGATGGGACGTGCGACAGTCTCCGTGCCAATATTGCGGCCGGAGAGCCGGAGATGACATTTGATGCGGTTTGCAGTTGGATCTATGAGCTCGAAGTGCCAATCGGTTCATCCTATATCGCCGACCTCGAAAACATTCGCGGCCTGCTCGACCTCGACAGTGGATTCCTGGACTTCCTGAAGTCGCAGGTTGAATAGCGGCCAGGACGTCTGCGGGCCTGTCCGATCCCTGGATTGGACAGGCCCGATATGGGCAACCTCACTGTCCGAGCACCGGTCAAATCCGTGATATCTACAGGAGAGGCCCTGTTACGCACCGCCGCAACCCGATGCCGGAACTGAACATAATCGTCGCCCCTGCAGGGGTGTTGTCAGTGGTCGGCGAGCCCCGTGGTCGGGTGGGCAACATGGATCGAGCCATAAGGGGATACTGACGACCGGCCGCGATCACGTCTGATGGTCCGTCATGGTGTCGACCACCGATAACAACGCTGACGGCAACAGCGCGGCTTGCAGCGCGCCTCCATGTACCCCAGTCTGGCCGGTAGATTGCCGAACACCCGCGAAAACGCGGTCAGGGGGGCGCCTGCCGCACGCACTGTGTGCTGTAGTGGGCGACTCCGGTGCGGGTGTACAACACGGGCGGCAACAGGCATGTATGCGATATCAGCGCGACGCCCCTTGGCGAGGGCACACGTGGCAACGTCACGCTGGAGATCGGTGATAGGCGAAACGCCGTAGGTCTCTTCCCGCCCGGGAGGAGACCTACGGCGTTCACAGGGTGCTTCTGCCAAAAGCAACCAGTCCGAGCCGTCAGCCGTCAGCCCGCGGCGCGGTCTGCGGCCTGGGCCTTGAGGGCGCGCTCCACGCCGGCGCGGGACTCGGTGACGAGGCGGGCGAGGGCCGGGGCCGGGTCGGCGGTGGTGAGCCAGGTGTCGGTGGCCTCAAGGGTCGAGGGCGAGACCTGGTAGCTGGGGTAGAGGCCCACGATGATCTGCTGGGCGATCTCGTGGCTGCGGGTCTCCCAGACCTCCTTCAGCGCGTCGAAGTAGCGGCTGACGTACGGCGCCAGCAGCTCGCGCCGGTCGGCGACGTTGAAGCCGGTGATGACCGCGTCCTGGACGTAGTTGGTCAGGGTGTCGGACTCGACGACCGAGGCCCAGGCCTTCGCCTTGGCGTCCGCCGTGGGGCGGGCGGCGCGGCAGGTGGCGGCCTTCTCCTGGCCCGCGGCGGTGTTGTCGCGAACGAGCTCCGCCTCGATGGCGGCCTCGTCGGCGCGGCCGACCGAGACCAGGCGGACGAGCAGGTCCCAGCGCAGGTCGGTGTCGACGGCCAGGCCGTCCAGCTCGACCGAACCGTCCAGCAGGCCCGCCAGCAGGGCGAGTTGCCCCTCAGTGCGGGCGACGGAGGACAGCGCGCGGGCCCAGGCGAGCTGGTGGTCGCTGCCGGGGGCGGCGGCGCGCAGCTGCTCCTCGGTGGCGGCGGCCCAGGTGAGCAGGCCCTGCTCGCGCCGGTCCGGGTCGGCGTAGAGCTCGAGGGCGAGCTTGACCTGGCGGTGGATCGACTGGACCACGCCGATGTCGGACTCCCTGGGCAGGCCGGCGACGGCGAGCGCGAGGTAGTCGCGGGTGGGCAGTTCGCCGTCACGGGTCATGTCCCAGGCGGCGGCCCAGACCAGGGCGCGCGGCAGCGGCTCGGTGAAGGCACCCAGGTGCTCGGTGACCACGGCAAGCGAGTCGGCGTCCAGGCGCAGCTTGGCGTAGGACAGGTCGTCGTCGTTGAGCAGGATGACGGACGGACGCGGCCGGCCGGTCAGCTGCGGCACCGCGGTCAGCTCGCCGTCCACGTCCAGTTCGACGCGGTCGGTGCGGACCAGCTTGCCCTCGGTGAGCTCGTAGCAGCCGATGGCGATGCGGTGCGGGCGGAGCGCGGCGGCACCCTTGGCGCCGGCCGGCAGCGCGGGCGCCTCCTGACGGACCGCGAAGGAGGTGATGACGCCGTCGGCGTCGGTCTCGATCTCGGGGCGCAGGATGTTGATCCCGGCGGTCTCCAGCCAGGCCTTGGACCAGGCCTTCAGGTCGCGCCCACTGGCCTTCTCCAGCGCGCCGAGCAGGTCGGCGAGGGTGGTGTTGCCCCAGGCGTGCTGCTTGAAGTAGGCGCGCACGCCCTCGAAGAAGGCGTCCTGGCCGACATAGGCCACCAGCTGCTTGAGGACGGAGGCGCCCTTGGCGTAGGTGATGCCGTCGAAGTTGACCTGGACGTCCTCCAGGTCGTTGATCTCGGCCATGATCGGGTGAGTGGAGGGCAGTTGGTCCTGCCGGTAGGCCCAGGTCTTCATCTGGTTGGCGAAGGTGGTCCAGCCGTTGGGCCACTTGGTGTCGGCCGGCTCGACCAGCGCGACCATCTCCGCGTAGGTGGCGAACGACTCGTTGAGCCAGAGGTCGTTCCACCACTCCATGGTGACCAGGTTGCCGAACCACATGTGGGCCAGCTCGTGCAGGATCGTGGTGGCCCGGGCCTCGTAGGAGGCGTCAGTGACCTTCGACCGGAAGACGTACTGGTCGCGGAAGGTGACCGCGCCCGCGTTCTCCATCGCGCCGGCGTTGAACTCCGGGACGAAGAGCTGGTCGTACTTCTCGAACGGGTAGGGGAAGTCGAACTTCTCCTGGAAGTAGGTGAAGCCCTGCCGGGTGACGTCGAAGATCGCCTCGGCGTCCAGGAACTCCCGCAGCGAGGGGCGGCAGTAGATGCCCAGCGGGACGACCTGGTCCCCGTCGGTGAACGAGTCGAAGGCGCCGACGTAGGGGCCCGCGATGATCGCGGTGATGTAGCTGGAGATCCGGCCGGTCGGGGAGAACGACCAGACCTGGGTGTCGCCGTCGCCACTCGGCTCCGGGGTGGGCGAGTTGGAGACGACCACCCAGCCGCGCGGGGCGGTGACGGTGAAGGTGAAGCTCGCCTTGAGGTCGGGCTGCTCGAAGGAGGTGAACACCCGTCGGGCGTCCGGTACCTCGAACTGGCTGTACAGGTAGGTCTCGCCGTCCACCGGGTCGACGAACCGGTGCAGGCCCTCGCCGGTGTTGGTGTACGCGCAGTCGGCGACCACCCGCAGCTCGTTCTCGGCGGCCAGGCCGGTCAGCGTGATCCGGCTGTCGGCGAAGGCGGACAGTGCCACCTGCTCGCCGTTCAGCACGATCTCGCGCACCTCGGGTGCGACCAGGTCGATGAAGGTGGTGGCGCCGGGCTCCTGAGCCGTGAACCGGACCACGGTAGTGGACCGGAACGTAGCACTGTCACGGGCCGAGCTCAGGTCGAGCTCGATGTCGTACGCATCCACATGGAGGAGAGCCGCTCGGGTGCGGGCCTCCTCACGGGTCAAGTTGGTGCCAGGCACTCGCAGGACTCCTTCGTCAGGCTTCTTGGGCGCATCCTCCCACGCCGCCCTCGCAGAGCCCGAGTGCTTTGACCGCACGGACATCTCACGGGTGCTTCCTTGGCGCCTCCTTGGCACCGCACGGGCAGCCCGGAGGTCCCGGAAACAGCTGGGAGGCGGCCGGGACACCCCCGGCCGCCTCCCGAATCGGACCTGCTGTGACGTCCGATCAGCGCTTCGTACTCAGCTCTACGTGTTCAGCGCTTCGTACTCAGCGCTTCGTGTTCAGCGCTTCGTACTCAGCGCTTGGTACTCAGCTCTTCGTGTTCAGCTCTTGGTGTACATCGTGGCGCTGTTGTCCATCGGCAGCTGCGGGATGGTCAGCACCCGGCCGTCGGCGGAGTAGAAGACCTCCGCGCCCTGGAACGGCATGAAGCTGGTGCTGTTCGCCTTGCTGCTGAAGGCGGCGAGCTGCGTGACGGTGCCGTCGGCCGGGTTCAGCGAGACCACTCGGCCGCCCTTCTCGAAGCCGTCCATGGCGATCGCGGTCAGCGAGGACTTGCGGTCCACCAGGCGCAGGCCGTTCTCGGCGCCGCCGTCGACGGTCCACAGGGTCTTGCCGCCGACCAGGTCGATGGCCCGGATCGCGGTCTTGCTGTTCTGGTTGACCTCGACGTAGAGGTTGTTGCCGATCACCAGGCTCTTGGTCATCGGGTCCGAGTCGGAGGAGAGCTGCAGCCGGTCCTGCCCGGTGACCTTCAGCGGGATCTTGGCCATCGCGTTGCCGGAGGAGTCCACGCCGACGAAGTAGTCGTTGTCGTAGCCCGAGGAGATCTGCAGCACCAGCGGCGAGGCCGACAGGATGTTGGTGAGCCGCTCGTTGCTGCCGAGGTTGAAGGTCTGGGTGGTCTTGCCGGTGTTGGCGTCCAGGATCATCAACTGCTGCTCGGGGGAGGCCCCGGCGCAGTCGTCGCTGATCGCCACCACGGCGCCGGCCGCGTCCGCGTTGTCCGTGCAGTACTGGGCGCGGTCCTTGTAGGACCAGAGTGAGGTTCCGTCGGTCAGGTTGAAGCCGGCCAGCAGCGAGCCGCTGGCCGCGGCGAGGGTGGTGTCGGTGACGGTGACCTGGGTCTGGAAGCTCTTGCTGCTGAGCGGCGAGCCGACCTTGTAGATCAACCGCCCGGTGGTGGCGTCGATGGCGCCGACCGCCGCGCAGTCGTCGTCGCCGAGGTTGAAGCTGACCCCGCCGATGTTGTTCTTGTTGACGTCCTTGGACATGCTGCAGAACGACTTGGCGCCGTCCGGCACCTTCAGCGTCCAGGCGACCTTGCCGTCGCTCAGGTTGTAGCCGGCCAGGCCGGTGGCATCGCCGCGGACCAGCAGCTTGTCGGTGGTCCACTGGCCGATGGTGCGCTGGTCGCTGGCGCTGCCGTCGACCTTGGGGACGGTCCAGGCGACGGTGAGCTTGCCGGCGTCAGTGCCGCCGCCCCCGCCGCCGCCACCGGTGGACCCGGCGGTGCTCCCGCCACTGGTGTTGTGCACCGGTGAGTTGCCGCTGAACAGCACCACCAGGCCGATCACGATGGCGATCGAGAGCACGGTGCCGGCGATCGCACCGAAGACCATCACCGGGTTGCGCTGCTTGGTCGGCACCGGGGCGATCTGGACGGTCGGGCCGGGGAAGCCGTAGCCCTGGGCGGCCTGCTGGCCGTAGCCGGTCTGCTGGGCGCCGAAGGCCGGCGGCGTGGGGTGGGCGTAACCGCCCTGCTGCGCACCGAAGGCGGGCGGACCGGGCGGCGCGGGCGGCTGCTGCGGGGCGGTCTGCGGGTAGCCGTACGCCCCGCCCTGCGGGTCGTACGGGCCCACCGGCGCGCCCGGCGGCGGGGTGGGGCTCTGGGCAGGGAAGGCGGCGGCGGTCGGCTGGTAGCTGACGTCCCCTACGGATCCCGGCACACCGCCCGGTGCGCCCATCGGCTGCGGCGGCACGGCGGCGGGCGGTGCCTGGGCCGGCACCGGCGCCCCGTCGAGCTGCGTCATCTGGTCCGCGACCGCCGCCGCGTCCTGCGGGTCGACACCCGAGCCGCGCTGATCCCCTGCCATGTGATGCCCCGTCATTGTGCGTTCGGAAGGCCGTCCGCCCTGCCCGTTGTGGCTCGGGATACTGGATGGACGGTTGAGAATTACAGGACATCGTAAGGGCGCGGCATTTTCGGACACTCCCAGGTCCCGCCCGGCGCGCCTCGCCTCCGCTGCCGGCGAGCCCCGCCGCCCGCCCCACCGCCAGCCCCGCCGCCCGCCCGCGCCCCGCCGCAGCGGGCCGCCGGCGTTGTCACCCGCTGTCGTCACCCGCTGTCGTCACCGGCTGTCGTCGCCCGGCTCCGCCGTCGGCGGTGACGGCACGGTTGAGCAGCCGCTGAGCTTTCCCGCCCACCCGATGGCAGCCTTGACGAAGCCGCGCGGAGGCCGCTCGGCATAGAGTTCAGAAGTTGAAGGTGACCTTGTCGGCCACCGGTGCCGACGGCAGCGGCAGTCGACGGCAGTGTGGAGCCGACCGCAACGGCGCGGTGAGGGGCGGGAACCGTCGGGTTCCCGCGCCCGAAGGAGGGTATTTCATGTCCATGGACACGCCGGGTTCGCAGTCCTCACTGCACCGCGCCAACCTCGAACGGGTGCTGCGCGCGGTGCGGATGGCGGGTTCGCTGACCCAGGCCGAGATCGCCCGGGCCACCGGACTCTCGGCGGCGACGGTCTCCAACATCGTCCGCGAGCTCAAGGAGGGCGGCACGGTGGTGGTGGCCGACACCTCCTCCGGCGGCCGCCGGGCCCGCAGCGTCTCGCTCAGCGGGGACGCCGGGATCGTGGTCGGGGTCGACTTCGGCCACTCGCACCTGCGGGTGGCGGTGGGCAACCTGGCGCACCGGGTGCTCGCCGAGGAGAGCGAGCCGATGAACGTGGACGTCTCCGCCGAGCAGGGCTTCGCCCGGGCCGAGGCGCTGGTGGAGCGGCTGCTGGTGCAGGCCGGCTTCCGCCCGGACAAGGTGATCGGGGTGGGCCTGGGCGTGCCGGGCCCGATCGACGTGGAGACCGGGGCGTTGGGGTCCACCGCGATCCTGCCCGGCTGGACCGGCATCGCGCCGGGCCGGGAGCTGTCCAAGCGGCTCGGCATGGAGGTCTACGTCGACAACGACGCCAACCTCGGTGCGCTCGGGGAGCTGGTCTGGGGTGCGGGCCGGGGGGTGAGCGACCTGGCCTACATCAAGGTGGCCAGCGGCGTCGGCTCCGGCCTGGTGATCAACGGCCAGATCTACCGGGGCCAGGGCGGCACGGCCGGCGAGATCGGACACATCACGCTGGACGAGTCGGGCCCGGTCTGCCGCTGCGGCAACCGCGGTTGCCTGGAGACCTTCGTCGGTTCGCGCTACCTGCTCAACCTCTTGAACGCGAGCCATGAGCGCGAGTTGACGCTCTCCTCGATCGTGCAGCTGGCTCAGCAGGGCGATCTGGGCTGCCGCCGGGTGATCGCGGACGCGGGCCGGCAGATCGGGACCGGCGTGGCGACGCTGTGCAACCTGCTGAACCCGCGTCGGGTGATCCTCGGCGGTGACCTGGCCGAGGCCGGTGAGCTGGTGCTTTCTCCGATCCGTGACTCGGTGGCGCGGTACGCGATCCCGTCCGCCGCCCGGCAGTTGTCGATCGTTCCGGGCACGCTGGGTGGCCGGGCCGAGGTGCTCGGCTCGCTCGCGCTGGTGATGAGCGAGATGGGCGAAACCGGTGCAATCGGGCACAACTCGCAGGCGGTCGGCGCGCGCGGCTGAGTCGCGAAGTCCTTTGGAACAAAGGGACGAAAGGGACACCTGCTGGGTGGTAGCCGAGTGTTTGGTCTCGGCTTAGGCTTCACGAAGATAACGAAAGGGTCTGAATCCTTAGAGCGCTGGCTTTACTTGTTGACGACAAGCGGGGTGGCGGGTTTGACTCCCTCCACCTCGCCGCGACGTTGCGGCTCTGTCAGGGAGGCACCCCCACCATGAACGCAATGATGCGTCGCGTCGTCATCGGCACTGCCGCGGTCTCGATGGCCCTCACCATGGCCGCCTGTGGCAAGGCCGGTGGCAGCAGCTCGAACTCCGCGAGCTCGGGTGGCAACAAGACCATCGGCCTGCTCCTGCCGGAGAACTCCTCGTCCATCCGCTACGAGTCCTTCGACAAGCCGCTGATCGAGGCCAAGGTCAAGGCCCTGTGCAGCGAGTGCTCCGTTCAGTACAACAACGCCAACAACGATGCGGCGACCCAGAAGCAGCAGTTCGACACGATGGTGTCGCAGGGCATCAAGGTGATCCTGCTGGACGCGGTGAACGCCCCCGGCACCGCCTCCTGGGTCACCGACGCCCAGAAGAAGGGCGTCAAGGTCATCGCGTACGACCGCCTCGCCTCCGGCCCGGTCTCCGCCTACGTCTCGTTCGACAACGAGAAGGTCGGTGAGCTGCAGGGCCAGGCCCTGGTCGACGCGCTGGGCGCGAACGCCAAGTCCGCCAACGTCGTCATGATCAACGGTGCCGAGACCGACCCGAACGCGGGTCAGTTCAAGGCCGGCGCGCACAAGGTGCTGGACACCGGCGTGGGCAAGATCGTCTACGAGCAGTCCGGTGAGTGGCAGCCCACCGTGGCCAGTCAGAAGATCGGTGCCGCGATCACCGCGCTGGGCAAGAACGGCTTCCAGGCCGTCTACTCCGCCAACGACGGCATGGCCGCCGCCATCATCACCGCCCTCAAGGCGGCCGGCATCAACAACATCCCGGTCGGCGGCCAGGACGCCGCCCCCGACGCGATCCAGCGGATCCTGACGGGCGACCAGGCCTACACCATCTACAAGGCCTACAAGCCGGAGGCCGAGGGCGCCGCCACCATCGCGGTGGACCTGGTCAACGGCGTGGGCGTCACCGGCACCGCCACCGCCAGCACGAACAGCGGCGGTGTCGACGTCCCGTCCCTGCTGCTGACCCCGGTCGTGGTGACCAAGAACAACATCAAGGAGACCGTGATCGCCGACGGCCTGTACAAGGTCTCGGACATCTGCACCGCCCAGTACGCCGACGCCTGCAAGGCCGCGCAGATCCAGTAACGGACGGGCCTTCAGCAAGAGGCGAGCCGGCCGGGCCAGCGGGCCCGGCCGCCTCGCCGGCATCTCGGCGTGCGGGCTCGAGCCACGTGCGCCCCTTGATTTCCGAAGGAGCCATCGATGGTTCAGTCAGACATACCCGTCCTCGCTCTGCGGGGCGTCTCCAAGCGCTTCGGTGCGGTCCAGGTGCTCACCGGCGTGGACCTGGAGGTGCACGCGGGCCAGGTGGTCGCGCTGGTCGGCGACAACGGCGCCGGCAAGTCCACTCTGGTCAAGACGATCGCCGGGGTGCACCCGATCGACGAGGGCACCATCGAGTGGGCCGGCAAGCAGGTCCACCTGACCCGCCCGCAGGACGCCCAGGCGCTCGGCGTCGCGACGGTCTACCAGGACCTCGCGCTCTGCGACAACCTCGACGTGGTCGCCAACCTCTTCCTGGGCCGTGAGCTGATCCGCGGCGGCCGGCTGGACGAGGTGGCGATGGAGAAGCGCGCCAAGGAGCTGCTCGACACCCTCTCCATCCGGATCCCCAGCGTGCGGATCCCGGTGGCCGCGCTCTCCGGCGGCCAGCGCCAGGTGGTGGCCATCGCCCGCGCGCTGATCGGTGAGCCGAAGATCGTGATCCTGGACGAGCCGACCGCGGCGCTGGGCGTCGAGCAGACCGCCCAGGTGCTCGACCTGGTCGAGCGGCTGCGCGACCGGGGCCTGGGCGTGATCCTGATCAGCCACAACATGTCGGACGTGCGCGCGGTGGCCGACCAGGTCGCCGTGCTGCGGCTGGGCCGCAACAACGGCGTCTTCCCGGTGGCCGGGACCAGCCACGAGACGATCATCTCGGCCATCACCGGCGCCACCGACAACGCGGTGACCCGGCGCCAGGCCCGCGTCGCGGACGCGACCAGTCAGGCGAGTGCGGACGCGACCGGTCAGGCGAGTGCGGACGCGACCAACCAGGCGAGCGCGGAGGCGACCAAGTGAGCAAGCACGCCACGACCCCGAAGGCTGAAACGGTGACCGAGATATCCGACAGCGCGGCGCCCATCCCCGCCGTCGACCCGCGGCTGCTGGTGCGCGAGCAGGGCCTGGCCGGCTACCTGGCGGAGTTCAAGCGCAAGATGCGCTCCGGCGACCTCGGCTCGGTGCCGGTGGTGCTCGGGCTGATCCTGATCGCGGCCGTCTTCCAGGCGATCACCGGCAAGTTCCTCACCGCCGGCAACCTGTCCAACATCACCCTCTACATCGCGGGGCCCGGCCTGATCTCGGTCGGCATCGTCTTCGTGCTGCTGCTCGGTGAGATCGACCTCTCGCTCGGCTCGGTGGCCGGTGTCTCGGCCGCGATCTCCGCGGTGCTCTCGATCCAGCACGGCGTCAACGAGTACGCGGCCGCGGGCATCGCGGTGCTCTGCGCGCTGGCCATCGGTGCGCTGCACGGCTTCTTCTTCGCCAAGATCGGCGTGCCCGCCTTCGTCGTGACGCTGGCCGGCCTGCTCGGCTGGAGCGGTCTGCAGGGCTACGTGATGGGCAACACCGGGACGCTCAACAACCTCCCCGACGGCTTCATCGCCCACCTGGACAACTACTTCTTCGACGATGTCGCCGCCGCCTACGGTCTGGCCGCGATCGGCGTGGCCGGCTACCTGGTGGCCGCGCTGCTCGGCGCCCGCAGCCGCCGCGAGGCCGGGCTGCCGGCCCGCCCGGTGAGCGAGATCGCGCTGCGCACCGCGCTGCTCGCGGTGCTCGCCTTCGGCGCCGCCTACACCCTCAACCAGGACCGCGGCCTGCCGCTGGCGCTGGTGGTCTTCCTCGGTGTGGTCATCGTCACGGACTTCGTGCTGCGCCGCACCTCGTACGGCCGCAAGGTGTTCGCGGTCGGCGGCGGCGTGGAGGCGGCCCGCCGGGCCGGCATCAACGTGGCCTGGGTGCGGATCTCGGTCTTCATGATCTCGGCCGGGCTGGCCGCGGTCGGCGGTCTGTTCATCGCCTCCCAGTCCGGCTTCGCGGACAAGTCGCTGGGCAGCGGCAACGTGCTGATGAACTCGATCGCGGCGGCCGTGATCGGCGGCACCAGCCTCTTCGGCGGCCGCGGCAAGACCTGGTCGGCGCTGCTCGGCATGCTGGTGATCCAGTCCATCGTCACCGGTCTCGACCTGCAGGGCATCAGCCAGTCGATCCAGTACATGATCACCGGCGCGGTGCTGCTGGGCGCGGTGGTGCTGGACTCGGTCTCCCGCCGGACCCAGAAGTCCACCGGCCGGGGCTGAACGCTCAAGAGTTGCCAGGCAGGCCCGGGACGCGCCCGACCCAAGGGGCGCGCCCCGGGCCTTCGCGCGCCTGGTCAAAGCCCGCCGAATGCCCCGCGCCGCGATGCGCCGCACGGGCGGAGATTAGACTCGACCGCCGGGTACGGGCGCGACACCGCCCACGAACGTCCCGACGAGCCGGACACGTAACTGACTGAGGAGGACCGGGTGCCGTTGCTGACCCGCATTCGGGGACCGCGCGATCTCGACCGGCTCACCCCGGGGCAGCTGACTGCCCTGGCCGAGGAGATCCGCGGCTTCCTGATCGAAGAGGTCGCCAAGACCGGCGGACACCTGGGCCCGAACCTCGGTGTGGTGGAGCTGACCATCGCGCTGCACCGGGTCTTCGACTCCCCGCGTGAGCGGATCCTCTTCGACACCGGGCACCAGTCGTACGTACACAAGCTGCTGACGGGCCGTCAGGACTTCAGCCGGCTCAAGATGAAGGGCGGCCTGTCCGGCTACCCCTCGCGGGCCGAGTCCGAGCACGACGTGATCGAGAACTCGCACGCCTCCACCGTGCTGGGCTACGCCGACGGCATCGCCAAGGCCAACCAGCTGCTCGGTCACACCGACCGCCCGGTGGTCGCGGTCACCGGTGACGGTGCGCTCACCGGCGGCATGGCCTGGGAGGCGCTGAACAACATCGCCGACGGCAAGGACCGCCCGGTGGTGATCGTGGTCAACGACAACGAGCGCTCCTACTCGCCGACGATCGGCGGCCTGGCCAACCACCTCTCCACGCTGCGCACCACCCAGGGCTACGAGCGTTTCCTGACCTGGGGCCGCGACACCCTGCAGCGCACCCCCGTGGTCGGCCAGCCGCTGGCCGACGCCCTGCACGGCGCGAAGAAGGGCCTGAAGGACTTCATCGCCCCGCAGGGCATGTTCGAGGACCTGGGCCTGAAGTACCTCGGCCCGATCGACGGCCACGACATCACCGCCGTGGAGTCCGCGCTGCGCAAGGCGCGCGGCTTCGGCGGCCCGGTGATCGTGCACGTCATCACCGAGAAGGGCCGCGGCTACCATGCGGCGCTGCAGAACGAGGAGGACCGCTTCCACGCGGTCGGGGTGATCCACCCGGACACCGGCCTGCCGGTGAAGACCTCCGGCAAGGACTGGACCTCGGTCTTCAGCGAGGAGATGGTCCAGCTCGGCCGCGAGCGCGAGGACCTGGTGGCGATCACCGCCGCGATGCTGCACCCGGTGGGCCTGGCCGACTTCGCCAAGGCCTTCCCCGAGCGCACCTTCGACGTCGGCATCGCCGAGCAGCACGCGGCCGTCTCGGCGGCGGGCCTGGCCACCGCCGGGCTGCACCCGGTGGTCGCCGTCTACGCGACCTTCCTCAACCGGGCCTTCGACCAGGTCCTGATGGACGTCGCGCTGCACAAGCTGGGCGTCACCTTCGTGCTGGACCGGGCCGGGGTCACCGGTACCGACGGCGCCTCGCACAACGGCATGTGGGACATGTCGATCCTCCAGGTGGTGCCGGGGCTGCGACTGGCCGCCCCGCGCGACGCCGAGCAGGTCAAGGCTCAGCTGCGTGAGGCGCTGGAGGTCAAGGACGCGCCGACGGTGCTGCGCTACTCCAAGGGCTCGGTCGGCCCGGCGGTCGCCGCGCTCGGCCGGATCGGCGGCATGGACGTGCTGCACGGCAGCGCCGAGCCGCTGGACCCGGCTCAGGCCGCCGCGGGCGAGCGCCGGGCGGACGTGCTGATCGTCTCGGTCGGCGCGCTGGCCCCGATCTGCCTGGAGACGGCCGCGCTGCTGGACGCCCAGGGGATCAGCGCCACCGTGGTCGACCCGCGCTGGGTCAAGCCGGTGGACGCCGCACTGCCGGGTCTGGCCGCGGAGCACCGCGTGGTGGTCACGGTCGAGGACAACGGACGGGCCGGCGGCGTCGGCTCGGCGATCGCCCAGGCGCTGCGCGATGCGGAGGTCGACCTGCCGCTGCGCGACTTCGGGATCCCGCAGGAGTTCCTGGACCACGCCAAGCGCGACGAGATCATGGCCGAGATCGGCCTGACCGCGCCGGACATCGCCCGCCAGGTGACCGCGCTGGTCTCCCGGCTGGACAGCGGAGCGGTCGTCCAGGCCTGAACGGCCGGGGAGTACGACGAGGCAGAGTGCAACCACGTGTGACTCTCTGACGTTCAGGACAATATGACATTCATATCTGAATCCGGGACCGGCACCGCTTCCGCCGGTCCCGCCCGGTAGGTTGTCCCTCGTGCCGACCTCGACCTCGACCCCCAAGCGCTTTGCCATGCTCGTTGCCCGGCTTCGCTCGGGGTACTGGACCCGGCTGGTCCCGGTGCTGGCCGTGGTGGCCGCACTGACCCACATCCCCTCGTTCATGCGCCCGGTGTGGAGCCCGGACGAGGGGTACCTGGCCACCCAGGCCCGGATGCTGGCCAGCGGCGGGGTGCTCTACGACACCGTGGTGGACCGCAAGCCGCCGCTGCTGCCCTGGCTCTACGAGGCCTGCTTCTCGGTGTTCGGCTCGCTCTCGCTCTGGCCGCTGCGCACCCTGGCGATCGTGGCGCACGTGGTCACCGCCGTGCTGCTGGTCTCCATCGCGCGCGGCCGCTGGGGCAACCGGGCGGGTGGCGCGGCCGGCGTGCTCTATCTGCTGCTCTCGATCGGGCTCTCCCCGGAGGACACCCAGGCGGCGACCTTCGAGGTCTTCATGCTGCCCGCGATGGTGGCCGCCTTCCGCTACGCCGAGCGGCGCCGCTGGCTGGCCGCCGGGATCGCGGTGGCGGTCTGCTCGCTGACCAAACAGACCGGCGGCGCGGTGCTGCTGCCGGTGCTCTGGATGCTCTTCCAGGACGCCCGGCTGCGCGGCGTGCGGTGGCGCAGCGCGCTGCTCAAGGTGGGCTTCGGCTTCGCGCTGCCGATAGCCGTGGTCGCGGCGATCCTCACCAAGCCCAAGGGCTTCCTGTTCTGGGTGGTGACCGGCAGCGGCGACTACGCCTCGCTGGGCGGGGACTGGCTGCAGATGATCGGCCGGGCGCTGGGCAACTCGGCGATCCTGCTGGCGGCCGGCCTCGGCTTCCTCTTCCCGCTCGGCCACCGGCTCTGGGTGCGGCTGCGCACCGGCAGCTCGCTGCCGACCCGCGGCGAGGCGCACGGCGCGGCCAGCGACCTGTGGGTGTGGCTGATCTCCTCGGTGGTCGCGGTGGCCACCGGCTTCCACTTCTTCGGCCACTACTACCTGCAGCTGATGCCGCCGCTGGTGCTGCTCGGGGTCGGCGCGGTCTCGGTCTCGGCGGTGCGCTGGAAGCCGGTGCTGGTCTACAGCACGGTGGCCGCCAGCGCCTTCTGGGTGCTCGCCATGGCCTGGCCCGGCGAGCAGCTCAACCAGACCACCCAGGTGGCCACCGCGGTCGCCGAGCGCAGCACGGCGCAGGACACCGTGCTGGTCTGGGGCATGCACCCCGAGCTCTACTGGCTCTCCGACCGCAAGCCCGCCACCCGCTACCTGACGGCCGGCTTCCTGACCAACTTCAGCGGCGGCAAGGGCACCCAGGACGTCGGCGAGCAGTACAGCGTGCCGGACGCCTGGCAGACCTTCGACAAGGAACTGGCCACCAACGGCCTGCCGGAGATCGTGGTGGACGACTCCGGACGCGCGCCGTACCAGCCGCTGCTGGTGCCCAAGATCGAGAACCTGCTGGACGACCACTACGAGGTGGTCGGCGCCTACGGTGACACAGTGGTCTACCGGCTCAAGAAGTGAGCCGGTAGACCGTCGGGCAAGGCGTCAGATCCGGCGTCGGCTCGCGCCCAGCACCATCCCTGCCGCGGTGAAGGCCAGCAGACAGGTCAGTCCGCCCACGATCACCTGGTTCCAGATCATGCCCCGGGTCGCGGTGTGTCCCACGGTCACCACCCAGGGGGAGATGATCAGGAACACGCCGGTGGCAGCCATGGCCCAGGTCAGCCCGAACATCCGGGCCGGAGCGATGGTCAGACCCAGGCCGAGGGCGGCGATCCCGATCCCGAGGATCAGGTTGCAGATCACCAACTCGTGGCTGGCCGCACTGAAGTGCACCACGTAGGGCGAGATGGCCAGGTAGAGGCCGGTCAGCACGACCAGCCCGTCCACGGCGACCCCCTGGGGTCCGTCCATCATGCGCGCGTACCGGGTCCGCATCTCCGAGATGTCCGGGTGGGTGGAGATGTCACCGGTTCGATGTGAGACGTCGGCCATACGACTCGCCTCCTTCAGATCTGCAAGTCTGATCCTCTTGGCCTAACGGTATTATGCGCTTTGTCCTGATTTGGTGTATACCGCAGCGGGCTGTTGACCCCGAACCCGCCGCAGGGTCCGAACCCGCCGAAGGGCCCCGGACATGCCGAAGGGCGGCCCGCTCCCGGTGGGGAGCGGGCCGCCCTCGTGGGCTCAGCCGTGGATCAGGCCGGGACGCTGGCCAGGCCGGGGGCCAGGAACTTCTTCCCGTTCACCCGCTCGGAGACGCCCTCGCGGTCCAGGTACGGGGTGATCCCGCCCAGGTGGAAGGGCCAGCCGGCACCGGTGATCATGCACAGGTCGATGTCCTGCGCCTCGCCGACCACGCCCTCGTCCAGCATCAGGCCGATCTCCTGCGCGACCGCGTTCAGCGCCCGCTCGCGGACCTGCTCCTCGGACAGCGCGCTGTCGCCGAAGGTGAGCAGCGCCAGCACCTCGGGGTCGAGGACCTGCTGGCCGTCCTGCCAGATGTAGAAGCCGCGCTTGCCGGCCTTGACCACCTCGGCGAGGTTCTCGGAGACGGTGAACCGCTCCGGGAAGGCGCCGTGCAGCGTCTCCGAGACGTGCAGCGCGATGGCCGGGCCGACCAGCTCGAGCAGCGCGATCGGGGACATCGGCAGGCCGAGCGGCTGCACGGCCTTCTCGACGGTCTCGAACGAGGTGCCCTCGTCGATGATGTTCTGGATCTCGCCCATGAAGCGGGTCAGGATCCGGTTCACCACGAACGCCGGGGCGTCCTTGGTGAGCACGGCCGTCTTCTTCAGCTTCTTGGCCACCCCGAAGGCGGTGGCCAGCGAGGCGTCGTCGGTCTTCTCGGCCCGGACGATCTCCAGCAGCGGCAGGATCGCGACCGGGTTGAAGAAGTGGAAGCCGACCACGCGCTCCGGGTGCTGGAGCTTGGAGGCCATCTCGGTGACCGACAGCGAGGAGGTGTTGGTCGCCAGGATGGTGGTCGGCGAGACCACCGCCTCCAGCTCGGCCAGGACGTTCTGCTTGACGCCCATCTCCTCGAAGACGGCCTCGATCACGAAGTCCGCGTCGCCGAACGCCGCCGCCTTGTCCAGGTGGCCGCTGACCAGGCCCTTGAGCTTGTTGGCCTTGTCGTTGCCGATCCGGCCCTTGGCGAGCAGCTTGTCGACCTCGGCGTGCACGTAGCCGACGCCCTTGTCGATCCGCGCCTGGTCGATGTCGGTGAGGACCACCGGCACCTCCAGGCGGCGCGCGAAGAGCAGCGCCAGCTGCGAGGCCATCAGACCGGCGCCGACCACGCCGACCTTGCTGACCGGGCGGGCCAGCGACTTGTCCGGCGCGCCGAAGGGCTTCTTGGCCCGGCGCTGCACCAGGTTGAAGGAGTAGATGCCGGCCCGCAGCTCGCCGCCCATGATCAGGTCGGCCAGCGCGGCGTCCTCGGCGTCGAAGCCCTGCTGCAGACTGGCTGCATCCCCAAGGCTGGCGTTCTTGGCGGCGGCCATGATGTCCAGCGCCCGGTAGGCGGCCGGAGCGGCGCCGTGCACCTTGGCGTCGGCGACCGCGCGACCCCAGGCGATGCACTGGTCCCAGTTGTCGCCGCGGTCGATCTCGGGGCGCTCGACCGTGACCTCGCCCTTGAGGACCTTGGCGGCCCACAGGATCGACTGCTCCAGGAAGTCGGCCGGCTCGAAGATCGCGTCCGCGATGCCGAGCTCGAACACCTCCTTGCCCTTGAGCTGCTTGTTCTGGCTCATCGAGTTCTCGATGATGACCTTGACCGCGTTGGCCGGGCCGACCAGGTTCGGCAGGATGGTGCAGCCGCCCCAGCCGGGGACCAGGCCGAGGAAGACCTCGGGCAGCGAGAAGGCCGGCAGGCCGGAGCTGACGGTGCGGTAGCTGCAGTGCAGACCGATCTCCACACCGCCGCCCATCGCGGCGCCGTTGTAGAAGGTGAAGGTCGGCACCGGCAGCGCGGCGATCCGCTTGAAGACCTCGTGGCCGCCCTTGCCGATGGCCAGCGCGTCGCCGTGCTCCTTGAGGAGCTCGACGCCCTTGAGGTCGGCGCCCACCGCGAAGATGAACGGCTTGCCGGTGATCGCGACCGCGACCACCTTGCCCGCCGCGGCCTCCGCCTCGACCTGGTCCAGCGCCTCTTCGAGCTTGAGCAGCGAGCCCGGGCCGAAGGTGGTCGGCTTGGTGTGGTCGAAGCCGTTGTCCAGGGTGATCAGCGCCAGCTTGCCGGCCTGCAGCGGC
This sequence comes from Kitasatospora sp. NPDC008050, assembly GCF_042957465.1. NCBI lineage: Bacteria > Bacillati > Actinomycetota > Actinomycetes > Kitasatosporales > Streptomycetaceae > Kitasatospora > Kitasatospora sp. NPDC008050. The sequence goes on from NZ_JBIBIJ010000006.1 coordinate 153,729, forward strand.
AGGTCCAGGTGGCGGACGTGCGCGGTGGTGACGACCTCGCCCGGGAACAGCTCGGCGCCGCGCTTGAGGAGCTCAGTGGTGTTGCTCATGATCACTTACCACCCTCGAAGTGCGGGTTCTCCCAGATGATGGTCCCGCCCATGCCGAACCCGATGCACATCGTGGTCAGGCCGTAGCGGACGTCCGGGCGCTGCTCGAAGCGGCGGGCCAGCTGGTTCATCAGGCGAACGCCGGAGGAGGCCAGCGGGTGACCGAAGGCGATCGCACCGCCGTACGGGTTGACGCGCTCGTCGTCGTCCGCGATGCCGTAGTGGTCCAGGAAGGAGAGGACCTGGACGGCGAACGCCTCGTTGACCTCGAACGCGCCGATGTCATCGATCGTCAGACCGGCCTTGGCCAGCGCCTTCTCGGTGGCCGGCACCGGGCCGATGCCCATCACCTCGGGCTCGACGCCGGCGAAGGCGAAGGAGACCAGGCGCATCTTGATCGGCAGGCCGAGCTCCTCGGCCACGTCCTCGGCGGCCAGCAGCGAGGCGGTGGCGCCGTCGTTGAGACCGGCCGAGTTGCCCGCGGTGATGTTGCCGTGCGGGCGGAAGGGGGTCTTGAGGTTGGCCAGCGACTCCATCGTGGTGCCCGGGCGCAGCGGCTCGTCCACGGTGGCCAGGCCCCAGCCGGTCTCGCCGACCTCGGGGTTGGTGTTGCGGACCGTGATCGGCACCAGGTCGGGCTGGATGTCGCCGTTGGCGTAGGCCTTGGCCGCCTTCTCCTGGGAGCGCACGGCGTAGGCGTCGCAGCGCTCCTTGGTCAGGTGCGGGAAGCGGTCGTGCAGGTTCTCGGCGGTCATGCCCATGAACAGGGCGGACTCGTCGACCAGCTTCTCGGAGACGAAGCGCGGGTTCGGGTCCACGCCCTCGCCCATCGGGTGGCGGCCCATGTGCTCGACACCGCCGGCCACCACGATGTCGTAGGCGCCGAAGGCGATGCCGCCGGCGGTGGTGGTGACGGCGGTCAGCGCGCCGGCACACATCCGGTCGATGGCGTAGCCGGGGACCGACTTCGGCAGGCCGGCGAGGAGGGCGGCGGTGCGGCCGATGGTCAGCCCCTGGTCGCCGATCTGCGTGGTGGCGGCCACGGCCACCTCGTCGATGCGCTCGACGGGCAGGTTCGGGTTGCGGCGCACGAGCTCCCGGATGCACTTGACGACCATGTCGTCGGCACGGGTCTCGTGGTAGATGCCCTTCGGGCCGGCCTTGCCGAACGGGGTGCGGACGCCGTCGACAAAGACGACGTCCCTCGCGGTACGAGGCACGGGGGCTCTCCTCCCAGGGGACATGGCATGGTGCGCAGACGTGCACTCTCACGAGGCGACGCTGCTTCACCGCCATGCTACTGGTCGGTAACCAACTTGCCCAGGGCCGGGTCCGGCGGGGCGGGTGTGTCCCGCGCCACGTGGGTGGATGTCTCCCGCGCCCCGTCCGCGGCCGGCTCCGGGCAGCTGCCTACGGGGTGGCCGCGCTCGCCGCCGCCCGGAAGGCCTCGGCCACCACCGGGGCGACCAGCTCGACCTGCCAGCGCCGGGCGCCGAGCGCGCTGAGCGCCTGGGCCACGGCCGGGGCGGTGGCCTCGGCGGGCGGCTCCCAGGAGACCCGGCGGACCAGGTCGGGGGTGATCAGGTTCTCGGCGGGCAGGTTGCGCTGCTCGGCCAGCTCGCCGACCGCGGCCTTGGCCCCGGCGAGCCGGGCGGCGGCCACCGGGTCCTTCTCGGCCCAGGCGCGCGGCGGCGGCGGGCCCTCGTGCGGCGCGGCGGCGGGCGGCAGCTGCGCCTCGGGGATCGCCCGGGCCCGGTCGAGCGCGGCCAGCCACAGCTCCAGCTGGCGGCGGTGCACCCGGGGCCCGAAGCCCTGAACGCTCTGCAGCACCGGCACGCTGGTCGGCATGGCGAGCGCGGCCGCCACGATCGCGGCGTCCGAGAGCACCCGGCCCGGCGAGACGTCGCGCTCCTGGGCCTGCTTGTCCCGGGCCTGCCACAGCTCCCGCACCGCCGCCAGCTGGCGGCGCCGGCGCACCTTGTGCAGTCCGGAGGTCCGCCGCCAGGGGTCGACCCGGGGGGCCGGACGGGGGGCCGCGGCGATCGCGGCGAACTCCTCCAGGGCCCAGTCGAGCTTGTCCTGGCCCGCGAGCTCCTGCTCCAGCGCGTCGCGCAGCTCGACCAGCACCTCGACGTCCAGTGCCGCGTAGCGCAGCCAGGGCTCGGGCAGCGGCCGGGTGGACCAGTCCACCGCCGAGTGCTCCTTGGCCAGCGTGTAGCCGAGCACGTTCTCGGTCATCGGGCCCAGGCCCACCCGGGCGAAACCGGCGATCCGGCCCGCGAGTTCGGTGTCGAAGAGCCGGGCCGGGCGCATGCCGACCTCGGCCAGGCAGGGCAGGTCCTGGGTGGCGGCGTGGACCACCCACTCGGCGTCCGCCAGGGCCGCGCCCAGGGCGCTCAGATCGGGGCAGGCGATCGGGTCGATCAGGGCGGTGCCGGCGCCGGAGCGGCGCAGCTGGATCAGGTAGGCGCGCTGGCCGTACCGGTAGCCGGAGGCCCGCTCGGCGTCGACGGCGACGGGGCCGGTGCCCGCCGCGAAGGCCTCGACCACCGCGGCCAGCGCCGTCTCGTCCGCCACCACTGGTGGCAGGCCCTCCCGCGGTTCGAGCAGCGGCACCGGGGTGGTCTCTAGGGCGATGGCTTCTGCGGCGTCGGTCACCCACCAAGGGTACGACGACCCCCGCCGGCGGGACCCTGGTCGGCGGGGGTGGGACCTGGCCCAATGGCAGTGGCGGCCCGGATGAAACGTTCCTCCGGGCCACCACGCGGTCACTCAGTGGATGATGCCGGTCCGCAACGCGACGGCGACCATGCCGGCCCGGTCGCCGGTGCCCAGCTTCCGGGCGATCCGGGCCAGGTGGCTCTTCACGGTGAGCGCGGACAGGCCCATGGCCACGCCGATCGCCTTGTTCGACTGGCCCTCGGCCACCAGCCGCAGCACCTCGACCTCGCGCCCGGACAGCTCGCGGTAGGCGGCCGGCTGGGTACCGGGGGCGCCGGGGGCTCCGCCGGCCCCGGGGGCGCCCAGGTGGCCGGGGGTGCCGGGCATGCCCGGGCGGCGCATCCGGCCGGCCAGACCCGCCGCGCCCAGCGGCAGGCCGGGGCGGCCCGGCATCGCGACATTGGTCCTGGTCCCGGTGACCACGTAGCCCTTGACGCCGCCGGCCAGCGCGCTGCGCACCGCGCCGATGTCGTCGGCGGCCGACAGGGCCAGGCCGTTGGGCCAGCCCGCGGCGCGGGTCTCGGCCAGGATGGTCAGCCCGGAGCCGTCCGGCAGGTGGACATCGGCCACGCAGATGTCGCGGGGGGTGGAGACCCGGGGGCGGGCCTCGGCGATCGAGGACACCTCGATGACGTCACGCACACCGAGCGCCCACAGATGGCGGGTGACGGTGTTGCGGACCCGGGGGTCGGCGATCACCACCATCGCCGTGGGCTTGGTCGGGCGGTAGGCGACCACGTTAGCGGGGTGCTCTAGCAGGACCGACACCGTGCCTCCTGAGGGGAGTGGCGGACGGAACCCCGATGGGCGAAGGAGTCGGAGTGTTCCGCGTGTGGAAAGGGTCACAGACTGCTTCGGCATCATCCGTGCCCGGCTTTAGCGAATGATCACGATCTAGTGAGTCACAATACGGACAAATCGCTCGGGCGAATGGCCCGACATGCCATCAGGACGGTGGAAATCGATCGAAAAACAGCGAAAACGGTCAGTCGCCCGTGGTCAGTTGACGGTCCCTGAGGTGGCGTGAATCCGCTCGCGAGGCTCTGAGCAGGCCAATGGCCCGCCGTGGGGGTCGGCGGGTCGGTGGCGGGGCGCCGAGGCCCCGTCAGTCTTCAGTGTGAGCGGGGCCGCCGCCGGGCCGGCATCGGGACCACTCCGCCGAGTGACGGCGCGTCGGACGTCGACAGGGGCGCGGGCGCACTCGGCGGCAGCCCCGCGCAGACGCAGAGCAGGTCGGCCCAGGCCGTCAGATGCCGTTCGAACCGGCCGCCGGTGGGCGTCCAGGAGGCGCGCAGCTCGATCTCGGTGGAGGCCGGGCGCTCGGCCAGCGCGCCGAAGTACTGCGAAGCGCATCTGGTCACCGTGCCGCCGGGGGCGGTGAAGCCCGCACCGTGCGTCTGCAGCGCGTCCATCAGCCAGGCCCAGCCCACCTCGCCGACCATCGGGTCGCCGGCGATCTCCGGCTCCAGCTCGGCCCTGGTCATGGTGACCACCCGGAACTCGCCCTGCCAGGCCTCCTGCCCGGCCGGGTCGTGCAGCAGGACGAACCGGCCGTCGGCCAGCTCCTCGCCCTCCAGCTCCACCTCGGCCGTGACCGCCCAGCTGAACGGGGCCAGCCGACGCGGCGCCGGGGTCGCGGACAGACGCACCTCGGGGCGCAGCCGAACCGCCGTCAGCGCCTCGACGGCGCTGCGGAACCCGATGGGCGCCGACTCCTTGCTCGTTCCGCCCTGCTGTGCGGGGTTCCCGCCGACCGCTGCCATGAGCTGAAGACTAGGCCCTGTCCGACAGTTCCCGGCGGAGCGGCACGCAGACCCCGGCGCCGGCGCCCGTGCCAGGCCGGGCCGGAGCCCTTGGAGGATCGCACCAGTGGGCCGCGGCGGTGATCACCGACACGCGTGGGAGTATGTCGGCGTGACTGAGAAGACCGCAGCCCAGCCTGCCGTGCCGACCCCCGCAGCCCCGTCCGCCGAGCACGGCCCGGCCCACGACTCCGTCTTCCTGCGAGCCTGCCGGCACGAGCCGGTGGAGCACACTCCGGTCTGGTTCATGCGGCAGGCGGGCCGTTCGCTGCCCGAGTACCTGAAGGTCCGCGAGGGCATCGCGATGCTCGACTCCTGCATGCGGCCCGAGCTGGTCAAGGAGATCACCCTGCAGCCGGTGCGCCGGCACAAGGTGGACGCGGCGATCTTCTTCAGCGACATCGTGGTGCCGCTCAAGGCGATCGGCATCGACGTGGACATCAAGCCCGGGGTCGGCCCGGTCATCGCCGACCCGATCCGCACCGCCGCCGACCTGCAGCGGCTGCGCCCGCTGGAGCCGGACGACGTCCCCTACATCACCGAGGCGGTCGGCCTGCTCGTCGCCGAGCTGGGCGCCACCCCGCTGATCGGCTTCGCCGGCGCGCCGTACACGCTGGCCAGCTACCTGGTCGAGGGCGGTCCCTCGAAGAACCACGAGCGCACCAAGGCCATGATGTACGGCGCCCCCGAGCTGTGGGCCGAGCTGGTGGACCGGCTCGCCGTGATCACCGCCGGCTTCCTCAAGGTGCAGATCGAGGCGGGCGTCTCGGCCGTGCAGCTCTTCGACTCCTGGGTCGGCTCGCTCGCCCCCGACGACTACCGGCGCTCCGTCATGCCGGCCAGCACCAAGGTCTTCGACGCGGTCGCCGACCTCGGCGTGCCGCGGATCCACTTCGGGGTCGGCACCGGCGAGCTGCTCGGCCTGATGGGCGAGGCCGGCGCCGACGTGGTCGGGGTCGACTGGCGGGTCCCGCTGAACGTGGCCTCGCTGCGGGTGGGCCCGGGCAAGGCGCTGCAGGGCAACCTCGACCCGGCGGTGCTCTTCGCCCCGACCAAGGTGGTGGAGACCAAGGCCCGCGAGGTGCTGCACGCGGCCAACGCGCTCGGCACCAGCGGCCACATCTTCAACCTCGGCCACGGGGTGCTGCCGAGCATGGACCCGGACGCGCTGACCCGGCTGGTCGCCTTCGTGCACGAGGCCAGCGCGCGCTGACCCGCGGCGGGGCGGCCGGTGGCCGGCCGCCCGCCCTCTGCGAGACTGCGGGACATGGCAGAAGTACTACCGAAGGTCGTTGTGATCGGCGGCGGCATCGCGGGCCTGGCCGCGGCCGCCCACCTCGGCGGCGCGGCCGGTGGACCGGCCCGGGCGGCGGTCACGCTGCTGGAGGCCGGCGAGCGGGTCGGCGGCAAGCTGCTCACCGGTGAGGTCGGCGGGATCCAGGTGGACCTCGGCGCCGAGTCGATGCTGGCCCGCCGCCCCGAGTCCGTCGAACTCGCGCGGGAGGTCGGCCTGGCCGACTTCCTGGAACCGCCCAGTACCGCCAAGGCTGCCGTCTGGACCCGCGGCGCGCTGCACCCGCTGCCCGGTGGCCAGTTGATGGGTGTCCCCGGTGATCTGGCCGCGCTGGCCGCCTCCGGCGTGCTCACCCCCGAGGGCCTGGCCCGGGCCGGGGCCGAACGCCCGGCCGAGCCGTGGGCAGTGGCCGACCGCGGCGGGGACACAGCGATCGGTGCGTACGTGGCCGAGCAGGTCGGCCAGGAAGTGGTGGACCGACTGGTGGAGCCGCTGCTCGGCGGCGTCTACGCGGGCCGGGCCGAGGAGATCTCGCTGCGCGCCGCGGTGCCCCAACTGCTCGCCATCGCCCAGGGCGGCGGCTCGCTGGTGGCGGGCGTGCACGCGCTGCTGGACCGCCCGCAGGCCGGCGGCCCGGTCTTCCAGGGCCTGCGCGGCGGGATCGGCACGCTGCCGACCGCGGTGGCCGCCGCCTGCGAGCGGGCCGGCGTCGAGCTGCGGCTGCGCACGCCCGTCAGCGCGCTGCGGCGCACCGCCACCGGCTGGCAGGTGGTCACCGCCGAAGGCGTCATCGAGGCCGACGCGGTGCTGCTGGCCGTCCCCGCCCCGGCGGCGGCCGCGCTGCTGGCCGCCGACGCCCCGGCCGCCGCCGCCGAGCTGGCCGATGTCGAGTACGCCGGGATGGCGCTGGTCACCCTCGCCTTCCGGCGCGCCGAACTGCCGAGCCCGCCGCCCGGCAGCGGCTTCCTGGTCCCCCCGGTGGACGGCCGTTCGATCAAGGCCGCCACGTTCTCCAGCCAGAAGTGGGGCTGGCTGGAGCGCTCGGCGCCGGAGGCCTTCGTGCTGCGCACCTCGCTGGGCCGCCACCGTGACGAGGCCGCGCTGGACCTCGATGACGCCGAGCTCGTGACGCGTTCGCTCACCGACCTGCGCGCGGCCGTGGGCCTGACCGCCAGCCCGTACGCGAGCGCCGTGACCCGCTGGCGCGCCGGGCTGCCGCAGTACCCGGTGGGTCACCTGGACCGGGTCGCCCGGATCCGGGAAGCCGCCCGCCGGCTGGGCGCACTGGCGCTGGCCGGTGCGGCCTACGACGGGGTGGGCATCCCGGCCTGTGTGGCGAGCGCCCGCCGGGCCGCCGACGAGCTGATGACCCCGCAATCAGGAGGTCCAGGTATGGAAGGGACAATGAGGGCATGACCGATACCGCAGAGCAGACGCCCCAGAAGAAGAAGGCCCGGGACCTCAACCAGGTCATCCGCTACACCATGTGGTCGGTGTTCCGCCTCAAGGACGCGCTCCCCGAGGACCGCGCCGCGCTGGCCACCGAGGTCGAGGAGCTGTTCGAGCAGCTCGACGCCAAGGACGTCACCGTGCGCGGCAGTTACGACGTCTCGGGTCTGCGGGCCGACGCCGATCTGATGATCTGGTGGCACGCCGCCTCCTCCGACGACCTGCAGGAGGCGTACAACCGCTTCCGCCGCACCGGCCTGGGCCGCCTGCTGGCACCGGTCTGGTCGAACATGGCGCTGCACCGCCCCGCGGAGTTCAACAAGTCGCACATCCCGGCCTTCCTGGCCGACGAGCACGCGCGCGAGTACGTCTGCGTCTACCCGTTCGTCCGCTCCTACGAGTGGTACCTGCTCCCCGACGAGGAGCGCCGGGCGATGCTGGCCGAGCACGGCCAGATGGCCCGTGGCTACCCCGACGTGCGGGCCAACACGGTCGCCTCGTTCGCGCTGGGCGACTACGAGTGGCTGCTCGCCTTCGAGGCGGACGAGCTGCACCGGATCGTGGACCTGATGCGCGACCTGCGCCCGTCCCGCGCGCGGCTGCACGTGCGCGAGGAGGTGCCGTTCTTCACCGGGCGCCGCAAGCCGATCAGCGAGCTGCTGAACGGCCTGGCCTGAGCCGACCCGTCGCCCGCGCCGGCGGGCGGTGATCTGCCGAGCGTGCCCCGACCAGGGCTCAGCCGCGCAGCGCCGCCCGCAGCCGGGCGTCCGGCACCGCGTCCGCGCCGTCGATCGCCACGGCGGTCAGCAGCCGGCGCTCCGCGTCGCCCTCGCCGCCCGAACGGCGTGGGCGGCGCAGCTGTGCCAGCACCTCGGCACCGGCCGGCGCCGCCCAGCGGGTGTAGGGGTGCACGTCGACCCGGGCCATCAGCAGGGTCCCGGTGGTGAGGATCAGCGGCAGCGAGAACCAGGCCAGGGTGGCGCCGGTGTCCTGCCCGCCCGGTCCGGTCAGGGTCAGCGCCGCCAGCAGCAGCACCAGCGAGAGCAGCAGCGCCTGACGGACCTGGCGCACCGCCAGCTGGGTGCTCTCCCGGATCGCCACCGGCGTGGCCAGTCCGGCCAGCGAGAGCCGTGACCCTATCTCGGCCACCGTCGGATGCTCGGTCAGCGCCTCGCGCAGCTCGGTGGTGCGGCACTGCCCCTCGGGGCCGATCTCCTCGATCAGGGCCCGCTCCAGGCGGTTTCGGCCCTGCGGGTCGACCACCGTGGTCCAGCCGGTGTGTGCCAGGTGCAGCCGGCCGCGTCCGCTCATCAGCACCAGGGCGAGGTCCACCACCCGGTTCGGACCGCCGGCCAGGTAGGCCGTCTCGTACAGCCCGATCGCCGTCCGGTCCACCTCTTCGTCCGGTAGCTCCGCCAGGGTGTCGGCGGCCGCGGCAGCGCGGATCAGGCGCAGACAGGCGAGCACCGCGACGACGCAGGACGGGACCAGGAAGAGCAACCACATGGGCCTTGTTCTAGACCCCCTGGGCGCCGGCTGGGAACAGACCCGGGTCACGATATCCAATCGTGACCGGAGCGATCGCCTCAGGAGCGTGTGCGGCTGCCCGTCGGGGCGCCGAGTCTTGGGTCGGTGGCCGAGGTGTCGCCGTCCGCCCCGCCCAGCAGGGTCCGGTCGCCGAGGTGCCGACGGAGCACGGCGAGCGCGCGCATGCTCTGCGACTTCACCACCGAGGTGCTCAGGCCGAGGATCTCGGCGGTCGACTCCACGCTCTGGTCCTCCCAGTAACGCAGCAGGACGATCGCGCGGTCCCGGCGGGGGAGCTGTTCCAGGGCGTCGAGCAGGGTCAGCCGCTCGGCCGTCGGATCGCCGCCCTGTTCGGCGCGGTCCGGCAGCTGGTCGACCGTCAGCTCGGAGCTGCTGCGCAGCCGCTTGTGGTCGAGCAGCGTGTTGAGCAGCACCTTGCGCGCGTACCCGAAGGGGTCGTGGCTCTGGCGGGCCAGCCGGTTCCAGGCGAGGTACATCTTGGTCAGGGTGGTCTGCGTCAGGTCCTGGGCCAGGTGCCAGTCCCGGCACATCAGGTAGGCGATCTGTCGCAGGCGGATCGCGTTCGCCTCGGCGAAGGAGGTGAAGTCGGCTTCGTTGCGCACCGTCGGGCTCCTGGTCAGGAAGAGGGCGGGGTCGGGAGCGAGGAAGCCGCGGCCCCGCCTGGCTGGCGGGGTCGCGGCGACTGACGGAAGATCAGGCGACGACGGGCAGGTTCGGATACTTGGCGTCGGCCGCCTGGACGAAGCCGGCCGGCATTTTGGTGCTGAGCCCGGGTGCCTGGGCCATGGCGATGGCCTGCTCCTCGGTCAGGACCTGGATGCCGGGCGGATTGGTTCCCTGCTGCGGGTCCCAGGACAGGCAGGTGCCGAGCTGGACGGTCACCAGGAGGTTGTCCTGGCGCTGCACCTTGACGAGGACCGACTCGATGCAGTTGCCCCCGTTGGTGATCTGGTAGCGCTCGCCGTCGGGGGAGGTCCCGCAGGTCCTGCCGGTGCTCGTGCAGTTGAGCGAACCCGAGCTGAGGCTGACCTGGACCAGACCGGAGCCCTGCCTGGTGGTCAGGTTGAACCTGGTCGTCAGATCGTTGGCCCCGGAACTGGCGTAGTAGCCGCTGCTGTCACCGCCGATCGGCAGCGCGTTCAGCGCGGCGGCCAGCAGTGCGGGTCCGTCGGCCGGTACCAGCGTGGTGTCGCCGGTACTCGGTGAGGTGTCGGGTTGGGGTGAACTCGGGGCCGCGGCCACCTGGTTCTGGACCGGCCTGCCCGGGCCGCTGCCCGCCATCGTCCCGGCCAGCAGCGCGGCGATGCCGGCCACCGCGGTGACCGAGCCAGCGACCGCGGCGATGGTGCGCCGCCGCCGCGCTCGTCGACCGCGATGGGTTGCCTGGGCGACCAGGTCGCCCAGCGGCGGCGGGGTGAGTGCGGCCAGCTCGGTACTGAGGGTGAAGCGGAACTCGTCGTCGGGGAGTTCTTCGAACTCGTCGTTCATTCGGATGGTTCCTCTAAGGTCACCCGCACGCCGGCCATGCGGACCCGCACTTGCGCGGGGCTCTGCTCAGCTAGACGTGCTGGAGTGCCGGTTCGGTCGCACTGCGCTGCCGAACCACTGTTCCACCAGGTCAGCCCTCGGCCGGACGCAGGGTCAGCGAGATGCTGTTGATGCAGTACCGCTGGTCGGTCGGCGTCGGGTAGCCCTCGCCGTCGAAGACGTGGCCCAGGTGGCCGCCGCAGCGCGCGCAGCGGACCTCGACCCGGCGCATGCCGAGGGTGGAGTCCTCGATGTACTCGACCCGGTCCTCGGCCAGCGGCGCGTAGTAGGAGGGCCAGCCGCAGTGGCTCTCGAACTTGGTCTCCGAGCTGAACAGCTCGCTCCCGCACGCCCGGCAGCTGTAGACGCCCACCGTCTTGGTGTCGGTGTACTCGCCGACGAACGGGCGCTCGGTGCCGGCCTCGCGCAGTACCTGGTACTCGGCGGGGCTGAGCTGGGCACGCCACTCGGCCTCGGACTTCTCGATCTCGTAGCTCATGCCATTCCTCCTAGGCCTCCTGGGCCCTCCTGGGCGCGAACCGCGCTCAGACAGCAACAGCGGCGAGCCGGGAAAGAATTTCCGGCCCCAGGTTGGTGACGTCGCCGGCGCCCATGGTGAGCACCAGGTCGCCCGGCCGGGCCAGGTCGGCCACCAGCGCGGGGGCGGCAGCGAACACGTGCTCGGCGGTGACCTCGGCGCCCGCGCGCCGCGCCGCGTCGATGATCAGCTCGCTGGTCACGCCCGGGATCGGGTCCTCGCGGGCCGGGTAGATGTCCAGCACCACCGAGGCGTCGGCCAGCGCCAGCGCCTGGCCCATCTCCTCGGCCAGCTGCTGGGTGCGGCTGAACAGGTGCGGCTGGAAGACCACCAGCACCCGGCCGCCGGTCGCCTCCCGGATGGCCTCCAGGTCGGCGGTCATCTCGGTGGGGTGGTGCGCGTAGGAGTCGATCACCTGCACGCCCCGGGCCTCGCCCTTGAGCTGCAGGCGCCGGCGCACGCCGGTGTACGAGCCGAGCGCCTTGGCCAGCTGCTCCGCTGGGACGCCGAGCGCGACACCGGCCGCCAGCGCGGCGACCGCGTTGTGCGCGTAGTGCCGCCCGGGCACCGAGACCGTGAAGGTCAGTGGGGCGCCGTCCAGCTCGACGGTCACCTCGCTGGTCATGCCGCGCGGGACCACCGAGACCACCCGGACGGTGGCGTCGTCGGCGGCGCCGACGGTGACCACGCGCAGGCCCTCGCGCCCCGCCACCTTGGCGGTCAGCTCGCGGGCGCCGGGGTGGTCGGCGGAGACCACCAGGGTGCCGCCGGGCTGGACGCGGTGCACGAAGGTCTCGAAGGAGTCGTAGATCTCGTCCATCGACGCGTAGTTGGCGTGGTGGTCCAGCTCCACGTTGAGGATGATCGCCACCTCGGGGGCGTACTTGTGGAAGCTGCGGTCGCTCTCGTCCGCCTCGGCCACGAAGATCTCGCCGGTGCCGTGGTGCGCGTTGCTGCCCGGCGCGTCCAGGTCGCCGCCGATCGCGTAGGAGGGGTCCAGGCCCAGGGTGTCGAGCGCGACGGCCAGCATGCTGGTGGTGGTGGTCTTGCCGTGCGTGCCGGCCACCGCCAGCGCGCGCCGGCCGCCCATCAGCGCGGCGAGCGCGTCCGAGCGGTGCACCACCGGGATGCCGCGCTCGCGGGCGGCGACCAGCTCCGGGTTGTCGGCGCGGATCGCGCTGGAGACCACGATGCTGCTGGCCCCGGCCGGCACGTTCTCGGCCGCGTGGCCGATCCGCACGGCCGCGCCCATCTCGCGCAGCGCCAGCACCGTCTCGGACTCCTTGGCGTCACTGCCGGAGACCTTGGCGCCGCGGACCGCGAGGATCTTCGCCAGACCGGACATGCCGGCCCCGCCGATTCCGATGAAGTGCGGGGCGTGCAGGTCGTGGGCGGCGTCGTTCAAGGGAGTTCTCCGTAGCTGGGAAGGCGAATCGTCCTCGCGGAGCCCGGGGCCGACCCGGGAGTGCCCAGATGGCCACCTGGGACCGCAAGGACGATTCTGCACCACGCGGGCGCGGGGGCGGTTCGGTCTAGGCCTCGCTGGCGAAGAGCTTGAGCACCGGGACGCCGACCTTGTGCCGGGCCTTGGAGGCCCAGTCGCGGTGGAAGAACTCCTCGACGAAGTGCGGCGCGGTGAGCACCAGCACCTCGTCCGCCGAGGTCTCCTCGACCACCGAGCGCAGGTTGTCCAGCGGGTCCGTCTCCACCACCCGGCCCACCGCCTCCGCGCCGGCCTGGCGCAGGTGCCGCAGGCTGTGCTCCAGCGACTCGGCCGCCACGGCCGGACCGTTCGCCTCCTCGTGCTCGTGCGCCACCTTGTCGAGGTGTCCGAGGGCCACGTCGTCAAGGGCGCGCAGCAGCTCGTCCTGCTTGCCGCGGGGTTGCATCAGGACGACGAAAGAGACCTTCTCCTCGCCGTGGAGGGTGGTGACCAGCTCCACGTCCGCGTCGGAGAGTGCCTTTTCGATCATCAGTACGGTCTTGAACACAAGAGTCCCTTCCGTGTTGCAGGCCCCCGGGGTCCGGTGTCCCCTCCCATAGTGCCCGGAGGAAGCTTTCCTCACGCGGCACACGCGGCACTCGGGCCACGGGGGAGTGATCGCCGAATCGGGCCGCTGACGCCGGTGCGTTCCCTGGCGGTTCAGCGGCGGTTCAAGGGATGGTTACTCGGGGGTACGGCAGTAGCGGGTGAAGAGGAAACCTTTCTGCTCGATCAATGAGACCAGCCGCATCTGCTGCGCGTCTGCCATTTCCGCACCGTGCATGATCCGTGGCGCCTCGCCCGCCGTCAGCAGTGGTGCCAGCGAGAGGCAGAGCTCGTCCAGCAGGCCGGCGGCGGCCAGCTGGCCCAGCAGGCGCGGGCCGCCCTCGGTGAGCTGGCGGGTCCAGCCGCGGGCGGTCAGCGCGGCCCGGGCCGCCACGAGGTCGACCGCGCCGTGGCCCACCGTGATCAGGTCGGCCACCTCGGCGACGGCGGCGCGGGCCTCGGCCGGCGCGTCCACCGGCGCGATCACCACGGTGCGCACCAGCGGCTCGGTGAAGAGCGGGGCGCTCAGGTCGAGCGCCAGGCTCCGGCTGACCACCGCGATGACCGGGGCCGGTGCCTGTCCCGCGGCGGCGCGGGCGGCGGCGAAGTCGGCCCGGGCCCGGGCCGGGCGGTAGCCCTCGGCACGGACCGTCTCGGCGCCCACGATCACCACGTCGCACAGCGCGCGCAGCACGCCGAAGATCCGCTTGTCGGCCTCGCTGGACAGGCCCTCGGAGAGGCCGGCCAGCCGAGCCGCCCCGTCCAGCGAGCCGACCATGTTGGCGCGCAGCCAGGGCCGTCCCGCCCACACCGAATCGGGGTAGGCGTAGACCTCGGCCAGGGCGGCGAGCGAGTCGAGACCCGCGTCGGCCGCGTCGGCCGCGTCGGCCGGGTCGGCCTGGTCGGCCTGGTCGACCGGGGAGTGTGACGGACGGATCAGCTGGCGCATGCCAGGCAGTCTTCCACGGCCAGTAGGCTTTATTACCGTGTCCGCAGCCTCCCACCCTGATGCCATAGCGACCGGAGCGACCGCTACGGTCACCGGCGCCCCCATCGCGCTGACCGAGCGCCGCCCGGTGGTCCCGGCGCAGCGGCTGGTGGCGGAGATGGTCCCGCCGCCGCGGTTCGCCGGCGTCAGCTTCGGCTCCTACCTGCCGGACACCACCCAGCCCAGCCAGCTGGAGGCGGTGCGGGTGCTGGAGGAGTTCGCGACCGCTCTGAACGCGACGACGGCCCCCAAGCGCGGCTGGTTCCGCAAGGCGGCGGCCCCCACCGGCCCGGCCGGGGTCTACCTGGACGGCGGCTACGGCGTGGGCAAGACCCACCTGCTGGCCTCGCTCTGGCACGCGGCGCCCGGCCCCAAGGCCTTCGGCACCTTCGTGGAGCTGACCAACCTGGTGGGCGCGCTCGGCTTCCAGCAGGCGGTGCGGACCCTCTCCGAGCACAAGCTGCTCTGCATCGACGAGTTCGAGCTGGACGACCCGGGTGACACCGTGCTGGTCTCCACCCTGCTCTCGCGCCTGGTGGAGGCCGGGGTCAAGCTGGCCGCCACCTCGAACACGCTGCCCGAGAAGCTCGGCGAGGGCCGGTTCGCGGCCGCCGACTTCCTGCGCGAGATCCAGGGGCTCTCCGCGCACTTCCACCCGGTGCGGATCGACGGGCAGGACTACCGCCACCGCGGGCTGCCGGCCGCCCCGCCGCCGTACACCGACGAGCAGGTGGCCGAGCGTGCCGCCGGCACCCCGGGCGCCGCGCTGGACGACTTCGGCGCCCTGCTCGCGCACCTCTCGGTGGTCCACCCCAGCCGCTACGGCGCGCTGCTCGACGATGTGCACGCCGTCTTCCTGCGCGGGGTCTGCCCGGTGACCGACCAGTCCACCGCGCTGCGCCTGGTGGTGCTGGCCGACCGGATGTACGACCGGGAGCTGCCGATCACGGCCTCCGGCATCCCGTTCGACCAGGTCTTCTCCGAGGAGATGCTGACCGGCGGCTACCGCAAGAAGTACCTGCGGGCGATCTCCCGCCTGGTGGCGCTGGCCCGGGATTCCGCGCGGTAGGGCCTGCCCGGCAGGCGACCGCTCGTCGGGACCGTCCCTGCTTTGTCGGTGCCGGGTCGTACGGTGGTCTCGTGCGACCCATCACGAACATTGAGCGGACCACGGCGCCCTTCGAGGTCGTCAGCCCCTACCAGCCCAACGGCGACCAGCCGGCGGCCATCGCCGAGCTGGAGCGCCGCGTCCGCGCGGGCGAGAAGGACGTCGTCCTGCTCGGCGCCACCGGCACCGGCAAGTCGGCCACCACCGCGTGGATGATCGAGAAGCTTCAGCGGCCCACGCTGGTGATGGCGCCGAACAAGACGCTGGCCGCCCAGCTCGCCAACGAGTTCCGCGAGTTGCTGCCCAACAACGCGGTCGAGTACTTCGTCTCGTACTACGACTACTACCAGCCCGAGGCGTACGTCCCGCAGACGGACACCTACATCGAGAAGGACTCCTCGATCAACGAGGAGGTCGAGCGGCTGCGCCACTCGGCCACCAACTCGCTGCTCACCCGGCGTGACGTGATCGTGGTCGCCTCGGTCTCCTGCATCTACGGCCTCGGTACCCCGCAGGAGTACGTGGACCGGATGGTGCGGCTGAGCGTCGGCGAGGAGATCGACCGGGACGCCCTGCTGCGCCGCTTCGTCGACATCCAGTACACCCGCAACGACCTGGCCTTCACCCGCGGCACCTTCCGGGTGCGCGGCGACACCGTGGAGATCTTCCCGGTCTACGAGGAACTGGCGCTGCGGATCGAGATGTTCGGCGACGAGATCGAGTCGCTCTACACGCTGCACCCGCTCACCGGTGAGATCATCAGCCAGCACGAGTCGATCCACGTCTTCCCCGCCACCCACTACGTCGCGGGTCCGGAGCGGATGGAGCGCGCGGTCAACGGCATCGAGCAGGAGCTGGCGGAGCGGCTGGCCGTGCTGGAGAAGCAGGGCAAGCTGCTGGAGGCCCAGCGGCTGCGGATGCGCACCACCTACGACATCGAGATGCTCCGCCAGATCGGCAGCTGCTCCGGCGTGGAGAACTACTCGATGCACTTCGACGGCCGCGAGCCGGGCACCGCGCCCAACACGCTGCTGGACTACTTCCCGGAGGACTTCCTCCTGGTGATCGACGAGTCGCACGTGACCGTCCCGCAGATCGGCGCGATGTACGAGGGCGACGCCTCGCGCAAGCGCACCCTGGTGGAGCACGGCTTCCGGCTGCCCTCGGCGCTCGACAACCGCCCGCTGAAGTGGGAGGAGTTCCTGGGGCGGGTCGGCCAGACCGTCTACCTGTCGGCCACCCCGGGCCCCTACGAGCTGTCCCGCGGCGACGGCCAGGTCGAGCAGATCATCCGGCCCACCGGCCTGATCGACCCCGAGGTGATCGTCAAGCCGACCGAGGGCCAGATCGACGACCTGGTGCACGAGATCCGGCTGCGGGTCGAGCGGGACGAGCGGGTGTTGGTCACCACGCTCACCAAGAAGATGTCCGAGGACCTCACCGACTACCTGGTGGGCCTGGACATCCGGGTCCGCTACCTGCACAGCGACATCGACACGCTGCGCCGGGTCGAGCTGCTGCGCGAGCTGCGGGCCGGCAAGTACGACGTGCTGGTCGGCATCAACCTGCTGCGCGAGGGTCTGGACCTGCCCGAGGTCTCGCTGGTGGCGATCCTGGACGCCGACAAGGAGGGCTTCCTGCGCTCGGGCACCTCGCTGATCCAGACCATCGGCCGTGCCGCCCGAAACGTCTCCGGTCAGGTCCACATGTACGCGGACAAGATCACCCCGGCGATGGAGAAGGCGATCGATGAGACCAACCGCCGCCGGGTCGTCCAGCAGGCCTACAACGAGAAGCACGGCATCGACCCGCAGCCGCTGCGCAAGAAGATCGGCGACATCCTGGACACCCTGGCCCGCGAGGAGGTGGACACCGAGGAGCTGCTGAGCACCGGCTACCGGGACGGAGCCAAGGCCAAGGCCCCGGTCCCCGCGCTGGGTTCCGCCCGGGCCAAGGGCGGCAGCCTGCCGGCCACCGAACTGGCCGACACGATCCAGGAGATGACCGAGCGGATGCACGCCGCCGCCGCCTCGCTCCAGTTCGAGGTGGCTGCCAGGTTGCGGGATGAGGTCAAGGATCTGAAGAAGGAGTTGCGCCGGCTGAAGGAGACGGGCATCGCCTGAGATCGGCGGCGCAATCCCTACGGGCGCGCCTCTTGACGCGCGGGGGGCGCCCCTGGTGGGGGCGCCCCCCAGGCCCTAGGGTTGGCAGGCGACGTATCCAGGCGGACAACAGCCCGGGGGGCCTCAGCCGGGGGACGGCAGCGGGGTGATCCGACGCTGGTCCGTGCGCGAAATCGCGCGCGGGCCGAGATGAAGGGGAGAACACCGTGTCGGTGAATCTGACCAAGGGTCAGCAGGTGAGCCTGCGCAAGGTCGGCGGCGAGTCGCTGAGCGTGGTCCGGATGGGCCTGGGGTGGCAGGCGACACCCAAACGGGGCCTGTTCGGCAGCCGGAGCCGGCAGATCGACCTGGACGCCTCGGCCCTGCTGTACGCCGAGCACACCCCCGCCGACGTGGTCTTCTTCCAGCAGCTGGTGAGCAAGGACGGCTCGGTGCGGCACACCGGGGACAACCTGGTGGGCGGCGCGGGCGCCGGCGGGGACGACGAATCGATCGTGGTGGACCTGGCCCGCATCCCGGCCCAGATCACCCAGGTGGTCTTCACGGTCAGCTCCTACACCGGCCAGACCTTCGCCGAGGTGCGGCACGCGCACTGCCGGCTGATCGACGAGACCAGCGGCCGGGAGCTGGCCCGCTACGAGCTGAGCGGCGGCGGCGCGCACACCGGCCAGATTATGGCCAAGGTGTACCGCGACCCGGCCGGCGGCTGGGGGATGCAGGCGATCGGCGCCCCGGCCAAGGCGCGGACCTTCCAGGACCTGCTGCCGGCCATCGAGCCCTTCCTGTAGGGGCATCCGCCGAGGCCGTTCTTTACCTTCTCTTGGGAATAGCTGTTACTCTTCTTGGAACGGAGGGGAGTATTCCCCCTACGGTGTTCCCGTCATCACGGCAGCCGCGTATCGGCCGGCCCGGGGCACCGGTCCTCGGCGCAGCCGGCCCCCGGCCGGGCCGCGGGACGGAAGAGACCTCCGGCAGACGATGGATGCCGGAGGACCAGCTTCATGGACGTTTCCCTCGCCCTGTGGGCGACCACCATCGGGGTGCTGATCGCCCTGATCGCCGCCGACTTCTTCATCGGCGGCCGCAAGCCGCACGAGGTCTCCATCAAGGAGGCCGGCATCTGGACCGTGGTCTGGGTGGTGCTGGCGCTGCTCTTCGGCGGTTTCCTGTGGTGGTACGGCGGCGGGCAGCCGGCCGGTGAGTTCTTCGCCGGCTACGTCACCGAGAAGTCGCTGAGCGTCGACAACCTCTTCGTCTTCGTGCTGATCATGGCCAAGTTCGCGGTGCCCAGGATCCACCAGCAGCGGGTGCTGATGGTCGGGGTGCTGATAGCGCTGGTGCTGCGGGCGGTCTTCATCGCCGGTGGCGCGGCCCTGATCGCGAGCTTCTCCTGGGTCTTCTACTTCTTCGGCGCCTTCCTGATCTGGACGGCCTGGAAGCTGATCAAGGAGGCCCGAGGCGGCCACGAGGACGACGAGTTCCAGGAGAACCGGGTCCTGACGGCGGTCCGGCGGCGGTTCCCGGCGATCTCCGCGATGACCGTGGTGATGCTGGCCATCGGCACCACCGACGTGCTCTTCGCGCTGGACTCGATCCCGGCGATCTTCGGTCTGACCCAGGACCCGTACATCGTCTTCACCGCCAACGCCTTCGCGCTGATGGGCCTGCGCCAGCTGTACTTCCTGATCGGCGGCCTGCTGAAGCGCCTGGTGCACCTGTCCTACGGGCTCTCGCTGATCCTCGGCTTCATCGGCGTGAAGCTGGTGCTGCACGCGCTGCACGAGAGCGGCGCGCACGTGCCGCAGATCGGGATCCCGGTCTCGCTCGGCTTCATCGTGCTGGTCCTGGGCGTCACCACGCTCACCAGCCTGCGCGCCTCCAAGCGCGAGCTGATCAGCTGACGTCCACTCTCGTTCAGTGGCGGTGGCGGTGGCGCTTTCGGCGGCGGATGAGGAGCAGCGCGCCGAGGGCGAGGCACGGGAGTGAGGCGAGTGCCGTCCAGGTGTAGAGGCGGGCGTGGCCGTACCCGTGTGCGGGGGTGAGCAGTTTGAGGTTGATGCTCTGGGCGATGGCGCGCTGTCCGGCGTCGTTGAGGTGGAGGTGGTCGTCGGAGTCGTAGTCGGAGCGCAGGCGAGTGGGGTCGGCGGGGTCCTTGAGGGCGGTGTCGAAGTCGATGTACCCGTCGAGAACGCGGTCGTGACGGATGAACTGGTTGACGCTCTGGCGCGTGCGTGCGCCGGTGTCCTCGTAGCGGATGTACCCGCCGTAGGGCGGGATGGTGGTGGCGATGACCTCGACATGGCGGGCGTGGGCGCGGGTCGTGAATTCCTTGATCCCGGCGGTGATTGCGTCGGGGTTGCACTGGTGGGGGGGGGGCTGCTGGATGTCGTTGATGAGGTCGGTGAGGACGATCGTGCGCACTCCCGGTACGTCGAGGGCGTCCTTGTCCTCGCGGGCCAGGGAGTTGGGCACGCCGGGGCCGTTGTCGGCGAGCAGCCGGGTGGCCGAGATGCTGGCGTTGACGACGGTGACCGGTTCGTGGGCCTGCTGCAGGCGGGTGGCGAGTCCGGTGGGCCAGGCCGTGTCCGGGGAGGCGCGGTAGCCGCCTGAGACCGAGGCCCCGATGACGACGACGCCCGCTGAGGGCGGGGCGGTGGCGGATGCGCTCGCCGCGGTGGGCACCGGGGTGGACGGCGCGGGCCTTGAGCCGGCGGGAGCCGGTGCGGTCGCTGCGTGGGCGGTGCCGCTCGCGCAGCCGGCAAGCACGGTCGCAACGAGGAGGATGGCGGGCAGGAGCCGGCCGGTGGACGGCTTGATACGGGGAGGCATGACGTCGTGTCCGGTCGATCGCGATGGTGGGGCGGGGGCCGGGGGCTGGGGGCGGAGTGAGGGAGGCCAGGCTGCCGGGGGCGAGTTTTGAGGATGTCAGGAATCGGTGCGGGGGTACGGCACGCTTCTCGCGTGTCGTACCCCCGCACCGGGCAGGGGCGACTCACACCCCGTCCGTCTGTGAAGCGATGGGCTCCCGCTTCAGGTGTCAGGCGAAGGTGTTGGTGCTCCAGATGGCGCCGCCGATTCCTTCGCCGCCCTCCTTCTTGTAGACGACGAGGTTGCCGTCGTCCTGGAGCTTCAGGTAGGCACCCGCCGCCCACCAGGTGCCCGAAGCCCAGAGGCCACCGTTGCCGCCTCCGCCGCCGGCCTTGTAGACGACCAGGTTGCCGTCGGACTGCATCGCCAGCCAGGCGCCGGGGTTGCCGGCGGTGCCGCTGTTCCACAGGGACGCGCCGTCACTCTTGCGGTACAGGACGAGGTTGCCGTCGGCCTGCATCTCCAGCACGGTGGAGCGGGCCTCGCTCCACCGGAAGGACCAGATCGGGGTGTTGGAGGCGACGAGGGGGGAGAACTGCTGGGTGCCGGCGCTCCACAGGGCCCCGCCGACCGCGGTGCCGCCGTCCTTCTTGTAGAGGACGAGGTTGCCGTCGTCCTGGAGCTGAAGGTAGGCACCGGGGTTGGGGTAGGTGTTCGACCCCCACAGGGCGCCGGTGGCGGCGGCGGGGTTGCCGTCGGGGGCGTAGACGACGAAGTTGCCGTCGGTCTGCATCTGGGCCCAAGCGCCGGAGTGTCCTGCGGTGTTGCTGCTCCACAGCACACCGCCCGGGATGCCGCGGTGGGTGATGGTGAGATTGCCGTCGCCCTGCATGGTCAGCTGCAGGTCGCGGCCGACCACGCTCTGCCCGGACGCGAGCTTGGTACCCGGGGCCAGCACCGGACCGCCCTGGGCGGCCGCGGAGCTCACCCAGCCGGCGAGGTCGTCGACGCGGCTGGCGGTGGCACCGGTGCGGGTCTCGGACTCGCCCAGGCAGCCGCCCTGCCAGGAGCGGCTGGCGATGGCGGCCAGCTCCACGGCCCCGTTCTTCTCCCGCAGGACGGGGCCGCCGGTGTCGCCCTTGCAGACGGCCGCGCCCTTGGTCTTGGGGCTGATGGCCAGGGTGGTGGCATCGGCACTGTCCACACCGAACGCGCCGGCATGGGCCTGCTGCGGGACCCACTCGTCCTTGGTGCGGCCCCAGCCGGCGATCTGCGGGGAGTCGCCCGCCGTCGCCGGCGTGGCGGCCAGGGCGACGGGGGCGATCCCGAATACCGGGTGCGAGAGCTTGGCCAGGACCAGGTCCCGATCCTGACGCGGCAGCAACTGCACCACGTCGGCCACCTGGCCAGCGTTGGTGCTCGTGGCCCCGACGGTGACCGTGGCCTTCGACTTGGGTGCGCCGCCAGCGAGGGCAGTCCCCTGGGCGGGGTCGTCGGCGAAGCAGCCGGCGGCAGTGAGCACCCAGGACGGATCCACCAGCGCGGCCGAACAGCTGCGCCGGTTCTGCTCCTGGTCCCCGACGGTGAGCTTGGCGGTGAAGGTGTAGCTGTTCTGGGGGGCGGTCTCGCCCGAAACGGCGAGGGCGGAGGTGCCGGTCAGAGTGGTGCCGGTCAGGGCAGTGGCGGCAGTGGCGAGGGCGGCGATCCGGCCTGCGCGCGGGAACTGGCCTTTCATTGCGGTCCTTCGGTGTTGCTTCGGACAGGAGGGTGGAACGGATCCGGCCGACCTTCCCCAGAGGTATGGCCAGGGATGGCTGCTGGGTGGCGCCGTGTGCGGGTCAGCCGGTGGCGCGCAGCTCGACCAGGACGGTGGGAGCGTTGTTGGGGTTGGCGCCTTCACCGACGGGGGCGTACTGGTTCTTGGCCACGTCGACGACCTGGGTCTGGCTCTGGCCGGTGGGGGTGAGGGTGGCGCGGATGGGGTGACTGCGAGTCTGCAGAGCGAAGACGTCCTTGATTTCCAGCGCCAGGTAGCCGGTGGTGCCAGTGACGCGGAAGCAGAACGAACCGCTGGTACTGGTGCCGGTAACGACCTTGAGGTCCGGCTCTGGGGTGGAGGCGCAGTCGGCCAACACGATGTGGCCGTCGCCACGCTTGAGGACCAAGCCCTGCTCGCGCAGGAGTCGGTCCGCACCGGGATAGCTGTAGTCCTCGACGGCCGGCGGCGGAGTCGCGGCTTGGGTGGGCTGTGCCGACGCGGAGGGCGACGGGGTCGCGGTGGTGTCCGCGGCGCCGGCGGTCAGCGTCGAGGCGGTGGTGGCGAGTAGGGCGGCAGCACCGGCCAGGCAGACCGCCACGACGGCCCGCTGATGACGTGTCATCAAAGTCTTCTTTCCCAAGAGATGGACTGGGATTGCCCGGGAATGTATCCGCACCAGGCAAGGCCAAGGTAAAGAAAGTATCAGCAGAAGGAATTAAGTCAATATGGGGTGATCCGCGACACATTTGCTCATCTGTTGGCGGGTCACTTCCGCTGGATGAGGTAGTTTTCGGACATAGGGGGGCCTCATGGGGCCTGCTGTCGACGGTCGTGCCATGAACTGCCCAGTGCGATCCGGAGACCGCCGTGCTGCCTTGACTTCTGGCTGCGGTGGAATGGCCGCTGTCCTCTGATGCTCCGTCATTTTTGCCGATGATCCTGATGATTCGGACCGGCTCCCGCTCAGTGGCCCCCTTCTCTCCTTCGTGTTCCATGGGAAAGGGCTCATGCGTGTGCGTATTGGAATAGCTGGTGACGGGAAGAGCGGTCGGCTGGCAAAGCCCGCTCGGGGAAAGCCACAAGGCCGTGGCCGAGGGGACGGGTGGGCCGGCGGCAGGAGGCGGCCGGGCGCGTGGGCGCTGGGCGCCCGGGTGCTGTGCGCGGGGCTGCTGCCACTGACACTGATGGCTGGACTGGTGGGCTCGGATACCGCGTTCGCGGCCGATCAGCCAGACCCCGCGGCGGCCGGGGCACTGCCGGATACCGACCGGGCCCAGGTCGTGGAGCTCTGGCTGACGGGCGGTTCGAGAGTACGGGCGGCTGCCGAGAAGGCACTGCTCGGCAGCGATCAGGATGTGCGCGACTTCCTGGACAGCACAGGGCGTGTCGCGGAGCTGAACGATGAGCGCCTCACCGCGACACAGCTGTACAGCGCCGGTGGGCGTCACCTGCGGGAGGCTGCACTCAAGGCGATTTCCGGGACGCCGGACGATCTGAGTGCGTTTCTGGCCGACGGCTGGCGCAAGCCGTTCGAGGACGACGAGCGGCTCCAGGCCACACAGATCGTCAGCGCGGGCGGGCGGCGAGTGAAGGACGCCGGCGTCAAGGCGCTCAACGGCACCATCGACGATGTCCGGGCTTTCCTGGACAGCGGTCAGGACATCGCGCGGGACAACGACGACCGGCTCCTGGCGACGCAGGCGTACAGCGCGGGCGGGCCCGAGGTGAAGGCCGCAGCGCTGGTTGCGCTGAACGGTTCGATGGACGACATCCGTGAGTTCCTGAAGGTCGGGCTGTACACCGCCCGCTCTCGTGACCAGGAGACCGCGAAGGTCGCCGACCTGGCGCAGCAGGCCAAGGACGCCGGTGCGCTGGCGGCACAGCGGACGCAGGCCGCGCAGTACGCCTCGCAGCGTGCGGTGGACGCGGCAGCGGCAGCCAAGGACGCGGCGACCAAGGCCGCGGCGGAGACGGCGGCAGCCAAGGACGATTCCTCACGCGCGGCTGACGCCGCGGGCCGTGCGGCGTCGGCTGCCGACGGGGCCGCCGATGCGGCGGTGCAGGCCGGGGTCGCGGCTCAGGAAGCCAACACGACGGCCCGTAGCGCGGCGTCGGCCGCCTCGCTAGCGGCCTCGGCAGCTGCGGGTGCGAACAAGGCCGCCGCGCGTGCGCGTCAGGCGGCGGCCCGCGCGGCCACCGGTGCCGGCCAGGCGGCCGAAGCCACACAGGCCGCTCGGGAAGCCCGCGATGCCGCTCAGAGCGCGGAGTCCGCGGCCGAGGCCGCCGCGCAGGCAGGCGAGGCCGTCACCGCGGCCGGCCAGGCCGCCAAGGCCGCAGCCGGAGCCGGAGCCAACGCCCAGCAGGCCTCCAGCGCCGCCGCCACCGCTGGGAACCTCGCCGGCACCGCCAGCACCCAGTCGGCCGCCGCTAAGCAGGCTGCTGACAGTGCGAACCGTCATGCTCAGGAGGCGATCCGTGCTGCCGGCGCGTCCCAGAGCCTGGCGGACAGCGCCGCCCAGGCCGCCGGGGATGCCAAAACCGCTGCCCAGGGTGCGGCCCAGCATGCCCGGGCTGCGGCTGACGAAGCCGATCGGGCCGTGCGGGAGGGCAGTGCGGCCTCCGGCGCCGCCCAGCAGGCCACCGACGACGCAACGGTCGCCCAGCAGGCCGCGGACTCCTCCAGCGCTGCGGTCGACCAGGCCCGCTCCGTGGACGAGCTGGCGCGCAAGATCGAGGCGGAAGACCTCAACACCCGTACCAACGCGGCCATCGAGCAGGCCAAGGACATGAAGGCCGCCTACGACCAGGCGCAAGCCGACATGACCGCCCAGCACGACGCAGTCAAGCAACTCGACGACCAGGCCACCCAACTCGCGGCCCAGGCGAACCAGCCCGGCGCCGACTCTGCCCAGGTGGCCCGCGACGGACGTCGCATCGCCCTGGCCGCCCTCAAGACCCGCGGCCCCTGGAGTAAGCAGGCTGCTGAAGCCGCGCTAGCCGACTCCGACGACGCGGTCATCACCTACGTGCGCACCGGCTGGCAGCAGGCTGCTGCCCAGGACGAGCGCGCCCGTGTCTCCAACACCGCTGACGACGCCACCTCACCCGCTGTGCGTACAGCTGCCGAGAAGGTCCTGGCCACCGGCGACCCGGCCCAGATCACCGACTTCCTGAACAACGGTCAGCACCTGGCCGGTGCCAACGACTACCGCCTCAAGACCACCCAGATCATCAGCGCTGGCGGAACACGCGTCAAAGCAGGCGGCGTCCAGGCAGTGAACGGCAGCGTCCAAGACCTGCGCGACTTCCTCAACGCTGGCCAGTACACGGCCCGCGCCAACGACGATCGCCTCTTGGCCACCCAGGCCTTCAGCTCAGGTGGACCCGAAGTCAAAGCCGCCGCCCGGATCGCACTGGAGGGACCGCCTCCGCTGCTGCGTGCCTTCGTCGAACTCGGCCAGCTTCAGGCCCAGCGCAAGGACCAACTCGCTGCCACCCATACGGCACTCATCCAGGAGATGATCGCCGAAGCCGCCGCGGTCGCGGCCCAGGCCCATCAGGACGCCGCCACCGCTGCCCAGGCAGCCGCCACTGCCCGCCAGGCGGCCGGCGAGGCCGACGGCTACGCCAACCAGGCCAAGCAGTCCGCTGCCCAGGCCGCCCAGTACAGCGAGCAGGCCAAGCAGTCCGCCCAGCAGGCCACCCAATCCGCCGACCAGGCCGTCGAGTCCGCGAAGAAGGCGAACCAGGCCAAGGACACCGCTCAGCAGGAAGCCGACAACGCCAACGCTTCGGCCAGCGCAGCAGCCGAAGCCGCCCGCTACGCCAGCGATAAGGCCCAGGCCGCCTACAGCTCCGCCCGCAGCGCCCGGCAGTCCGCCACCACCGCCGGCAAGGACTCCGCCACCGCGACCCAAGCCGCCAGTGACGCCTGGGCCGCAGCCATCACCAAACAGCAGCAGGAGGAAGAGGCCGCCCGCCGCCAAGCCGAAGCCGAACTCCAGGCGGCTCAGGCCTCTTACCAGATGACCGACGAGCAGAAGCGTCAGTACGTCGTTCAGAGCCATATGTGGGATGACCCCTACGCCGCCCAGCACAAGGCGGAAAAGCTGCGCCAGGAGCAGGCCTGGGCCCACATGTGGGACAACCCCCGCAACAAGCCCCCCCAGGACCCCGCTCACGGTGGTGGCGGCAATTCCGGCTGGCTGATGGCCGGCCACGGAGCCCTCGATGCCGTCGGCGTTATCCCCGGCGTCGGCGCGATCCCTGACCTGGCCAACTGCGGCTGGTACGCAACCGAAGGCGACTTCGTCAACTCCGGCCTCTCCTGCGCCGCCGCGGTCCCCTTCGTCGGCTGGGTCGCCGACGGCGCCAAGGCCGGCAAGTACATCGCCAAGGGCGGAAAGCTCATCGAAAAGGCGGGCGGAAAGTTCGGGGAGTGGGCCGGAGACGCCTACGACGGCGTCAAGGACATCTTCAGCTTCGGCCGTAAGGCCAAGCCGAAGCTGCCATCCTGCAACAGTTTCACAGCCGACACACTCGTCCTGATGGCAGACGGAACCGCCAAACCCATCGCCGCCATCACCACAGGTGACCGTGTCCAAGCAGCTGACCCCGACACTGGAATCCACCAGGGCCCACGCACCGTCACCGACACCATTCATCACAACGACATCGACCTCACCGACCTCACCATCCGCACCCTGGACGGCAATAGCACCACCCTCCACACCACACCCGGTCACCCCTTCTGGGATGACACCACCCACACATTCATCCCCGCCGCTGACCTCACCCCGGGCCACAACCTCACCACCGACACCGGCCAGCACCCCAGCGTCCTCAACGCCGAACCCATCGTCGGCAACCAGGCCATGTACAACCTGACGGTCGACCAACTCCACACGTACTATGTACTCGCAGGCGCGACGCCGGTCCTCGTGCATAATTCAGATTGCGGGTGGCGCACGGCATTCGACGCTCTTGCAGACGGTAAGCAGAAGGGGAGCGTCAAGGTAGTCGGCGATGTAGATAGCATGCGGGGCCTGTTTGACAAATGGACCGCCGGAGCAACGCAGCTGCCAGCTCGCGGTGCCAAGATCCCCGATGTCTACAAGCTGGACGATGGAACGGTGATTCAATGGAGGACCGCCTCGGCATCGGGAGGCGAAACCATTGACATCTTTCCCTCCAGCGGAAAGCCACTTAAGGTGCATATCGATGACGGACATTGATGGAATTGTCAGAGAGATCCTCCGTGAAGGGCTGGATGACTGGGTTCCCGTCGACACGCTTCTCTGGTATGTAAGGCAGGAATCTCCGGCGCCAGAGGAATCCTTCAAAGCTACTTTCGTAGAGACAATTAGGTATCTTCTGAGTGAGGGCCTGATGCTTGTCGGCGAGATTGGAGAGTCCGGGTTTGAGCCATGGCCCGGAACTGTCAGTCAGATCATCGAGAGGCTTGTGGCGGCCTGCGACGCAGTGAGCTGGACACCATTCGGGTCCGTCTGCTGGCTTTCGAATACAAGCGCCGGTTCCAGTCGTATTTAAATCGTTTGATCGCATTTGGCACCCCGGGGGTCCCGCTGGCCCCTTGAAGGTCACATGGGGGCCTCGGCCTGCGGAAAGGCCGCTGTACCTCAGGATTTCCGGAAGCAATGGTGGCGAGGTCGAGATGAAGGTCGATCCACTCACGGGCATGCTCTTCCAGGTGACCGTGGTTGAGGTGCCTCCGCGAGCTGAAGCAAAGGAAAATGGGTTCTTCGGTGTCGCGGCGCAGGTGCAAGCGCCAGTGATTGACCGATCCCTCTGGGGGGTGGCAGGCTGGCCCAGATGGCTCGACATTCGAGAAGTCGGTAGTGTCGATTGTCGCGGATATAGGCTTTATGCGTGAGGCGAATCGAATTGGACTGACTCTTAGCAGTCAAGAGCCGGTTCGATATGTGCACTGCGAGAATGTGGCTGCCGGAATTTCGGGCCAAGATGGGTTGGTGGAAATTGTGGCAACCGTCTAGCCTTCTCGGCTCCAAGTGTTATGGCACAGCGCAGGGCTGGGATAAAACTTCCTAGTTGCGCCCAGCAGCCCCACTGGTCGGATTCCGGTGGGGCTGCTGGGGCGGCAGTGAGAAACTGAATCATTGTTGCAAACGGCGGATTCAATCCCCACGGCTGCCCTCATTGATGCGGAGGCGGCATCCGCGATGCGGAAGGAGGTCGAGGACCTGCTGCTCGACCGGGCCGAGGGCATGGACCTGCGGGCCATGAGGGCCTACGAGTCGATGCTGGAGGCGTTCGACGACCACTGGGAAGACCGCGATCTCTTCCCGTCGCTGGAGGCGTAGCCCCCGTGCGCGAGATGCCCCGCCGGAACGGGTTCCGGCGGGGCATCTGCCGTTGTCACCAGCCGCGCTCGCGCCACTCCGGGAGGTGGGGGCGTTCGGCGCCGAGGGTGGTGTCGTGGCCGTGGCCCGGGTAGACCCAGGACTCGTCGGGCAGTACGTCGAAGAGCTTGGTGGTGACGTCCCGGTAGAGGCTCTCGAAGGCCGACCTGTCCTGGTGGGTGTTGCCCACGCCGCCGGGGAAGAGGCAGTCGCCGGTGAAGACGTGGGGGTGGCCCTCGGGGTCGTCGTAGACCAGCACGATGGCGCCGGGGGTGTGGCCGACCAGGTGGCGGACGGTCAGGGGCACCTCGCCGACGCGCAGGGTGTCGCCGTCCGCCAGGGGCAGGTCGGTGGGCACCGGGATGCCCTCGACGTCGAAGCGGCCCGCCGCGGTGCGGGCACCGGTGGCGGCCACCACCTCGGCCAGGGCGGCCCAGTGGTCCTGGTGGCGGTGGGTGGTGACCACGGTGGCCAGCTGGTCGCCGACGGTCTCCAGCAGGGTCGGGGCATCGGCGGCCGCGTCGATCAGCAGCTGCTCGTCGGAGGCCCGGCAGCGCAGCAGGTAGGCGTTGTTGTCGAACGGGCCGACCGCCACCTTGGTGATGATCAGATGGGCGAGTTCGCGCACGTCCGGCGGACCGCCGACCTTGACGGCTCCGTGGTAGCTCAAGGGGTGCTCCTTCTGGCAGTTGGCCAATGCTGGGCCCATGATCCCGCGTCAGCTCATCGGGGGGAGCGCGGGCAGGGCCGCGCGCGGGTCGGCCAGCGGGCCGCCGTCGCGGTGGACCTGGAGGCCGTCGCCGTCCGAGCGGCCGGAGAGCCAGGCGGCCAGGGCGCGCACCGGGCCCTCGGCGCGCAGCTCGGCCGTCGCGCCCTCAGGGGTGCCGAGGTGGGCCCTGGCGCCGGTGTCCTCGGCGAGCAGCTCGATCGGCGACAGGCCGTCCAGCTCGGCGAACCGGGCCGCCAGCTTGCCGAACTCGACGGCGGCGAACTCCTCGGGCCAGTGCGCGGGGGTGTAGCCGGCGGCCAGGTCGACGTGGTGGTACTCCAGTTCGGCCAGCCGCTTCCAGGGCAGGTCGGCTGCGGGGAAGACGTAGCCGAGCCGGTGCTTGAGCGGGGCGCCCCAGGCCGCCTCGGGCAGGGTGGCGGCGGCCTGGGCCAGCCGTGCGGCGCTGGCCTTGAGGTCGGCGAGCTGCTCGTCGAGCGGACGCCCGGAGCCCTTCTCGATGTCCTCGTCGCGGGCCTGGGTGCTGGGGTACTGCGGGATGTCCCGCCCGGTGCGGGCCGACTCGACCAGGTTGACCAGCGAGTCGGCGTTGCGGGCGAGGTGCGTCAGGACGTGGCCGCGGGTCCAGCCGGGCAGCGCGCAGGGCTCGGCGAGTGCGGCCGGATCGAGGGCGGCGACGGTGTGCAGCAGGCGCTCGGTGCTCTCGGCGACCTTGGCCAGGTCGGCGTGCGGGTCGGGCTGGGCGGTGGTCATCGGGGCCCCCTCATGGCTTACGTGACGTGGCAGGCCCGGGCTCGTTGGGCCGTGCAGGGCGAAGGCTATCGCTGGGCCGGGCGCCGAGCAGGGGGGTTTCCCGGTATCCGGACGGTTGTCAGTGGGGTGCGCTTCACTCGTACGGGTGGACCCGACTGGACGCGATCGTTGTTCGAACGCATGAGCGATACGCTGATCGGTGACACTGGAAGCAATGCCCGTTCCCGGAGAAAGGCGCCAGAAGCAGTGGCCGACCGCCTCATCGTCCGCGGTGCTCGCGAGCACAACCTCAAGAACGTCTCGCTCGACCTGCCCCGGGACTCCCTGATCGTTTTCACGGGTCTCTCCGGGTCGGGCAAGTCGTCGCTGGCCTTCGACACGATCTTCGCCGAGGGGCAGCGGCGCTACGTCGAGTCGCTCTCCTCCTATGCCCGGCAGTTCCTCGGCCAGAT
This sequence comes from Kitasatospora sp. NPDC008050, assembly GCF_042957465.1. Lineage (NCBI taxonomy): Bacteria > Bacillati > Actinomycetota > Actinomycetes > Kitasatosporales > Streptomycetaceae > Kitasatospora > Kitasatospora sp. NPDC008050. Next base: position 183,824 of record NZ_JBIBIJ010000006.1, read on the forward strand.
GGACAAGCCGGACGTCGACTTCATCGAGGGCCTCTCGCCGGCCGTCTCGATCGACCAGAAGTCCACCAACCGCAACCCCCGGTCCACGGTCGGCACCATCACCGAGGTCTACGACTACCTGCGGCTGCTGTTCGCCCGGGTCGGCAAGCCGCACTGCCCGCACTGCGGGCGCCCGATCGCCAAGCAGTCCCCGCAGGCGATCGTGGACAAGGTGCTGGAGCTCGCCGAGGGCACCCGGTTCCAGGTGCTCAGCCCGGTGGTGCGCGAGCGCAAGGGCGAGTTCGTCGATCTCTTCGCCGACCTGCAGTCCAAGGGCTACGCCCGGGCCCGGGTGGACGGCGAGACCATCCAGCTGGCCGAGCCGCCCAAGCTCAAGAAGCAGGAGAAGCACACCATCGAGGTGGTGATCGACCGCCTCACCGTCAAGGAGAGCGCCAAGCGCCGCCTGACCGACTCGGTGGAGACCGCGCTCAAGCTCTCCGGCGGCATGGTGGTGCTGGACTTCGTCGACCTCGACGCGGACGACCCCGAGCGTGAGCGGATGTACTCCGAGCACCTCTACTGCCCGTACGACGACGTCTCCTTCGAGGAGCTGGAGCCGCGCTCCTTCTCCTTCAACTCCCCGTTCGGCGCCTGCCCCGAGTGCACCGGTCTCGGCAGCCGGATGGAGGTGGACCCCGAGCTGGTGGTGCCCGACGACCAGAAGTCGCTGGACGAGGGCGCCATCCACCCGTGGACCGGCGGCCACCTGCGCGAGTACTTCGGCCACCTGATCGACGCGCTCGCCACCGAGGTCGGCTTCCGCACCGACATCCCGTGGGCCGGGCTGCCGGCCCGGGCCAAGAAGGCGCTGCTCTACGGCCACAAGGCCAAGGTCGAGGTCCGCTACAACAACCGCTACGGCAAGGCCCGTTCCTGGGTCACCGGGTTCGAGGGCGTGATCCCGTTCGTCCAGCGCAAGCACAACGAGGCGGAGACCGACAGCGGTCGCGAGCGCTTCGAGGGCTACATGCGCGAGGTGCCGTGCCCGACCTGCGAGGGCACCAGGCTCAAGCCGGTCGTGCTCGCGGTCACCGTGCAGGGCAAGTCGATCGCCGAGGTGTCGGCGATGTCGATCAGCGACTGTGCCGACTTCCTGAGCGGGATGAAGCTGACCGCCCGGGACAAGAAGATCGCCGAGCGGGTGCTGAAGGAGGTCAACGAGCGGCTGCGGTTCCTGGTCGACGTCGGCCTCGACTACCTCTCGCTCAACCGCGCGGCCGGCACCCTGTCCGGCGGCGAGGCGCAGCGGATCCGGCTCGCCACCCAGATCGGCTCCGGCCTGGTCGGCGTGCTCTACGTGCTGGACGAGCCGTCGATCGGCCTGCACCAGCGCGACAACCACCGGCTGATCGAGACCCTGGTCCGGCTGCGCGACATCGGCAACACGCTGATCGTGGTGGAGCACGACGAGGACACCATCAAGACCGCCGACTGGGTGGTCGACATCGGCCCCGGCGCCGGCGAGCACGGCGGCAAGGTGGTGCACTCCGGCGGGCTGAAGGAGCTGCTCGCCAACGAGCAGTCGCTGACCGGCCAGTACCTCTCCGGCAAGCGCTCGATCCCGATCCCCGCCACCCGCCGACCGCGCGACAAGAAGCGCCAGATCGTGGTGCACGGCGCCCGCGAGCACAACCTCAGGGACGTCACGGTCGGCTTCCCGCTGGGGATGTTCACCGCGATCACCGGCGTCTCGGGCTCCGGCAAGTCCACCCTGGTCAACGACATCCTCTACACCCACCTGGCGCGCGAGCTGAACGGCGCGCGCAGTGTGCCGGGCCGGCACACCCGGGTCACCGGCACCGATCTGGTGGACAAGGTGGTGCACGTCGACCAGTCGCCGATCGGCCGCACCCCGCGGTCCAACCCGGCCACCTACACCGGTGTCTTCGACCACGTCCGCAAGCTCTTCGCGGAGACCGCCGAGGCGAAGGTGCGCGGCTACCTGCAGGGCCGGTTCTCCTTCAACGTCAAGGGCGGCCGCTGCGAGAACTGCTCGGGCGACGGCACCATCAAGATCGAGATGAACTTCCTGCCGGACGTCTACGTCCCGTGCGAGGTCTGCCACGGCGCCCGCTACAACCGCGAGACGCTGGAGGTGCACTTCAAGGGCAAGTCCATCGCCGAGGTGCTGGACATGCCGATCGAGGAGGCGCTGCACTTCTTCGAGGCCGTCCCGGCGATCGCCCGCCACCTGCGCACCCTCAACGACGTCGGCCTCGGCTACGTCCGGCTCGGCCAGAGCGCGCCGACCCTCTCCGGCGGTGAGGCGCAGCGCGTCAAGCTCGCCGCCGAGCTGCAGAAGCGCTCCACCGGGCGGACCGTCTACGTGCTGGACGAGCCCACCACCGGCCTGCACTTCGAGGACATCAGCAAGCTGATCAAGGTGCTCTCCGGTCTGGTCGAGAAGGGCAACACGGTGATCGTCATCGAGCACAACCTCGATGTGATCAAGACCGCCGACTGGATCGTGGACATGGGCCCCGAGGGTGGCAGCGGCGGTGGCACGGTGATCGCCGAGGGCACCCCCGAGGAGATCGCCGCCACCACGGACAGCCACACCGGCAAGTTCCTGCGCGACATCCTGGGCGACCGGGTGAGCGACGCGCCGGTCCCCGCCCCCAGGGCCGCCCGCAAGCGCGCGGCGGCCAAGAAGTAGCTGCCGCTCTCCCAGGGCACTGTCCCGGGGCGCCCCCCGTGGGCGCCCCGGTAAGACCCATGAGAGAGGGCCTAGACTGCCGCCCGTCCACCCGCCGTACCCCCGCAGGGAGCAGCCCCCATGTCCGAGGCCGACCAGACGCCCACCACCACCCGCCGCACCCTGCTCTGCTGCGGCGCGGCCGCGCTGGCGGGCGGCTCCGCGCTCACCCTGAGCGGCTGCGACAGCTCGGGCGGCAGCAGCAAGGGCCAGTCCAAGGCCGCGACCACGCCGGTCGACCTGGGCGACGCCTCGGCCGTCCCGGTGGGTGGCGGCAAGGTCTACGCGGACCAGCGGATCGTGGTCACCCAGCCCAGCGCCGGCCAGTACAAGGCGTTCAGTGCCCGCTGCACGCACGCCGGCTGCCTGGTCGACCAGGTCAAGAACAACCTGATCCAGTGCCCGTGCCACGGCAGCCGCTTCAACATCGCCGACGGCACGGTCGCCGACGGCCCGGCGCCGAGCCCGCTGCCCAGCTACCAGGTCGCGGTGGCCGGCGGCAAGCTCACGGTGACGCCGAGCTGAGCCCGGCACCGGCCGTCAGCCCGGCGAGCTCCGCCCGTCAGCGTGGCGAGCTAGGGTTTTGACAGTCACAGCAGCACGAGGGGGACCACGATGGCTGACCCGTCCACCTACCGCCCGGCGCCGGGAGCGATCCCACCCTCGCCCGGGGTCTACCGGTTCCGGGACGAGCACGGCCGGGTGATCTACGTGGGCAAGGCCAAGAGCCTGCGCCCGCGCCTGTCCTCGTACTTCCAGGACCTGGCGAACCTGCACCCGCGCACCGCCACCATGGTCACCACCGCCGCCTCGGTGGAGTGGACGGTGGTCGGCACCGAGGTCGAGGCGCTCCAGCTGGAGTACTCCTGGATCAAGGAGTTCGACCCCCGGTTCAACGTCAAGTACCGCGACGACAAGAGCTATCCCGAGCTCGCGGTGACGCTGAACGAGGAGTTCCCCCGGGTCCAGGTGATGCGCGGGGCGCACAAGAAGGGCGTGCGCTACTTCGGCCCGTACGGGCACGCCTGGGCGATCCGCGAGACCGTCGACCTGCTGCTGCGCGTCTTCCCGGTGCGCACCTGCTCCACCGGCGTCTTCAAGCGCGCCGAGCAGGTCGGCCGTCCCTGCCTGCTGGGCTACATCGGCAAGTGCGCCGCGCCCTGCGTCGGCAAGGTCAGCGCGGCCGAACACCGGGAGCTGGCCGAGGAGTTCTGCGACTTCATGGCCGGGCGCACCGGCAACCACCTGCGCCGCCTGGAGGAGCAGATGGCCGAGGCCGCCGCCGAGTTGGAGTACGAGAAGGCGGCCCGGCTGCGCGACGACATCGAGGCGCTCAAGCGGGCGATGGAGAAGAACGCCGTGGTGCTGGCCGACGGCACCGACGCCGATCTGCTCGCGCTGGCCGAGGACGAACTGGAGGCCGCGGTACAGATCTTCCACGTCCGCGGCGGCCGGGTGCGCGGCCAGCGCGGCTGGGTCACCGACAAGGTCGAGGACGTGGACACCGCCGGCCTGGTCGAACACGCCCTGCAGCAGCTGTACGGCAGCGGCAGCGAGTCGGTGCCGCGCGAGGTGCTGGTGCCCGCGCTGCCCGAGCCGGCCGAGCCGGTGCGCGAGTGGCTGACCGGCCTGCGCGGCAGCCAGGTCGACCTGCGGGTGCCGCAGCGCGGCGACAAGAAGGACCTGATGGCCACCGTCGGGCGCAACGCCCAGCAGGCGCTGGTGCTGCACAAGACCAAGCGGGCCTCGGACCTGACCACCCGCAGCCGGGCGCTGCAGGAGATCGCCGACGCGCTGGAGCTGGACTCGGTGCCGCTGCGGATCGAGTGCTTCGATATCTCGCACCTGCAGGGCGAGGACGTGGTCGCCTCGATGGTGGTCTTCGAGGACGGCCTGGCGCGCAAGAGCGAGTACCGGCGCTTTCAGATCAAGAGCTTCGAGGGCCAGGACGACGTCCGCTCGATGCACGAGGTGATCAGCCGCCGGTTCCGCCGCTACCTCCAGGAGCGCGAGCGCACCGGCGAGTGGGCGGTGCCCGAACAGAGCCTGCCCGGTGACGACGACCCTGCGGGCGACGCGCTGCCCGGCGGCGTGGTGACCCCCGCGGGGATCGACGAGGAGACCGGCCGCCCGCGCCGCTTCGCCTACCCGCCGCAGCTGCTGGTGGTCGACGGCGGCCAGCCCCAGGTGGCCGCCGCCCAGCGCGCGCTGGACGAACTCGGCATCGACGACGTCGCGCTCTGCGGCCTGGCCAAGCGCCTGGAGGAGGTCTGGCTGCCCGGCCAGGACGACCCGGTGGTGCTGCCGCGCAGCAGCGAGGGCCTCTACCTGCTGCAGCGGGTGCGCGACGAGGCGCACCGGTTCGCCATCGGCTACCAGCGCACCAAGCGCGCCAAGCGGCTGACCGGCTCCGGCGGCCTGGACGCCGTCCCCGGGCTGGGGGAGACCCGACGCACCGCGCTGCTCAAGCACTTCGGCTCGGTGAAGAGGCTGCGGGCCGCCAGCGTCGAGGAGATCTGTGCGGTCCCCGGCATCGGGCGCCGCACCGCGGAGACTGTTGTCCAGGCGTTGGCGTCCCGGCAACCCGCGGCATTCGCGGTGAACACCGCCACAGGCGAGATCATGGAGGATGGCCCTGCCGACCCGGTCCAGCCGACCGTGGGGCCGGGCCAGGCGTGACGCCGAGCGCGGCGCACACGTTTTGACAGCAGATGCACCCGAGAGCGGGGAACCGAAGTGACAGTGTCTGATGTGGGAGAGACCGCACCGGAGCTGGTGATCATCTCCGGCATGTCCGGAGCCGGCCGCAGCACGGCCGCCAAGTGCCTGGAGGACCTCGGCTGGTTCGTGGTCGACAACCTGCCGCCGGCCCTCATCCCGACCATGGTCGACCTCGGCGCGCGATCGCAGGGCGCGGTGGCCCGGATCGGCGTGGTGGTCGACGTCCGGGGCCGGCAGTTCTTCGACGACCTGCGGGCCTCGCTGGAGGAGCTGGACAAGCGCGGCATCCGGATGCGCGTGGTCTACCTGGAGTCCGGTGACGACGCCCTGGTGCGCCGCTTCGAGAGCGTGCGCCGCCCGCACCCGCTGCAGGGCGAGGGCCGGATCGTGGACGGCATCGCGCAGGAGCGCGACCTGCTGCGCGAACTGCGCGGCGAGGCCGACCTGGTGATCGACACCTCGGACCTCAACGTCCACCAGCTGCGGGCCAAGCTGGACGCCCAGTTCGCCGACCACGACGAGCCCGAGCTGCGCTGCACCGTGATGTCCTTCGGCTTCAAGTACGGCCTGCCGGTCGACGCCGACCTCGTGGTGGACTGCCGATTCCTGCCCAATCCGCACTGGGTGCCGGAACTACGGGCACGAACCGGTACGGATACGGACGTCGCGGACTATGTGTTCCAGCAGCCCGGTGCCAAGGAGTTCCTGGACGGTTACGCGGAGCTTCTGCGTATTGTCACCGAGGGTTATCGTCGAGAGGGTAAGCGCTACATGACGCTTGCCGTAGGCTGCACCGGTGGCAAGCATCGCAGCGTGGCCATGTCGGAGCGGCTGACGAAGCGTCTGATCGCCGACGGCGTGGAAACGGTGCTGGTGCACCGCGACATGGGACGGGAGTAGCGGCGGTCCCCCAGCACCGCCGACAGCACAGAAACGTGGGGTAGGTGTGACGGGATACTCGCCAGGGCGGCAATACCAGCACAAGGCCGCCGAGCGGGGCTCCCCGGGCGCACAGAAGAGATCGGTGTCCGCGCCGAAGGGGGCGGCGCCGCGGATCACCGCGCTCGGCGGCGGCCAGGGCCTGTCCGCCTCGCTCTCCGCGCTGCGCCGCCTCACCTCCGACCTGACCGCCGTGGTCACGGTGGCCGACGACGGCGGCTCCAGCGGCCGGCTGCGCGCCGAACTCGGCGTGCTGCCCCCCGGCGACCTGCGCAAGGCGCTGGCCGCGCTGTGCGGCGACGACGACTGGGGCCGTACCTGGTCCGAGGTGATCCAGCAGCGCTTCACCGGCTCCGGCGAGCTGGGCGGCCACGCGGTGGGCAACCTGCTGATCGTGGCGCTCTGGGAGAAGCTCGGCGACCCGGTCGCCGCCCTGGAGTGGGTGGGCCGGCTGCTCAACGTGCAGGGCCGGGTGCTGCCGATGTCCGCCGTCCCGCTGGACATCGAGGCCCAGGTGCGCGGCCACGACCCGGCCCACCCCGCGCGGGTCTCGGCCGTGCGCGGCCAGGCCAATGTGGCGATCACCCCGGGCACCGTGCAGTCGATCCGGCTGCTGCCCGAGGAGCCGCCGGCGGTGCCGGAGGCGGTGACGGCGGTGCTGGAGGCGGACTGGGTGGTGCTCGGCCCCGGTTCCTGGTTCACCAGCGTGCTGCCGCACCTGCTGGTCCCCGAGCTGGCCAAGGCACTGGTCGAGACCAAGGCCCGCCGGCTGCTGACCCTGAACCTGGCCCCGCAGCCGGGCGAGACCGAGGGCTTCACCCCGCAGCGCCACCTGGAGGTGATCGCCGACCACGCTCCGGAACTGGGCGTGGATGCGATCCTGGTGGACGAGCGCGCGGTGACCGGCGGCGCCTTCGGGGTGGCCGACCTGGCCGGCCTGGAGAAGGCGGCCGAGCGGATGGGGGCCGCGCTGGTGCTGGACCGGGTGGCCGGCGCCGACGGGACCCCGCGACACGACCCGGAGCTTCTGGCCGCCGCGTACGACCGGATTTTCCGGACACATGGAAGGATCGGCCCATGGCGATGACGGCAGCGGTGAAGGACGAAATCAGCCGGCTCCCCGTCACCCGGGCCTGCTGTCGCAAGGCTGAGGTGTCGGCGATCCTGCGATTCGCGGGCGGACTGCACATTGTGAGCGGTCGGATCGTGATCGAGGCGGAGCTGGACACCGGCATTGCGGCCCGGCGGCTGCGCAAGGACCTGCTGGAGATCTTCGGCCACGCCTCCGAACTGGTGGTGATGGCCCCCAGCGGCCTGCGGCGCGGCAGCCGGTACGTGGTCCGGGTGATCAAGGACGGCGAGTTGCTGGCCCGGCAGACCGGGCTGGTGGACGGCCGCGGTCGGCCGATCCGGGGGCTGCCCCCGGCGGTGGTCTCCGGCGCGACCTGTGACGCCGAGGCGGCCTGGCGCGGCGCCTTCCTGGCGCACGGCTCGCTGACCGAGCCCGGCCGCTCCTCCTCGCTGGAGATCACCTGCCCCGGCTCCGAGGCGGCGCTCGCGCTGGTCGGCGCCGCCCGCCGGCTCGGCATCCCGGCCAAGGCCCGCGAGGTGCGCGGCGCGGACCGGGTGGTGATCCGCGACGGCGACGCGATCGGCGCGCTGCTCACCCGGCTCGGCGCGCACGAGTCGGTGCTGGCCTGGGAGGAGCGCCGGCTGCGCCGCGAGGTGCGGGCCACCGCCAACCGGCTGGCCAACTTCGACGACGCCAACCTGCGCCGGTCGGCTCGCGCGGCGGTGGCCGCCGGGGCCCGGGTGCAGCGGGCGCTGGAGATCCTCGGCGACGAGGTGCCCGAGCACCTCGCGGCCGCCGGTCAGTTGCGGATGCAGCACAAGCAGGCCTCGCTGGAGGAGCTCGGCGCGCTCGCCGATCCGCCGCTCACCAAGGACGCGGTGGCGGGCCGGATCCGGCGGCTGTTGGCGATGGCCGACAAGCGCGCGATGGAGCTGGGACTGCCCAGCACCGAGGCGAACCTGACGGAGGAGATGGCGCTCAACTAGCGGATGACACGGCTCCTGACGCGGTTGTGACGAACGTGGCGTGGCGTATTCCGAAATACGCCACGCCAGGGTCTTGACGAAGGGCGGATGTGCCCAGGTGACCGCGTGCGAGGTAGGGTCAGTGGTGGTCGGGGACATCCCAATTTCCACCCCGTCGGCATAGCCCGGCGTACCTTAGAGGAGATCGGTTCGTGACGATCCGGGTAGGCATCAACGGATTCGGCCGCATCGGCCGCAACTTCTTCCGCGCGGTCAAGTCCCAGGGCGCGGACATCGAGATTGTCGGCGTCAACGACCTCACCGACACCAGGACCCTCGCGCACCTGCTCAAGTACGACTCGATCCTGGGCACCCTCCAGGCCGAGGTGAGCCACACCGCCGACAGCATCACGGTGGACGGCCACACGTTCAAGGTGATCGCCGAGCGTGACCCGGCCAACCTCCCCTGGGGCGAGCTGGGCGTCGACATCGTGATCGAGTCCACCGGTATCTTCACCAAGGCCGACCAGGCAAAGAAGCACGTCGCCGCTGGTGCCAAGAAGGTCATCATCTCCGCCCCGGCCACCGACGAAGACGTCACCATCGTCATGGGCGTCAACGACGAGAAGTACGACGCCGCCAAGCACACCGTCATCTCCAACGCCTCCTGCACCACCAACTGCGTGGCGCCGCTGGCCAAGGTGCTGAACGAGAACTTCGGCATCGTCAAGGGTCTGATGACCACCGTCCACGCCTACACCAACGACCAGGTCACCCTTGACTTCCCGCACAAGGACCTGCGTCGTGCCCGCGCTGCCGCGCTGAACATCATCCCGACCTCCACCGGTGCCGCCAAGGCCACCGCGCTGGTGCTGCCGGAGCTCAAGGGCAAGCTGGACGGCACCTCGCTGCGCGTCCCGGTCCCGACCGGTTCGATCACCGACCTGGTCGTCACCCTGGAGCGCGAGGTCACCGTCGAGGAGGTCAACGCGGCCTTCCTGAAGGCCTCCGAGAGCTCCCTCAAGGGCATCCTGCAGTACACCGAGGACCCGATCGTCTCGTCGGACATCGTCAACTCGCCGTTCTCCACGATCTTCGACTCGCTGATGACCATGGTCCAGGGCAACCAGGTCAAGGTCTTCGGCTGGTACGACAACGAGTGGGGCTACTCGAACCGTCTCGTCAACCTGACCACCCTCGTCGGCGGCCAGCTCTGACGCAGCGGAAGCTGACGTGATGTGAGGAGCAGGGCCCGGACGGCGGACACCGCCTCCGGGCCCTGCCCCTGCCCCGCGCACCCACTTCCTGCGGGTGTTCCCCGAGTTGCCGGGCGCTGCGCCACTCCCAGCGCCACTGTTCCTGGGCCCCCTCTCTCCCCTGGAGAACGAAGACCGTGAAGACCATCGACGACCTCGATGTGGCCGGCCAGCGGGTATTCGTCCGCGCCGACCTCAACGTGCCGCTCTCGGACGGCACCATCACCGACGACGGCCGGATCCGCGCCGTCGTCCCGACCATCACCCGGCTGCTGGAGCGCGGCGCCAAGGTGATCGTCGCCTCCCACCTGGGCCGGCCCAAGGGCGCGCCGGACCCGCAGTACTCGCTCGCCCCGGTCGCCGTGCGCCTGGGCGAACTCCTCGGCAAGCAGGTCGCCTTCGCGACCGACACCGTGGGGGACAGCGCGAAGGCCACCGTCGCCGCCCTGGCCGACGGCGAGGTCACGCTGCTGGAGAACCTGCGCTTCAACGCCGGTGAGACGAGCAAGGACGACGCCGAGCGCGGCGCCTTCGCCGACCAGCTCGCCGCCCTGGCCGACCTCTACGTCGGCGACGGCTTCGGCGCGGTGCACCGCAAGCACGCCTCGGTCTTCGACCTGCCGGCCCGGCTGCCGCACGCGGCCGGCCTGCTGATCGAGAAGGAGCTGGGCGTCCTGCGCAAGCTCACCGACGAGGTGGCCCGCCCGTACGTGGTGGTGCTCGGCGGGGCCAAGGTCTCGGACAAGCTCGCGGTGATCGACAACCTGCTGGGCAAGGCCGACAAGATCCTGGTCGGCGGCGGCATGGCGTACACCTTCCTCAAGGCCAAGGGCTACGAGGTGGGCATCTCGCTGCTGCAGGAGGACCAGGTCCCCGTGGTCCTGGAGTACCTGGAGCGGGCCGAGAAGAACGGCGTCGAGTTCGTGCTGCCGGTGGACATCGCGGTCTCCGCGAGCTTCCCGGACACCAAGACGCACAAGCCGGTCGAGGACTTCGAGGTGGTCGACGCCGACAAGATCCCGGCCGACAAGGAGGGCCTGGACATCGGCCCGAGGACCCGGGCGCTGTTCGCCGAGAAGCTGGCCGACGCGGCCACCGTCTTCTGGAACGGCCCGCTCGGCGTCTTCGAGCACCCGGCCTTCGCCGAGGGTTGCAAGGCGGTGGCGCAGGCGCTGATCGACAGCGACGCGTTCACCGTGGTCGGTGGCGGCGACTCGGCCGCGGCCGTGCGCATCCTCGGTTTCGACGAGACCACGTTCGGACACATCTCGACCGGCGGTGGCGCGAGCCTCGAGTACCTGGAGGGCAAGACGCTCCCCGGTATCGCCGCCCTGGAAGGCTGATCAATGAGTGAGCGGCTCCCGCTGATGGCGGGCAACTGGAAGATGAACCTCAACCACCTTGAGGCCATCCAGCACACCCAGAAGCTGGCGTTCGCGCTGGCCGACAAGGACTACGACGCGGTCGAGGTGGCGGTGCTCACGCCGTTCACCGACCTGCGCTCGGTGCAGACCCTGGTCGACGGCGACAAGCTGAAGATCAAGTACGGCTCGCAGGACATCTCGGCGCACGACTCCGGTGCCTACACCGGCGAGGTCTCGGGCCCGATGCTGGCGAAGCTGAAGTGCAGCTACGCGGTGATCGGCCACTCGGAGCGTCGCCAGTACCACGGCGAGAACGAGGAGATCGTCAACGCGAAGGTCAAGGCCGCCTACCGCAGCGGCATCACGCCGATCCTGTGCGTGGGCGAGCCGCTGGAGGTGCGCAAGGCCGGCACCCACGTCGAGCACACGCTGGCGCAGCTGGACGGTGCGCTGGCCGAGGTTTCGGCCGCGCACGCCGCGAGCATCGTGGTGGCCTACGAGCCGGTCTGGGCGATCGGCACCGGCGAGGTGGCCACCCCCGAGGACGCGCAGGAGGTCTGCGCCGCGATCCGGGCCCGGCTGGCCGAGCTGTACGACGCCGAGCTGGCCCAGAAGGTCCGCATCCTGTACGGCGGCTCGGTGAAGTCCTCCAGCGCGGCCGGCCTGATGGCCAAGCCGGACGTGGACGGCGCCCTGGTCGGCGGGGCCTCGCTGGACGCCGACGAGTTCGTCAAGATCGTGCGGTACCGTGAGCAGGCGGTAGGCTAACGCCCCCGCAGCAACGTAGTCTTTGGGCCGGGCCCCCGATGGGGGGTCCGGCCCTTAGCCCATGACCCAATAGAACGAGAGAGTTGGTCCCGCCGTGGTTCTCGGGTTCTCGATTGCCCTGATCATCTTCAGCCTGATCATGGTCCTGCTCGTGCTGCTGCACAAGGGCAAGGGCGGCGGTCTGTCCGACATGTTCGGTGGCGGCGCGATGTCGGCCGGTGGCGGTTCCGCGGTGGCCGAGCGCAACCTGGACCGCATCACCATCATCGTGGGCCTCTGCTGGTTCGCCTGCATTGTCGTACTGGGTCTGCTGATCAAGGTCAAGAGCTGATCAGGCCTCAGTTCTGAAGGCGGTGCGGACAGATCCTTATTCGCTCCGTACACTAGGACAACTTGCCACTGTCCGCAGCGGGCGGCCGGTCGGCAGCGCTTGGGTTGAACCAGGCGGATAAGGGCACGCAGGGAGTCAGACCGTGGCAAGTGGCAACGCCATCCGTGGCAGCAGGGTCGGGGCCGGCCCGATGGGTGAGGCGGAGCGCGGCGAGTCCGCCCCGCGCAATCGGATCTCCTTCTGGTGCGCCAACAAGCACGAGACGCGCCCCAGCTTCGCCGCCGAGGCGGTCATTCCGGACACCTGGGACTGCCCGCGCTGCGGGTTCCCGGCCGGCCAGGACGAGGACAACCCGCCGGCCCCCTCGCGGAACGAGCCGTACAAGACGCACCTCGCCTACGTCCGTGAACGGCGCACGGACGCCGACGGCGAGGCGATCCTGGCCGAGGCGCTTGCCAAGCTGCGGGGCGAGATCTGAGTCGGTAGCGCGGTGACGCGGGTGGTTGGCCAAGGGTCCGCCGCCCGCGTTCTTCGTTTTTCCCGGGGGAGCTGATGAGAGACATCGAGTTGATCGCCACCGAGCGGCTGGAGCTGCTGCCGCTGGGCGTCGAGCACGCGGCCGCGCTGCACGGGGTGCTGGACGATCCGGGGCTGCACACCTTCATCGGGGGTGAGCCGGAGAGCCGCGAGGCGCTGGCCGAACGCTACCGCCGGTGGTCGGCGGGTTCACCCGATCCGGCGGAACGCTGGCTCAACTGGGTGATCCGCCTGGTCGCGGAGGACCGCCTGATCGGCACCGTGCAGGCCACCGTGCACGGCACCGAGGCCGAGGTGGCCTGGGTGGTCGGGGCCGGCTGGCAGGGCCGCGGCTGTGCCCGCGAGGCGGCCCGGGCGCTGGTCGGATGGCTGGCCGGGGCCGGCGTGCGGCGGGTGGTCGCCCATGTGCACCCGGAGCACCACGCCTCCGCGGCGGTGGCCGCCGCCGCGGGGCTCACCGCGACCGAGCGGTTCCAGGACGGCGAGCGGCGCTGGGAGTTGGTGCTGCCGACCGGTTGACCCGCGCGGGCAGCGACCCGCATCGCGGTGGCTTGAATCGCCCCGTCGTCGGCCCGGCTTGACGGCGGGGCTTCTTTCCACCACCATTTCACTAATGCCTTAGTGAAATGGTGGTGCTGATGGTGGAGTACCGCATCGACCGGCACAGCGGCGTGGCCACCTATCTGCAGATCGTCCAGCAGACCAAGCACGCCCTGCGGCTGGGGCTGCTGGAGCCGGGGGACCGGCTGCCGACCGCCAAGGAGGTGGTGGCGGCCACCGCGATCAACCCGAACACGGTGCTGAAGGCCTATCGCGAGCTGGAACGCGAGGGGCTGGTCGAACCGCGGCCGGGGCTCGGCACCTTCGTGCTGCGCTCGCTGGCCCGCGAGGAGGCGGGCAGCGACTCGCCGCTGCGCGGCGAGCTGGCCGACTGGGCGGCCCGGGCCCACCGGGCCGGACTGGACCGGGAGGACGTGGCGGCGCTGGTGGCGACCGTGGTCGAGCAGGAGTTCGGCGGTCCGCGGGCCGACGGCCGAGAGAACACGAGCGAGGGGAACCGATGACCGAGCAACACCCCGCCTTGGCCGCCCACGGCCTCGGCAAGCACTACCGGCGCGGCTGGGCGCTGCGGAACTGCTCGTTCAGGCTGCCGGCCGGGCGGATCTGCGCCCTGGTCGGCCCGAACGGAGCGGGCAAGAGCACGCTGATGGGGCTGGCCGCCGGGCTGCAGAGCGTCAGCGAGGGGCGGATCGAGCTGGCCGGGCGGGCGCCGCGCCCCGGGGGCAGTCCGGGGGTGGCCTTCATGGCCCAGGACAAGCCGCTCTACCCCCGCTTCACGGTGGCCGAGACGCTGCGGATGGGCCAGGAGCTCAACCCCCGCTGGGACCAGCGCTCGGCCGACGCGGTGCTGGCCGAGGCCGGCTTCCCGCTGACCGCCAAGGTCGGCTCGCTCTCCGGTGGTCAGCGCACCCGGGTCGCCCTGGCGCTGGCCCTGGGCAAGCGGCCCGACCTGCTGATCCTGGACGAGCCGATGGCCGACCTGGACCCGCTGGTCCGCCACCAGCTGATGGGCCTGCTGATGGCCGAGGCGGCCGAGCGCGGCCTGACCGTGCTGATGTCCTCGCACGTGGTGGCCGAGCTCCAGGAGGCCTGCGACTACCTGGTGCTGCTGGCCGGCGGCCAGGTGCGGCTGGCCGGCGACATCGAGGAGCTGCTGGCCGCCCACCGGCTGGTGATCGGCCCGCAGAGCGCGGCCGCCAGCCTGGACGGCCACGAGGTGGTCGAGTCCCGGGTGAACGGCCGCGGGCTGACCGCCCTGCTGCGTCCGCGCGGTGAGCTGGACGACTGCTGGGAGGGCGGCGAGCCGACGTTGGAGGAACTGCTGCTCGCGCACCTGCGGGCGCCCGACACCCCGGCGCTGCTGACCTGGGAGGCGCAGGTCCCGGGGACCGACCAGCCCGCCGACCTGACCGAGGTGACCCGATGACCACCACCATGGACTCCCGCCCCACCAGCGCCGCTGCGCGCACCGTCGGCCGCGGGCCACGGCCGCGCGGGATCGCCTGGCTGATGTGGCGTCAGAACCGGACGCTGATCAGCGGGTTGCTGCTGGTCCTGGTCGCGCTGACGATCGCGGCCCCGATCCTGCGGGCCGAGATGGTCTCCTTCATCGACAGTCACCACATCAAGGGCTGCGCCGCGATCAGCCGTGTCCCGTCCTGCCGGCAGGACGGCATCTCGGGGGCGGTGACGCAGTTCCGCAACGGCTACGGCACGCTGATGCAGGGGTTCGGCATACTCCTGCTCCTGCTCCCGGTCGGGTTGGGCGCCGGTCTCGGTGCCACGCTGCTGGGCAGGGAGCTGGAGAACGGTACCTGGAAGCTGGCGCTGTCGCAGTCGGTGAGCCGGGACCGCTGGGTGGCCGCCAAGCTGCTCACCGCCGGGCTGATCGGCGTGGTCGCCTCGACGGTGCCGGCCCTGCTGCTGCACTGGGTCTGGGGGCCCAGCGCCAACGAGGTCTCCGGGATCACCTGGTTCAGCATGGCCTTCTACCCCTCCAGCGGGCCGGTGCTGGTGGCGACCACGCTGCTGGCGCTGTCCGTCGGAGTGCTGGCGGGGCTGCTGCTGCGCCAGGTGCTGCGCGCGGCGGGCCTGACCGTACTGGTGGTCGGCCTGTTCCAGTACGGACAGACGGTGGTGCGCCCGCACCTGTGGAGCTGGCAGACCAGCCTGGCGGATCTGTCGGACCTGCCCAACAGCACCTGGGCGTTCGCCCACGGGCTGCTCCTGCCGGACGGCCGGAGGGTGTCCTGGGACGTCTGCAACCAGGCGGGGGACTACGAGAAGTGCATGGCCCAGTACCACGGGGCCAAGCACTTCAGCGCCGTGCACCAGGCGGCGAACTACTGGCCGCTGCAGCTGGTCGAGTCGGGGATCTGCCTGGCGCTGGCCGCGGCGCTGACCGCGCTGACCGTGGTGTGGGTGCGCAAGCGGCTCGTCTGAGACGGGGCCCCGCAGGGGACGCGAAAGGGGCGGTGCGCTCGGTCGAGCGCACCGCCCCCAACGTGTTGATCCGTCAGGCCGAGGCCGGCGGGTAGAGCTGCGCGGGCAGCTCGGCCGCCGCCGCGCGGTCCAGCAGCCAGAGCGTGCGGCTGGTGCCGTACGCGCCGCTGGCCGGGGCCTGGATCTCGCCCGGGCTGGACAGGGCCAGCGCGACCGCGTCCGCCTTGTCCTCGCCGGCCGCCAGCAGCCAGACCTCGCGGGCCGCCCGGATCGCGGGCAGGGTCAGCGAGATCCGGGTGGGCGGCGGCTTGGGTGCCCCGCGCACCCCGACCACCGTGCGCGCGGTCTCCCGCACGCCCGGGTGCTCGGGGAAGAGCGAGGCCACATGGGTGTCCGGGCCGACGCCGAGCAGCAGCACGTCGAAGGCGGGCACCAGGGCGCGGTCCTCGGGACCCGCGGCCTTGGCCAGCTCCTCGGCGTACCGCTCGGCGGCGGCCTCCACGTCGGCACCGTCCACGCCGTCCGAGGCGGGCATGTAGTGCACCTTGGCCGGGTCGAGCGGGACGCGGGCGAGCAGCTCGTCGGCGGCCTGCACCGCGTTCCGCTCCGGGTCGGCGGACGGTACGAACCGCTCGTCGCCCCACCACAGTTCCAGGCGCGACCAGTCCACCGCGTCGCGCGCCGGGGAGGCGGCGATCGCGGCGAGCAGCGCGTTGCCGTTGCGCCCGCCGGTGAGCACCACGGAGGCGGTGCCCCGGGCGGCCTGTGCGTCGACGATCTTGGTGATCAGTCGGGCGGCGGCCGCCTGGGCCATCAGCTCCTTGTCCCGGTGCACGACCAGCTGCGGTACCGGGGTCATGCGTCGCTCCGCTTGCGGGGCGACGCCTTCTTGCCGGTGCCGCTCTTGGCGGTGGCCTGCTTGGTGCTCTTGGCGGCCGACGGTGCCTTCTTGTCGGGGGCCTTGGCGGTCCCCTCCGGCGCCTTCTTGGCCGGGACCTTGGCGGTCACCCGGGGGGTGATCACCGAGGCCTCGACCACGGGGGCCGAGGTCGCCTCGGCGGTGGCCTCGGCACTCGCCTCGGCGGCCTCGTCGACCTCGGCCGCGGTGATGCCGTACGTGGCCTCGGCCGGCTCCTGGAGCCGCTCCACGCCGGTGCGCACGGCCGCGGCGTAGATGGTGTCCTCGTCCAGGCGGCGCAGCTCCTCGGCGATCAGCTCGGCCGTCTCGCGGCGCTTGAGCGCCACCAGGCGGTCCGGCGAGCCGGGGATGGACAGCGTGCCCATCAGCCCGTCCGGCCGGTCGAGCACGATCTCGCCGTCCTTGCTGCGCAGCCGCACGGCCGTGATGCCGGGACCCTCGCTGACGACCCGCTCGACCGGCACGTTCAGCCGGTCGGTCAGCCACAGGCCGAGCAGCTCGACGCTGGGGTTGTACGACTCGCCCTCGACCACGGCCGAGGTGACCTTGCTGGGCCGCTGGTCCAGGGCCGCCGCCAGCATCGAGCGCCAGCTGGTGATCCTGGTCCAGGCGAGGTCGGTGTCGCCGGGGGTGTAGTTCTCGGCGCGCACCGCGAGCTGGTCGACCGGGGACTCGGCGGTCACCGCGTCGGTGATCCGGCGCTGGGCGATCGCGCCGAGCGGGTCCTGGGCCGGGTGCAGCGGGGCGTTCTCCGGCCACCAGATCACCACGGGGGCGTCCGGCAGCAGCAGCGGCAGCACCACCGACTGGGCGTGCGAGGTCAGCTCGCCGTGCATCCGCAGGATCGCGGTCTCACCCGAGCCGGCATCGCTGCCGACCAGGATCTCCGCGTCCAGCCGGGCGCCGGCCCGGGCCCGGGGCGAGCGCCCGGCCCGCTTGATCACCGCGAGGGTGCGCGAGGGGTGCTCGCGGGAGGCGTCGTTCGCGGCCTTGAGGGCGTCGTAGGCGCTGCCCTCGTCGGTCACGATGACCAGCGTCAGGACCATGCCGGCCCCGGTGGAACCGCTGGCCCGGCGCGCGTCCATCAACGCACTGTTGATCTTGCTGGACGTGGTGTCCGTCAGGTCGATCTTCATGGCCGGCGCCAGCTCCTGCCGTCTCGTGCGAGCATCTCGTCCGCCTCGGCCGGACCCCAGGTGCCGGCCGGGTACTGCGCGGGCTTGCCGTGCTGGTCCCAGTACTTCTCGATCGGGTCGAGGATCTCCCAGGAGAGCTCGACCTCCTGGTGCCTGGGGAAGAGGTTGGCGTCGCCCAGCAGCACATCCAGGATGAGCCGCTCGTACGCCTCCGGGCTGGACTCGGTGAAGGACTCGCCGTAGGCGAAGTCCATCGTCACGTCCCGCACCTCCATCGAGGTGCCCGGAACCTTGGAACCGAACCGCACGGTGACGCCCTCGTCCGGCTGCACCCGGATCACCAGGGCGTTCTGCCCAAGCTCCTCGGTGGCGTAGGAGTCGAACGGCAGGTACGGGGCGCGCTGGAAGACCACCGCGATCTCGGTCACCCGGCGGCCCAGGCGCTTGCCCGTGCGCAGGTAGAACGGGACCCCGGCCCAGCGCCGGTTGTTGATCTCCAGCTTGATCGCCGCGTAGGTGTCGGTCTTGGACACGGGGTTGATGCCGTCCTCGTCCAGGTACCCGACCACCTCCTCGCCGCCCTGCCAGCCGGCCGTGTACTGGCCGCGCACGGTGTGCTTGCCCAGGTCCTTGGGAAGCTGCACGGCGCTGAGCACCTTGAGCTTCTCGGCGACCAGGGCCTTGGGGTGGAAGGAGGCCGGCTCCTCGATGGCGGTGAGCGCCATCAGCTGGAGCAGGTGGTTCTGGATGACGTCACGGGCCGAGCCGATGCCGTCGTAGTACCCGGCGCGGCCGCCGATGCCGATGTCCTCGGCCATGGTGATCTGCACGTGGTCCACGTAGGACCGGTTCCAGATCGGCTCGAACATCGTGTTGGCGAACCGCAGCGCCAGGATGTTCTGGACCGTCTCCTTGCCGAGGTAGTGGTCGATCCGGAAGACCTCGTCCCGGGGGAAGACCTCGTGGACGACCTTGTTCAACTCCTGGGCGCTGGCCAGGTCGTGGCCGAACGGCTTCTCGATCACCGCGCGGCGCCAGGAGCCGGCCGGCGGGTCGGCCAGGCCGTGCTTCTTGAGCTGCTGGACCACGTTGGGGAAGAACTTCGGCGGCACCGAGAGGTAGAACGCGAAGTTCCCGCCGGTGCCCTGCGCCTTGTCGAGCTCCTCGATGGTCTCGCGCAGGGTGTCGAAGGCGGCGTCGTCGTCGAAGGTGCCCTGGACGAACCGCATGCCCTTGGCCAGCTGCTGCCACACCTCCTCGCGGAAGGGGGTGCGCGCGTGCTCCTTGACGGCGTCGTGCACCTCCTTCGCGAAGTCCTCGTCCTCCCACTCACGGCGAGCGAAGCCCACCAGGGAGAAACCCGGCGGCAGCAGGCCGCGGTTGGCCAGGTCGTAGATCGCCGGCATCAGCTTCTTGCGGGAGAGGTCCCCCGTGACGCCGAAGATAACCAGGCCGGACGGCCCCGCGATCCGCGGCAGCCGGCGGTCCGCCGGATCGCGCAGCGGGTTGGCGGGTTGCTGCGGAAGATCTCCTTGCGTCACCTCGGCCCCCTCCAGGTCGGGAAATGCCTGTGCATTGCTCACTGCTGGGCTCCGCTTCGATGCGTCGTGCGAGCGGGTGTCACTTGCCGTCGGAGAAGGAGGCCAGCGAGGCCGTCACGGTGTCCAGCAGCTCCTGCCAGGAGATCTCGAACTTGGAGACGCCCTCGTCCTCCAGGACCTGGACGACGTCGTCGTAGTCCACGCCGGCCGCGGCCAGCGCGTCCAGCACACCCTGGGCGTCGGCGTAGGCGCCGGTGATGGTGTCACCGGTGACCTGGCCGTGGTCGCCGGTGGCGTTCAGGGTGGCCTCGGGCATGGTGTTGACGGTGCCCGGCGCGACCAGCTCGGTCACGTACAGGGTGTCCGGCAGGGCCGGGTCCTTGACACCGGTGGAGGCCCACAGCGGGCGCTGCGGCTTGGCACCGGCCGCCTCCAGGGCGGTCCAGCGGGCGCCGGCCGGCTTCTTGCCGTCCACCGAGCCGAAGACCTCCTCGTACGCCTGGTAGGCCAGGCGGGCGTTGGCCAGCGCGGCCTTGGAGCGCAGCTTGACGGCGTCGCCGCCGATGGCCTCCAGGCGCTTGTCGATCTCGGTGTCCACCCGGGAGACGAAGAAGGAGGCGACCGACTCGATCGAGGACAGGTCGATGCCCTTGGCCTTGGCCTGCTCCAGACCGGTCAGGTAGGCGTCGATCACGGCCTTGTAGCGCTCCAGCGAGAAGATCAGCGTGACGTTGACGCTGATGCCCTTCGCGATGACCTCGGTGATCGCCGGCAGGCCGGCCTTGGTCGCGGGGATCTTGATGAACACGTTGGGACGGTCCACCAGCCACCACAGCTGCTTGGCCTCGGCCACGGTGGGCGCGGTCTGGTGGGCCAGGCGCGGGTCCACCTCGATGGAGACCCGGCCGTCGCGGCCGTTGCTGGCGTCATAGACCGGGCGCAGCACGTCGGCGGCGTCCCGCACGTCCGAGGTGGTGATCATGCGGATCGCCTCGTCGGTGGTGACCTCGCGCACCGCCAGGTCGCGCAGCTGCGCGTCGTAGGAGGTGTCGCCGCTGCCGGCGATGGCCTTCTGGAAGATGGTCGGGTTGGTGGTGACGCCGACCACGTGCATGGTCTGCACGAGCTCGGCCAGGTTGCCGCTGTTCAGGCGGGTGCGGCTGAGGTCGTCCAGCCAGATCGCCACGCCTTCGTCGCTGAGGCGCTTCAATGCGTCAGTCATGCTGTTCAGTCCTTAGGTCTATCGGAAAATCACTCAGGAATCGGAGGCGGCTGGGCCGCCGCACTCAGCGGTTGACGGCTTCCAGCGAGCGCAGCGACTTGTGCGCCGCGTGCGCCACGGCCTCCGCCGTGATGCCGAACTCCTGGTAGAGCACCTTGAAGTCGGCCGAGGCGCCGAAGTGCTCCAGGCTGATGATCTGCCCGTGGTCGCCGACCAGCTCGCGCCAGCCCTGGGCGATTCCGGCCTCGACCGAGACGCGGGCCTTGACGGTGGGCGGCAGCACCTGGTCGCGGTAGGCCTGGTCCTGCTCGTTGAACCACTCGACGGACGGCATCGAGACGACCCGGGTCGGGATGCCCTCCGCCTCCAGGGTCTCGCGGGCCTGGACGGCCAGCTGCACCTCGGAGCCGGTGCCGATGAGGATCACCTGCGGGGCGTTGTCCGAGGCCTCGGCCAGCACGTAGCCGCCGCGCGCGGTGCCCTCGGCGGAGCCGAAGGTCTCGCGGTCGTAGGTCGGCACGCCCTGGCGGGTCAGCGCCAGGCCCACCGGGCCGGGGTGGCTGGTGTGGCGCTCCAGGATGGTGCGCCAGGCGACCGCCGTCTCGTTGGCGTCGCCGGGGCGGACCACCGACAGGCCCGGGATGGCGCGCAGCGCGGCCAGGTGCTCGACCGGCTGGTGGGTCGGGCCGTCCTCGCCCAGGCCGATCGAGTCGTGCGTCCAGACGTAGGTGACCGGCAGCTTCATCAGCGCGGCCAGGCGGACCGCCGGGCGCATGTAGTCGGAGAACACCAGGAAGGTGCCGCCGAAGACGCGGGTCCTGCCGTGCAGCGCGATGCCGTTCATGGTCGAGCCCATGGCGTGCTCGCGGATGCCGAAGTGGATCGTCCGGCCGTAGGGGCTAGCGCCCTTGAGCGGGTTGCCCACGGGCAGGAAGGAGCTGCCCTCGTCGATCGTGGTGAGGTTGGACTCCGCGAGGTCGGCCGAGCCGCCCCACAGCTCCGGGATCACCGCGCCGAGCGCCTTGAGCGTGTCACCGCTGGCCTTGCGGGTGGCGACGTCCTTGCCGGCCGGGAAGGACGGCAGCTCCTTGCGCCAGCCGTTCGGCAGCTCGCCGGCCTGGATCCGGTCGAACTCCGCGGACCGGGTGGGGTTGGCGGTGCGCCAGGCGGTGAAGGACTTCTCCCACTCGGCGCGGGTGGCCTTGCCGCGCTGGATCACCGCGCGGGCGTGGCTGAGCACCGCGTCGGAGACCTCGAAGGTGCGCTCGGGGTCGAAGCCCAGGACCTTCTTGGTGGCGGCGATCTCGGCGTCGCCGAGCGCGGAGCCGTGCGCCTTGGCGGTGTTCTGCGCGTCCGGGGCGGGCCAGGCGATGATGGTGCGCATCGCGATCATGGACGGGCGCGAGGTCTCGGCCTTGGCGGCGTCCAGCGCGGCGGCCAGTGCCTGCACGTCGACGTCACCGTTCGCCTTGGGCGTCACGCGCTGCACGTGCCAGCCGTAGGCCTCGTAGCGGGCCAGCACGTCCTCGGAGAAGGCGGTGTGGGTGTCGCCCTCGATCGAGATGTGGTTGTCGTCGTAGAGCGCGACCAGGTTGCCGAGCTTCTGGTGGCCGGCCAGCGAGGAGGCCTCGGCGGAGATGCCCTCCTCCAGGTCGCCGTCGGAGACGATGGACCAGATGGTGTGGTCGAACGGGGAGGCGCCCTCGGCGGCCTCGGGATCAAAAAGCCCACGCTCGTAGCGGGCGGCCATCGCCATGCCCACCGCGTTGGCGATGCCCTGGCCGAGCGGGCCGGTGGTGGTCTCCACGCCGGCCGTGTGGCCGTGCTCGGGGTGACCGGGGGTGCGGCTGCCCGCGACCCGGAAGGACTTCAGGTCGTCCAGCTCAAGGCCGTAGCCGGCGAGGAAGAGCTGGGTGTACAGCGTCATGCTGGTGTGGCCCGGGGACAGGACGAAGCGGTCGCGCCCCGCCCAGTTCGGGTCCGTGGGGTCGTGCCGCAGGAAGCGCTGGAAAATGAGGTAGGCCGCGGGGGCGAGGGCCATCGCCGTCCCCGGGTGCCCGTTCCCGACCTTCTGTACCGCATCCATGGCCAGGACCCGGGCGGTGTCGACCGTCCGCTCATCCAGCTCGGACCACTCGATTACGTTCGTCGGCGTCGTGCTCACCCTTCTCAGGGCTCCTTCCGTATTGAGGTGTGACCCCGTGAAGGGACCGGGTCGGCCACGACACTGTGGGCCTGACGCATGTTCGGTAGTGCCGGTCACGGAGGGTTTCCCGCTTCTCCGGGCGAGCCTACCGCCCAGCCCGGGGCGTGCCTTCCGTACGGGGAGAACCCGGAGTTTCGTGACCCGATTCCCATGTGTACTGAGTGCAGTGCGCCGCTGCCACCGGAACCACCTTGACCCGGTTTGTCCGGTGCCGCCCTTCGGTGAACTGGGCAGTTCACCCACGGGGGTGCGGCCCGGCCCCGTCAGCGGACCCCGCGGCGGATCGGGATCTATGCACCGTCTAAGGTGGCGTGGTACGCGCAGGTGAACGGATTCACGAGCAATCGACCCGTGGACGCCTGCGAAGTTTCATCTTCAGTTGGGGTGTTCGTGACCGCCGTCGAATCCCGCTCCGACGGGGTCCTCGGGGCGACCCCCGCGCGTCGGCCGCTCAGGGCCCGTGTCGGGGCATTTGTCGCACTGACCAAGCCTCGGATCATCGAGCTGCTGCTGATGAGCACGGTTCCGGTGATGTTCCTGGCGAAGCGCGGGGTGCCCAACCTCTGGCTGGTGCTGGCGGTCGTCATCGGGGGTTACCTCTCCGCGGGTGGCGCCAACGCGCTCAACATGTACATCGACCGCGACATCGACGCGGTGATGAGCCGCACCGAGCACCGGCCGCTGGTGACGGGGATGGTGTCGCCGCGCGAGGCGGTGGTCTTCGGCATCAGCCTGGGCGTGATCTCCACGCTCTGGCTGGGATTCCTCGTGAACTGGCTGGCCTCCGGGCTGGCGCTGGCGGGACTGCTCTTCTACGTCTTCGTCTACACCCTCGGGCTCAAGCGCCGCACCGCGCAGAACATCGTCTGGGGCGGCATCGCCGGCTGCATGCCGGTGCTGGTCGGCTGGGCGGCGGTGACCGGCTCGCTGAGCCTGGCGCCGTTCGTGCTCTTCCTGGTGATCTTCTTCTGGACGCCGCCGCACTACTGGCCGCTGTCGATGAAGGTCCGGGAGGACTACGAGAAGGCCGGCGTGCCGATGCTGCCGGTGACCGCGGGCAACCTCGCGGTCGCCCGACAGATCGTCATCTACTCCTGGGTCATGGTGGTCGTCTCGCTGGCACTCTGGCCGCTGGCGCACACCAGCTGGCTCTACCCCGTCAGCGCCGTGGTGCTCGGCGCCCTCTGGCTCAAGGAGGCGCACGGCCTGTACGCGCGCGCCAAGGCCGGGCTGGCGGGGGCCAAGCTCAAGGAGATGCGGCTGTTCCACTGGTCGATCACCTATCTGACGCTGCTGATGGTGGCGATCGCGATCGACCCGTTCCTGCGGTAGGGCTTGTCGCACAAAGCCCTGGCGGCCCGCCCGCCACGAGTGCTCGGCCGACGGCCCCGGAGTGTCAACGACACGCCGGGGCCGTCGGCGTATCGCGGGGCCGCGCGGGCGGATGCGGCCCGGGTGTGGCCCGCGGCACATCGCGAAGCCGTCGCCAGCTGGGCTACCCGTGGGTAGCATGCCGGACATGAGCAGCGCAGAGACCCCCGCAGCCGCCGCCGATGCCCGGACCGAGCGTCGGGCCAAGCGCATCGCCAAGCACCTGACGGCCTTCAGCAAGCAGCACGGCGGCAACGCCGACGGCGTGGTGGAGTACGTGGGTGCGGTGGCGACCCGGATCGTGCTGGTGGGTCAGGACGGCGCCTGGGGCGACCAGGTGGCGCCCAGCTACGCCGTCGGCCGCCGGGCCGTCGAGCTGGCCGGGATCACGCTGCACGACTCCTTCGAGGGCGAGCTCGCCCTGAAGGTACGGACCGGACCGTACGAGTGGAAGCGGATGGCGGGTATCCAGCTCGGCGGCTGACCCCCGTCCGGTACGGCTCCCGGTTCGAAGGCGAAGGCCCCGGCCCCCCGGTGCGGTGGGGGTCGGGGCCTTCGCGGTCCTGTGCTGGGCGGTCGCTGCGCCGTGCCGTGGCTGTGCTCAGGCCGCCACGGTGTCCTGCGGGGTCTGGGCGGGCAGGGCGGCGGCGGGCTCCTCGTCGCGGGTGCGCAGCGCCAGCGGGATCCGCAGCGCGGCGATCCAGACCAGCGCGGCGCCCAGCATGTGGATGCCGACCAGCAGCTCCGGCGCGTCGGTGAAGTACTGCACGAAGCCCAGCAGGCCCTGTGCCATCAGCACCACGAACAGCTCCCGGGCCCGGGCCCGGGCGGCCGGGGGAGCCTTGACGGCGGCCAGCACGAAGATCACCGCGAGCGACAGCCCGATCGTCACGCAGGCGAAGTCGGTGTGCAGCTGGGCCAGCCGGTCGTAGCTGATCGGCACCCGTGGAACGTCGCTGGAGTCGCCCGGGTGGTGGCCCGCGCCGGTCACCAGGGTGCCGGCCACCACCAGTGCGCCCGTGGCGGCCACCAGCACGTGGCTCAGCTGCCGGACCGGGCCGGTGACCAGCGGCCGGGGCGGCCCGTCGCCCTCCTTGGCCCGCTCCCAGGTCAGCACCGCCACCCAGACCAGGGCCAGTGCCGAGAGCATGTGGCAGGCCACCACGTACGGGTTGAGCTTGACCAGCACGGTGATCCCGCCGAGCACGGCGTTGCTCATCACCACCCAGAACTGCCACCACCCCAGCCGGGTCAGCGACCGCCGCCACGGCTTCGCGCAGCGCGCCGCCAGGATGGCCCAGCCGATCGCCGCGCAGAGCACGTAGGTGAGCATCCGGTTGGTGAACTCGATGATCCCGTGCACGCCCATCGCGGGGGTGGGGGTGACGCTGTCCCCGGTGCAGGTCGGCCAGGTCCGGCAGCCGAGGCCGGAGCCGGTCAGGCGGACCGCGCCGCCGGTGACCACGATGACCACGCTCATCACCAGCGCGGCGAGGGCGGCACGCCGCACCGTGGTGGCGGACGGGTGCCAGCGTTCGGCGAGCTGGGAGAAGGGATTGAACACGGATTCATCCTAGGTTGCGCTGTTGCCGATCTTGCGGCGGGGGCGTCCTGCCGAGTCGGCGCGCCGCGTGGGGCGGCCCGGGACCGCAAAGACGACTGTTGGGACGGATCGGACATTGGTCTTGACCAATGCCGGAGATCGTCGACAGAGTGCGCGGCATGCGCATATCTGTCCCCATCTCGGCCCTGGCGCTCGGCGGTTCGCTCGCCCTGGGCGTGCTCGTCGCGCCGGTCGCCGTCGCCGCTCCCGCCTCGCCCGCTTGCCAGAGCTTTGGAGTGGCCGGCCAGTACGGCGAGTTCATCGAGGGCGATGACACCCACGCGCCGGACGCCGAAGGGGCGGTCGCGGTCGGCGGGAACGCCGACTTCAGCGGCGGCTTCAGCGTCGGCCAGGAGCTGACGGACGCCCAGGTGCAGGCACTGCCGGGCGGCAATGCGCTGGTGGTGGGCGGAAACATCACGGTGGGTGGCGGCAGTACCGAGGTGATGAAGGGCAACGGCGTCTACGCCGGGCAGAAGATCGGCGGCGGCCGCCTGGAGGGCCACACCGGCACGGTGACCCACGGCCCCTCGCCGATCGACTTCGCCGCCGAGTTCGCCGAGCTGCGCCGGCTCTCCACCGGGCTCGCCGCGCAGGGCGCCACCGCGGGCACCACGGTGACCGCCGAGGGGCAGGGCGGCGGTGCCACGCTGACGCTGAGCGGGACCAACGCCTCGTACAACAGCTTCGTGGTGAGCGCGGCCCAGTTGCAGGGCGCCAAGGCGATCCGGGTGCAGGTCCCGGCCGGGGCCACCGCGGTGGTCAACGTGACCGGTGACGGCTACGACTCGCGGGCGGCCGGCACCACCTCGCTCTGGCTCTGGGACCACGCCAAGCGGAGCTGGGTCGAGGACGACAAGCTGCAGAGCGCCGACGGCGGGGCGGTGCGCGCCGCGCTGCTGTGGAACTTCCCGACCGCCGGCACGGTGGTCAAGAACAGCGCGCTGGCCTGGGCGGGCAGCATCCTGGCCCCGAACGCGGCCTTCGACCTGGGCAGCGGCGGCCCGGTCAACGGCTCGGTGATCGCGCACTCGCTGACCGGCAGCGGGGGAGCGGAGACCCACCACTACCCGTTCACCGCCTGCCTGCCGACCCCCGGCGGGCCCTCGGTGCCGCCGACCGCTCCGGTCACGGGGCCGGCGACCGCGCCCGCGACCGCGCCCGCGCCGGCCACCTCGCCGGTGACCGCTCCGGCGACCGGCCCGTCGGCCGGTGGCGGTACGCCGAGTGCGCCGGCCACCGCCGCGGGGGTCGCGCCGACGGGGCCGGCCGGGTCGTCCGGTGCTCCGAGCGGGCACCCCTCGGCCGGCGGCAGCGCCCCGGCCGGCGCGAGCCCCGCTCCGAGCGGCAGCGCGAGCGGGGTGCTTCCGGTGGGTGCGACCGGTGGTAGCCCGAGCCCGGCGCCCGCGGCGCCCGCGCACGGCGGACTCGCTTTCACGGGCGCCGCCGGTGTGATCCCGCTGACCGTCGGGGGCGTACTGGTACTCGGGGCGGGCACGGGGATCGTGATCGCGACCCGTCGCCGGGCGGCCAGGAAGGCCTGACCCTTCGCCGGCCATTTCGACTTGTCCTGAACCGGCCCCCCGGTGATCGACGTGTATCACCGGGGGGCCGGCCCATTTCTCGAACACGAGGGAGAAGGCGGGAGAAAGGTTCGCCGGGGTGCAGGAACGTTGCTCCCGGTGAATCACGAGGTCAGCTCCGTCAGCACGCCAACGTTGCCATGGACAGGCGGAATTCAGCCGTTCGGTGGGGGTGGTGTGCGGGCCGTGGGCCGGTAGAGTCCCCCGCACCAGGTGTAGCCGGTCGCTCACAGATCATCCAACGGTCCATCAACGACTGTGCTGCACAGCCTCATTCGGAAGGATCATCAAGTTATGGCGCGACAAGGGCGGATAACCGGCCGAGTGCTCGCCGGGGCGGCGGCGATCGCGGTGGTCGCCTCGGGAGCGCTGGCCACCAGCGCCTCGGCGCACGTCCCCTCGATCACGGCCACCTGTTCGACGGTCACCGTCGACCTGAAGGACTACAACGCCAAGGCCCAGAACACGGTCAGTGTTTCGCTGGCCGGCAAGCAGCTGGTCAACCTGCAGACCTTCGGTGCGACTTTCCACCAGGTGTTCCAGGTGCCCGCACACACCTCCGCCGAGGAGGCGGAGCTGGTTGTCTACACCTCGGAGGACCCCAAGGGCGACAACCACTGGACGGGCAACTGGAAGGTCACGGTGCCGGTCTGCGAGACCCCGCCGCCCACCCCGCCGGTGAGCCCGACCCCGCCGGCCAGCCCCACCCCGAGCCCGAGCCACTCCGCGTCGAGCAGCCCGAGCCCGACCACCCCGGCGCCGACCACCCCGGCACCGACCAAGCCGGCGCCGACCACCCCGGCTGCGAGCCCCACCCCGGCCGCGTCGGTCAGCGCCTCGCCGACGGTGGCCCCGGTCACGGCGACCACTCCGGCGGCGCCCAAGCCGAGCAGCACCTCGCCTTCGCTGGCCTTCACCGGCGGTGGCAGCTCGGCGGGTCCGATCGCGGCCGCGGGTGCGGCAGTGATCGCGCTCGGTGGCGGCCTGCTCTTCATGGCCCGCCGCAAGAAGGCCGCTCGTCACTGACGCGCAGGCCTGAGTAAGCGCTGAGGGGGTGGGGACCGGATCCGGTCCCCACCCCCTCGGTCGTCCGCCCGCCGGAGCCGATCACTCCCGGCGGTCTACTCCCGGCGGTCTACTCCCAGCGGAAGAACCGCGCGGCCGCGGCCAGCGCGAGCACCGCCCAGCCGGCCAGGATCCCGAGGTCCGACCAGGGCACTCCGGCGCCGTTCTGCAGCACCGAGCGCAGCCCGTCCGAGAGCGCGCTGATCGGCAGCAGGTCGAGCGCCCCGCGCACCGCGCCGGGGAACTTCGACAGCGGCACGATGACCCCGCCGGCCAGCAGCAGCAGGATGAAGACCAGGTTGGCGGCGGCCAGCGTGGCCTCGGCCTTCAGGGTGCCGGCCATCAGCAGCCCGAGCCCGGAGAAGGCGGCGGTGCCGAGCACCAGCAGCGCGAGCACCGAGAACGGGTCGCCGTGCGGCGACCAGCCCAGTGCCAGCGCGATCACCGACAGCAGGGCGACCTGGAGGACCTCGGTGACCAGCACGCAGCCGGTCTTGGCGGCCAGCAGCGTCCAGCGCGGCAGCGGGCTGGCGCCGAGCCGCTTGAGCACGCCGTAGCGGCGCTCGAAGCCGGTGGCGATGGCCTGTCCGGTGAAGGCGGTGGACATCACCGCGAGTGCCAGCAGGCCCGGGGCCAGGAAGTCGACCCGCTTGCCGGGTCCGGTCACCGAGACCACGTCCACGGCGCTGAAAAGCACCAGCAGCACGGTCGGGATCACCACGGTGAGCAGCAGCTGCTCGCCGTTGCGCAGCAGCATCTTCGTCTCGAAGGCGGTCTGCGCGAGCAGCATCCGGTGGACGGGGGCGGCGCCGGGCCGCGGTGCATAGGTACTCACGAGCGCAGATCCCGTCCGGTCAGTTCGAGGAAGACGTCTTCGAGGCTGCGCCGCTGCACGGTCAGCTTCTCGGGCAGTACGCCGGCGTCGGCGCACCAGGCGGTCACGGTGGCGACCAGCCTGGGGTCCATCGGGGCCTCGACGCGGTAGCTGCCGGGCGCCAGTTCGACGGCCGACGCGCCGTCGGGGAGCACCTTGGTGAGCGCGCCCAGGTCGAGTCCGGCGGGCCCCTGGAAGTGCAGGCTGCTCTCGGCGCCGCCCCGGCAGAGCTCCTCGGGGCTGCCGGTGGCGATCACCCGGCCGTGGTCGACGATGGCGACGGCGTCGGCGAGCTGCTCGGCCTCGTCCATGTAGTGGGTGGTGACCACCACGGTGACGCCGTCCCGGCGCAGGTCGCGGACCAGCTCCCAGGTGGCGTGCCGGGCCTGCGGGTCCAGGCCCGCGGTCGGCTCGTCCAGGAAGACCAGCTCGGGGCGGCCGACCACGGCCATCGCGAGCGCGAGCCGCTGCTGCTGGCCGCCGGAGAGCCGGCGGTAGGTGGTGCGGCCGGTGGAGCCCAGGCCCAGGCGCTCGACCAGGGCGTCCACGTCCAGCGGGTGGGCGTGCAGCCTGGCGGTGTGCCGGAGCATCTCGACGGCCCGGGCGCCGGCGTAGACACCACCCGATTGGAGCATCACGCCGATCCGGGGTCGCAGCTCGCCGGCCTGCCGGACCGGGTCGAGGCCGAGGACCCGCACCGTGCCCGCGTCGGGGCGGCGGTAGCCCTCGCAGGTCTCGATGGTGGTGGTCTTGCCGGCGCCGTTGGGTCCGAGCACGGCGGTGACGGTGCCGCGCTCGATACGCAGGTCGAGGCCGTCCACCGCGGCCACCGCCTTTGAGATGGACCCAGTGCCGTACCGCTTGACCAGCCCGGTGATCTCGACGGCGGGTGAGTTCTGCATACCGGCGAGTGTAGGAGGCCCGCTCAGGGGGGTCGGACGGCGACCCGGCTTGATCGTTCACGCAGGTCGGAATGATCTTTTGTGCAGGTCAGGTAAGGCTTACCTGCGTGACCGATCCCACCACTGAGGCGTGGATCACGGCTTGTTCGACCGGAAGTAATTACGCAACAATGGTGTTGTGAAAAACATCCGCGAGCACTCGCAGGACCTGGAGGCCGAGTCGGCCCCCAGTTCGCCGGTGCCCGCGACCTCGGCGGAGGTGCTGCTGGATGGCCACCGGGCCACCCGCGACCGGGTCGCCCGGTCGATCCTGGACCACGGCCCCTCCTCCGCCGCCGATCTTGCCAGCCGGCTCGGCCTGACCGCCGCGGCCGTCCGTCGCCACCTGGACGGCCTGGCCGCCTCGGGGCTGGTCGAGTCCCGCGAGCAGCGGGTGTACGGCAGCCGTGGCCGTGGCCGTCCGGCCAAGGTCTTCGCGCTCACCGAGTGCGGCCGGGACGCCTTCTACCAGGCCTACGACCAACTGGCCGCCGATGCGCTGAGCTGGATCGCCGAGGCGGTCGGCGGCGGCAAGGCGGGCGAGGAGGCGGTCGCCGCCTTCGCCCGGGCCCGGTTCGGCAAGCAGGGGCAGAGGTATCTGGGCGCTCTGGCGCAGGCCTCGGCCGACCAGCGCACCGAGGCACTCGCCGAGGCCCTGAGTGCCGACGGGTACGCTGCCACGGTGCGCAGAGTGCCCTCCGCCGGTCGGGCCGCCAAGGCCCCGGCCGGCGCCCAGCTCTGCCAGCACCACTGCCCGGTGGCGCACATCGCCGAGCAGTTCCCCCAGCTCTGCGAGGCGGAGACCGAGGTCTTCTCCCAGCTGCTGGGCACCCACGTACAACGGCTGGCCACCATCGCCCACGGCGACGGGGTCTGCACCACCTATGTGCCGGCACCCGGTGCCGCACCGTCGCCCGCTCCGGGCACCGGTGCAGCGCCGACTGCCGGTACGTCCACCGAACCACCCGCTACGTCCGCGCGGAGGAACCCCGCATGACTGACACCGTTTCCCACCCGGAGCTCGAGGGTCTGGGCACCTACGAGTACGGCTGGTCGGACCCCGACGCGGCCGGCTCGGTGGCCAAGCGCGGCCTGAGCGAGGAGGTCGTCCGCGACATCTCGGCGAAGAAGTCCGAGGCGGAGTGGATGCTCAACCTGCGCCTCAAGGGTCTGAAGCTGTTCGAGAAGAAGCCCATGCCGACCTGGGGTTCGGACCTGTCCGGCATCGACTTCGACAACATCAAGTACTTCGTGCGCTCGACCGAGAAGCAGGCGGAGTCCTGGGAGGACCTGCCCGCCGACATCAAGGCGACCTACGACAAGCTCGGCATCCCGGAGGCGGAGAAGCAGCGCCTGGTCGCGGGTGTCGCCGCCCAGTACGAGTCCGAGGTCGTCTACCACCAGATCCGCGAGGACCTGGAGGAGCAGGGCGTGATCTTCCTCGACACGGACACCGCGCTCAAGGAGCACCCGGAGCTCTTCAAGGAGTACTTCGGCACCGTGATCCCGGTCGGCGACAACAAGTTCGCCTCGCTGAACACGGCCGTGTGGTCCGGCGGTTCGTTCATCTACGTGCCGAAGGGCGTGCGCGTGGACATCCCGCTGCAGGCCTACTTCCGGATCAACACCGAGAACATGGGCCAGTTCGAGCGGACGCTGATCATCGTCGACGAGGACGCCTACGTCCACTACGTCGAGGGCTGCACCGCGCCGATCTACTCCTCGGACTCGCTGCACAGCGCCGTGGTGGAGATCATCGTCAAGAAGGGCGGCCGCTGCCGCTACACGACCATCCAGAACTGGTCGAACAACGTCTACAACCTGGTGACCAAGCGGGCCGTGGCCTACGAGGGCGCGACCATGGAGTGGGTCGACGGCAACATCGGCTCCAAGGTCACCATGAAGTACCCGGCCGTCTACCTGATGGGCGAGCACGCCAAGGGCGAGACCCTGTCGATCGCCTTCGCGGGCGAGGGCCAGCACCAGGACGCCGGCGCCAAGATGGTGCACATGGCGCCGAACACCTCCTCCAACATCGTCTCCAAGTCGGTGGCGCGCGGTGGCGGCCGCACCTCCTACCGCGGTCTGATCGAGATCGGCGAGGGCTCCAAGGGCGCCAAGTCCAACGTGCTCTGTGACGCGCTGCTGGTGGACACCGTCTCCCGCTCGGACACCTACCCGTACGTGGACGTCCGCGAGGACGACGTGTCGATGGGCCACGAGGCGACCGTCTCCAAGGTCAGCGAGGACCAGCTCTTCTACCTGATGAGCCGCGGCATGACCGAGTTCGAGGCGATGGCGATGATCGTGCGCGGCTTCGTCGAGCCGATCGCGCGTGAGCTGCCGATGGAGTACGCGCTGGAGCTCAACCGGCTGATCGAGCTGCAGATGGAGGGCTCGGTCGGCTGACGTCCAGTCAGCTTCCCGGTCCTGCCCACACTTTGAGGAAGAGAGCAACACGAACAGCCATGGCTGACACGCCTATGAACACCGCCGGCTCCACCACCGCCGGGTCGATCGAGGTCGGTACCGCCGGTGCCGGCGCGCAGCTCGCGGGTCCCGGCACCGGCCGGGCCACCGTGCAGCAGCCGATCGACGCCCGCGTCGCGGTCAAGCCCTCGTACGACGTGAACGACTTCCCGGTGCCCACCGGCCGCGAGGAGGACTGGCGGTTCACCCCGCTGCACCGCCTGGCCGGCCTGCACGACGGCACCGCCGCCGAAGCGGCGGCGGTTGCCGCGGGCACCGACAAGGTCGAGTTCTCGCTGCCCGAGGGCGTCACCGCCGACCTCGTCGGCCGCGACGACGCGCGGATCGGCAAGGCCGGCAAGCCGGTCGACCGGGTCGCCGCGCAGGCGTTCAGCGGCTTCGAGCAGGCGCTGGTGGTCACCGTCCCCAAGGACGCGGTGCTCACCGAGCCGGTCAAGATCGACGTGCACGGCGAGGGCGGCGTCCGCTTCGCGCACGTGGTGATCGACGTCAAGCCGTTCGCCGAGGCGGTCGTGGTGCTGAACCACACCGGCACCGGCACCCGGGCCGCCAACGTGGAGCTGCTGCTCGGCGACGGCGCCAAGCTGACCTTCGTCTCGGTCCAGGACTGGGAGCGGGACGCGGTGCACGCCGCCCAGCAGACCGCGCTGATCGGCCGGGACGCCTCGCTCAAGTCCGTCGTGGTCACCTTCGGCGGCGACCTGGTGCGCATCCACCCGCGGGTCACCTACGCGGCCCCCGGCGGCGAGGCCGAGCTCTTCGGCCTCTACTTCGCGGACGCCGGCCAGCACCTGGAGCACCGCCTGCAGATCGACCACGACACCCCGCACTGCCGGTCCAACGTGGTCTACAAGGGCGCCCTGCAGGGCCAGGACGCGCACGCGGTCTGGGTCGGCGACGTGCTGATCCGTGCCGCCGCCGAGGGCACCGACACCTACGAGCACAACCGCAACCTGGTGCTCACCGACGGCGCCCGGGTCGACTCGATCCCGAACCTGGAGATCGAGACCGGCGAGATCGTCGGCGCGGGGCACGCCTCGGCGACCGGCCGCTTCGACGACGAGCAGCTCTTCTACCTGCAGTCGCGCGGCATCCCGCAGGAGGAGGCCCGCCGTCTGGTGGTGCGCGGCTTCTTCGCCGAGCTGGTGCAGCAGATCGGCGTGGCCGAGATCCACGACCAGCTGATGGCCAAGATCGAGGCCGAACTGGCAGGCGTGGCATGAGCTACCAGCGTGTCTGCTCGCTGAGCGAGCTGGGCGAGGACACCCCCAAGCGGGTGGAGCTGGGCGGCGGTCTGGCGATCTCCGTCGTGCGCACCGAGGGGGAGGTGTTCGCGATCAACGACATCTGCTCGCACGCGAACGTCTCGCTCTCCGAGGGCGAGGTCGAGGACTGCCGGATCGAGTGCTGGCTGCACGGCTCCACGTTCGACCTGCGCACCGGCAAGCCCTCGGGACTGCCCGCCACCCGGCCGGTCCCCGTTTACCCCGTCAAGATCGAAGGGGACGATGTGCTCGTCTCCGTCACCCAGGAGTCCTGAGCATGGCAACCCTTGAAATCCGTGACCTGCACGTCTCCGTCGAGACCGAGACCGGCCCCCGTGAGATCCTGCGCGGCGTCGACCTGACGGTCAAGCAGGGCGAGACCCACGCCATCATGGGCCCCAACGGCTCCGGCAAGTCCACCCTGGCCTACACCCTGGCGGGCCACCCGAAGTACACCGTCACCGGCGGCGAGGTGCTGCTGGACGGCGAGGACGTGCTCGCGATGTCGGTGGACGAGCGCGCCCGGGCCGGCGTCTTCCTGGCCATGCAGTACCCGGTCGAGGTCCCCGGCGTCTCGGTCTCCAACTTCCTGCGCACCGCGGCCACCGCGATCCGCGGCGAGGCCCCCAAGCTGCGTCACTGGGTGAAGGAGGTCAAGGAGGCCATGGCGACGCTCCAGATGGACCCCGCCTTCGCCGAGCGCAACGTCAACGAGGGCTTCTCCGGCGGCGAGAAGAAGCGCCACGAGATCCTCCAGCTGGAGCTGCTCAAGCCGAAGATCGCGATCCTGGACGAGACCGACTCGGGCCTCGACGTCGACGCGCTGCGCCAGGTGTCCGAGGGCATCAACCGGGTGCGCGCGACCGGCGAGGTCGGCACCCTGCTGGTCACCCACTACACCCGCATCCTGCGGTACATCAAGCCCGACTACGTTCACGTCTTCTCGGCCGGCCGGATCGTCGAGTCCGGTGGCGCCGAGCTGGCCGACAAGCTGGAGAACGAGGGCTACGAGGCTTACGTGAAGGGCGGCGCTTCCGAGTGACAATCCCTCGTACCGCGCAGAGCGGGGTCGGCTCGGCGCTGAGCGGCCTGCTCGACACCGACGCGATCCGCAAGGACTTCCCGATCCTGCAGCGCGTGCTGCACGACGGCAAGCCCCTGGTCTACCTGGACAACGCGGCCACCTCGCAGAAGCCCCGGCAGGTGCTGGAGGCGCTCAACGCGTACTACGAGCGGCACAACGCCAATGTGCACCGCGGCGTGCACGTGCTGGCCGAGGAGGCCACCGCGCTGTACGAGGGTGCCCGGGACAAGGTCGCGGCGTTCGTCAACGCGCCGAGCCGGGACGAGGTGATCTTCACCAAGAACGCCTCGGAGTCGCTCAACCTGGTTGCCAACATGCTCGGTTGGGCCGACGAGCCGTACCGCGTGGACGCGGACGCGGAGATCGTCATCACCGAGATGGAGCACCACTCCAACATCGTGCCGTGGCAGCTGCTCTCGCAGCGCACCGGCGCGAAGCTGAAGTGGTTCGGGCTGACCGACGAGGGCCGGCTCGACCTGTCCAACATCGAGCAGCTGATCACCGAGAAGACGAAGATCGTCTCCTTCACGCTGGTCTCCAACCTGCTGGGCACCGTCAACCCGGTCGAGGCGATCGTCCGCCGCGCCCAGGACGTCGGCGCCCTGGTGCTGATCGACGCCTCGCAGGCCGCCCCGCACATGGTGCTCGACGTGCAGGCACTGGAGGCAGACTTCGTCGCCTTCACCGGCCACAAGATGCTGGCTCCCACCGGCATCGGTGTGCTGTGGGGCCGCCAGGAGCTGCTGGAGGACCTGCCGCCGTTCCTCGGGGGTGGCGAGATGATCGAGACCGTCACCATGGGCTCGTCCACCTACGCCCCCGCGCCGCACAAGTTCGAGGCCGGCACCCCGCCGATCGCCCAGGCGGTCGGACTCGGCGCGGCCATCGACTACCTGTCCAACGTGGGCATGGAGCGGATCGCCGCACACGAGCACGCGATCACCGAGTACGCGGTCAACCGCCTGCAGGAGGTGCCGGACCTGCGGATCATCGGCCCGCGCACGGCCGTGGACCGCGGTGCCGCGATCTCCTTCGTGCTCGGCGACGTGCACCCGCACGACGTGGGCCAGGTGCTGGACGAGCAGGGCATCGCCGTGCGCGTCGGCCACCACTGCGCGCGGCCGGTCTGCCTGCGGTACGGAATTCCGGCGACCACGCGGGCGTCGTTCTACCTGTACTCGACGCCGGGCGAGGTCGACCAGCTGATCGACGGCCTGCACCACGTCCGCAACTTCTTCGGCTGAGGGGTGTGACGCCGCCATGAAGCTCGACTCCATGTACCAGGAGATCATCCTGGACCACTACCGCAACCCCCACGGCAAGGGGCTGCGCGACGGTGACGCCGAGGTCCACCACGTCAACCCGACCTGCGGTGACGAGATCACCCTGCGGGTCCGGCTGGACGGTCCGGTGGTCGCGGACATCTCCTACGAGTCGCAGGGCTGCTCGATCAGCCAGGCCAGCGCCTCGGTGCTGAACGACCTGGTGGTCGGCAGGACGGTCGGCGACGCGCAGGCCATCCAGGAGGCGTTCCTGGAACTGATGCAGAGCAAGGGCCAGGGCGAGGGCGACGAGGAGGTGCTGGAGGACGCGGTCGCGTTCGCCGGCGTCTCCAAGTACCCCGCCCGGGTCAAGTGCGCCCTGCTGAGCTGGATGGCCTGGAAGGACGCCACCGCGAAGGCGCTGGCCGAGCAGCCCGCCACCACCGACTGACCGGCTTACCGCCGACTTTCTGAGGACCGATTGCGTATGAGCGACACCGAGGCCGGCACCCCGGCCGCCGAGACCGAGGGCCGGGTCGAGGACCGGACCGAGGGCCCGACGGTCATCGTCGGCACCACGGCAGGCACCGTCTCCGTCGAGGACCTGACCGAGGCCCTGATGGACGTCGTCGACCCCGAGCTGGGCATCGACGTGGTCAACCTGGGCCTGATCTACGGCATCCACATCGACGAGTCCGACGTGGCCACCATCGACATGACGCTGACCTCCGCGGCCTGCCCGCTGACCGACGTCATCGAGGACCAGGCCAAGACCGCGACCGACGGACTGGTCCAGGACCTGCGGATCAACTGGGTCTGGATGCCGCCGTGGGGCCCGGACAAGATCACCGACGACGGGCGCGAGCAGCTGCGCGCACTGGGGTTCAACGTCTGACACCCGCACCGTGGTCAACCTGCTGCCGCGTGGCTCGCTCCTTCGGGGGAATGAGTCACGCGGCAGCGGTGTCTCTGCCTACCCTGGATGCTGTGTCCGAAGCCGCGATCGCACACTTCCCGCTGCCTGACTTCCCGTATGTGATGTGGCTGCGGGGTGAGTTGGCCGACTGGCTGCGGGTGCCGAAGAACGTTCCGGTGGAGGTGATCGCGGGGGACGTCGTTGTGTCACCTGGGCGGACTCTCGCACACGCCGTCATCGTTGGGGATTTCCAGCAGGAGATCTGCGGCCGGGGCATTGCCGATTCCCGGTTTCCCTGGCGGGCCATTCAGCTGCTCGGGCTTGACTTGGCCGGGATCGGCGATGGTTACATCCCCGATCTGCTGGTTCTCCACCAGCAGATCGAGGCCGAAGGCTGGGCCGGGGCCTTTGAGTTTCCGCGAGCGGATCAGGTTGAGCTGGTCATGGAAGTAACGGCGAGAGCCAGCGCCCACGATGACCGGGAGCCTGTTCAGGGCTGTCGCGCGACCAAGTGGAACGGGTACGCGCGGTGTGGCGTGCCTCACTACCTGCTGATCGACCGGGACCCGAAGCGGCCGGGGATCACCCTGTACGGCAACCCCGACCGCTTCGCAGGTCGTTACGAGGAGCTGCGGAGCTGGAAGTTCGGCGAGCCGGTGCGGTTGCCCGAGCCGTTCGACGTCGAGTTACGCACCGAACTCTGGCGTCCTTGGGAGGACTAGCGGCGGCGCAGCACTGCGCCCGCCAGGGCCAGGCAGGCGGTGGCGGCGATGATGGCGAAGCCGCTGACGGCCGGGAGGAGGCCGTAGTGCTGGGAGAGGGCGCCGACGGCGACGATGGGCAGGGAGCTGCCGAGGTAGACGATCACCCAGAGGGCGCTCATCTCGCTGGCGCGGCGGGCCGGGTCCATGGCGGCGACGGCGGCGGTGAACAGGGAGCGGAAGGCGATGCCCTGGCAGGCGCCGCCGAGGACGCTGCCGAGGAAGAGCAGGGCCGGCTGGTGGGCGTACTGGGCGGTGACCACCAGGGCCAGGCCGAGCGCCAGGCCGGTCATGCCCAGGGCGATCAGACGGCGGTCGGCGGTGGGCGGGATGAGCAGCTGGGCGAGGGCCGAGGAGCCGAGCAGCAGGGCGGCGACCACGGCGCCGACCATCCGTGAGTGGGTGTGCAGCAGGCCGGCCGAGAAGGCCGGGGCCAGGCTCAGGTAGACGCCGAAGACGGCGTACGAGACGAAGCCGGCGCCGGCCGCGAGCAGGAAGGTGCGGCGGCCCTGGGCCGGCAGGGCCAGGCGGCGCGGGCGCAGGTGGAGCGCGGAGGTGACGCGCGGCGGCGCACCGTGCGGGCGGCGGGCACCGGGCATCCGGGGGTGCACCAGGGCCAGCGGGACGCAGAGCACCAGCAGGGCCACCGCGTGGGCGAGGAAGGGCGTCAGCAGCGGGTGGGAGCCGCCCGCGAGCGAGGCGCCGACCACGGGGCCCAGCGCCACGCCACCGGCGGAGCAGGCCAGGGTGAGCTTGGCGGCCAGGGTCGGGTGGTCGGGCAGCAGGTCGCCGAGCGCCGCGCCGGCGGCGCCGGTGGCCAGGGCGACGGCGATGCCCTGGACGGCCCGGCCCGCGGCCAGCTGGCCGAAGCTGTTGGCGGTGGCGAAGATCGCGTCCCCGCTGGCGGCCAGGCAGACGGCCGGCAGGATCAGCGCGCGGCGGCCGAGCAGGTCGGACCAGTGGCCCACCGCGGCCAGCACCGGGACCAGCGCGAAGACGTAGACGGTGAAGAGCAGCGTGGTGTCGAAGGCGGTCAGGCCCAGGCGCTGCTGGAGCAGGGGGTAGACCGGGGTGGCGAGGTTGGCCCCGATCAGGAGCAGCAGGAGGGCGGCGGCACAGAGGCCGACGCGCACGCCGCGCAGTGCGTTCCAGCGGCTGACCGCGGCGAGTTGGAGCTGGGTGCGTGGTGCGAGCTCCAGGGGGAGCAGGGCCTCCGAGAGCCGGGTTCCGGACAGCTGCGCGTTGGGCAGGCCGGGACCGGCAGGGGAGAGGTCCGCCATGGCAGGGATCTCCTGTGGCCGGGCACCACCGTGGGTCGGCGTGGGAGGCCGACGCGCCCGTCCGGTGGCGCTGTGGTGGTGGCCATGGTGCGGGAGATCCGTGGTGGTGCGAGGTGTGCTGAGGTGAACTGGGCGGCTTTGCCCAGGCGTGACCGCGCGCGGGGTGTGCACGGGGTCCAGACGAAGGATACGGGGTGGCGCGACTGGGGCGTGCACGAGTGGCACGCGCCCCCCGCAGGACGGGCGCGGCCGCCGGATCGGCCGATACGCTGATCGCAGTGCAGCCCCGCCTTGACGCAGTACAGACCCGCCCTTCATGAGGAGAACGCGCCCGATGGCCGCTCGACGCCGCAAGAACCCTGACCACTCGTCGGCGACCGGGCCTGACGCACAGCCCGGCGAGAGCCTGCTGCCCGCCGACTTCGAGCTCGCCGATCTCTACGGCGCGCATGGTTCGGACGAGGAGGAGGACCTCGACGACCTCGCCGTGCTGGTGCCGCCGGTGCGCCTGCTGCCCGAGGCCGAGCTGGCGGCCGCCGCGCTGGCCGTCCCGCTGATCGCGCACGCGGTCAAGCTGGCCCGGTGGAGCGCCCCGACCCGCCCGGTGGACGAGCTGGGCGACCTGCTGGACGCCGACCGCGAGGCCGCCGCCCGGTTCCTGGGCCTGGCCCCGGCCGAGGGCGAGGTCTCCGAGGAGGCGGTGCTGGAGGCGATGCGGGTCTGGTCGCTGGCCAGCGACCTGGAGCTGGTGCTGGTCGCCCACGACGAGGCCGGTCGGCGCTCGGCCGGTCCCAGCCAGGAGCTGGCCCCGGTGGAGCAGGGCGATCCGGAGTCGGTGCTGGAGCTGTGGCTGGCCGCCGCCGACGTGATCGCCGAGCTGGCCGTCGAGATCGAGCCGCTGGACGCCGAGCCGGATGCCGGTGAAGAGGCCGACGACGAGCGCGCCGAGGAGCTGCTCGCGCAGTACGAGGAGGTCCAGGAGCAGGCCGCGGAGCTGCTGGACGAGGCCCTGCAGGTGCTCTACGAGGCCACCGCCTTTGCCGAGCCGGGCCAGGAGACGGTCCCGCTGGGGGTGCTGGCCGCGCTGCTGGTGGTGCCCGAGGGCGAGGAGCCGGACGAGGAGATGCTCGGTGACATCACCGATGTGATGGTCGCCCTGGACCCGATGCTCGCCGACCTCGCCGAGATCGGGCTGCTGGAGTACCAGCCGATCGATCCGGAGCTCTTCGACGAG
Source organism: Kitasatospora sp. NPDC008050 (assembly GCF_042957465.1). NCBI lineage: Bacteria > Bacillati > Actinomycetota > Actinomycetes > Kitasatosporales > Streptomycetaceae > Kitasatospora > Kitasatospora sp. NPDC008050. The sequence goes on from NZ_JBIBIJ010000006.1 coordinate 224,270, forward strand.
GAGGAGGGCGAGGAGCCGGTGCAGGGCGCGGCCGCGGAGCGCACCCTGGACGAGGCGGAGGCGGCCCGGTTCGGCCTGGTCAAGCTGACCCCGCTGGGTCAGTACGGGGTGCGCCAGTGGCTGCTGGACGAGGGCTACGAGGCGCCGCTGATCGGCGAGCTGGCCACCGGTGACGCGGCCGCGCTGCTGCAGGGCATCGCGGAGGCCGGCAATGTGCTGCCCGAGCAGGAGATCCGGGTCTGGCTGGCGGACCGCGAGCCGCTGACCGCCGCCCGTGAGCTGCTGACGGCCGCGCGCGGCGACGACCGCACCGCGCCGCTGCGCCGGATGCTCGCCCAGCTGGCGCTGGGCGAGCTGGGGGAGGCGGCCGAGCCGGCCGCCCGGGAGGTGCTCGCCGACCCGGAGCTGGGCGGCGGGGTGCGGGCCTGGCTGGTCTCCCGCGGGGCCCAGGACGTGCCCGTGCCGGAGCGCTCGATGGTGCTGTGGACCACGGTGGACACCTTCGCCGCCCAGCTGCTGGACAGCGAGGGCGACGCCGAGCTGCTGCGCGAGCTGATCTCCGGGATGCCGGTGACCGACAACCCGGCGAGCTTCTTCGGCGAGCTGTGGCGGGTCGACCACCCCTACACCGCGCGGGTGCTGGAGGCGGTCGGGGAGCTGCACCTGGACCGGCAGGTGGCCAAGGAGGCCCGCAAGGCGGCGTTCAAGGCCAGGTCCCGCCAGTAGTCCCGGCAGTAGTCCCGTCCCGTCAGGGACCCGCCACCAGGCCTGGGCCTGGTGGCGGGCCTCGTTCGGCCGCTGTGGCCTGTCCGCTACCCGTTGTGCAGCAGGTAGCGGCGCAGGCCGCGGCGGCCGGCGCGCATCATCAGCGCGTGGTTGGCCAGGAAGAGCGGCCGCCCGGGCAGGGCGAGCCGCCGCATCAGCGGCTTGCCGCCGCGGACGTCCTCCTCGAAGACGGCCAGCGCGTGGCCGGGCCCGTCCGGGCGCACGGTCCACCGGGACCAGCCGGCCAGGTCGCCGGCCAGCGCGGCCTCCAGGACCCCGCCCCGCCCGCCCGGGGCCTCCTCCTCGCGGCGCGTGGTGGCGGTGAGGACGAGGTCGTGGGGCAGCACCGAGCGGATCCGCAGCCGCCCCGAGTCGGCGTCCAGCCTCTGGACCTCGCGGACCTGCGGCCACCAGCGCGGATAGTGCTCCACCTCGCGCAGCGCCCGGTAGACCTGCGCGGCGGGCACGGGCAGCCGCCAGGCGCTGGTCAGCCGGTAGCGGTTGAAGTCCGTCTTCAGGGCAGGTCCAGCCGTCCGTCGGCGGTGAAGGCGAAGGACGGGTTGTGGGCCAGCTCCCAGAGGTGGCCGTCAGGGTCGTCGAAGTACCCGCTGTAGCCGCCCCAGCTGGTGGCGGCCGGCGGCTTGACCACGCCGGCGCCCGCCGTCACGGCGACCGCGAAGGCGTCGTCCACCGCCTGGGGCGACTCCAGGTTGATCGCCAGCGTCACGCCGCGGAAGGCGGGCTCGCCGCCCGCCGGGATGCCCGCGTCGGCGGCCAACTGCTCGGCCGGGAAGAGGCCGAGCGCCGAGTCGGCGGTGCGGAACCAGGCGATCTCGGGGGTGGAGGCGGTGGAGAGCCGCCAGCCCAGCGCCTGGTAGAAGGCGGTGGCGGCGGCCAGGTCGGCCACGCCCAGGGTGATGATGCTGATCCTGGCGGGCACCCGCGGGGCACCCTCGTTGCTGCTCGTCATGGCGCCAGCGTAGGCAGTGGCGCGGCGAGCGTGGGCGGTGGCGCGACACCTTAGGCCCGATCGGTGCGCGGCGGGCCCGGAGCGGGGTATCTGCCAACCGTACGAGGGAAGCTGATGGCCCCGCAGGTCACGCGCACGTATCGTGGGCGGACGCGGTCCGACCTGCCGGATAGCCCCGGCCGCGGTCGGCCGCGGACCGAACGAGGGCGAAACCGCGGGGGTGCGGCGAAGGTGACGATCAGCAGCGGGAGCTGGGCCGCGGAGCCGGACGACGACGCCCTGCGGGCACTGACCGAGCGGGAGCCGGGGCAGGGCCTCGAACCGGCCGAGGTCTTCGAGGAGCTCGACTTCCTGGTGTACAGCGTGAACCGGGCCGGGCGCGGCGCGCGCGGGATCGCGCGGGCACAGGCCGGTGGGCCGGTGGCGGGCGGCGACGTGGACGGCACGGCGGGCGGTGACGTCCACGGCGTGACGGACGGCGCGGCGTCGGCCGGGGACAGCGACGCGATGACCGGGTACGAGAGCGCGAACGGTGAGCTCTGCTGGGTCGAGCTGCGCTCCGGCGACTGGACCTCGCTGGAGGGCCCCTACGTCACCGTGCGCACCTACCAGCCCGGCGTTCAGCGCCACACCCCGCTGCCCGAGCTGGAGGAGCTGGTCGAGCGCGAGCGCGACCGCGTCTACGAGCAGCTCGGCATCGACGAGGGCGACAGCCCGGGCCAGGTGCGGGCGATGCGCGAGTGGATCAGCGTGGAGGGCGAGCCCGTCGCGGTGCAGATCCACGAGGAGCGCGGCGCCGGCAGCGGCCCGTCCGGGCTGGCCCGGACGGTGTGGGCCGGGCGGCTGCTGGTCTACGGCTCGGTGGTGCTGATCTGCGGCCGCGGCATCGGGCCCGCCGACATCGAGCTGAGCCACCTGCGCCACCACGACTACGAGCGCTTCGCGGTGGGCCGCACCGCGCTGCTGCGCCAGGTGCGGGCCCGCCGAGTGGCGCGGGTGGCCCAGGCCCAGCGCAGCCAGCTGGCCCTGACCGGGATGGACGCGCACCGGGCGCTGCTGGAGTTCAGCGTGGAGCGGGCGATGGCGCACCGGGCGCACCGGCTCTCCTGCGGCCGCACCAAGCTGCCGCGCCGGTTGCGGGTGGCCGAGCCGCCCGAGCAGTGGGAGGCGGCGATCCGCCAGCAGATGCGCTACGCCGGGGAGGACCGCGGCGAGGCGGGTGAGGCGGTCGGGCTGATGGTCGCCCACCTGCTGGCGCTGGCCGAGCGGGTGGAGTGGCTGGTCGGCACCGAGGCGGGCCGGGACGCGCTGGAGGAGCTGCTCCGCTACACCGTCTTCGCCAGCCAGGTGCCGAGCCTGGCGGCCCAGTCGGCGTGGGCGGAGCTGGCCGGCAGCCGGGGCCTGGGGCCGGAGGCGGTCGAACTGGCCGAGCGGGCCTGGCTGGCGGCCTGGGAGCGGTGGCGCCGGGAGCGCGCGCACTGAACGCAGGCTGAGGCGGTGGACGGGTCAGGGCACTTCGTCAGGGCTCTACGTCAGGGCTCTTCGTCAGTGCTCTTCGTCGGCCGGGAGCCGCAGCTGGAGCATCGCCAGCAGCCGCTGCTGCGGCTGGGCCAGGTCGATGCCGGTCAACTGCTCGGCCCGGCGCACCCGGTAGCGCAGGGTGTTGGGGTGGATGTGCAGCGCCTGCGCGGCCACCCGGACCTCGCCCAGCGCGTCCAGCCAGGCCAGCACCGACTCGGCGAGCCGGGTGCCGTGCCGCCCGTCGTACTCGGTGAGCGCGGACAGCCGCGGGTCGCGCAGCGCCGGGCGCTCCTGGAGCAGCGCCAGCACCTCGCTGACCAGCACCTCCGCCTGTACGTCGATCAGCGCGGCGACCTCGGGCACGACGCCGCCGCGCCCCATCGCGTCCAGGATCCGGTCCGCCTGGGCGCGGGAGGCGGGCACCGCGCCCAGCCCGCTGACGGTGCTGCCGATCGCGGCCCGCAGCTCGACGCCCAGGTGGTCGCGGGCGGCGTCCACCACCTCCTGCGCCCAGGCGCGCACGGTGGCCATCGGCAGGGCGGCGGGCAGTTCGGGCAGCAGCACGTAGATCCGGGCGTCGATGGGCGCCAGCAGCGCGCCGCGGTGGCGGGCGGCGGCGTGCACCGAGATCAGCCCGGTCACCTCGGTGCGGTTGAGGTCCGCGCCGACGGCCGCGTACCCCAGCACGGTGGCCGGGCGGTGCTGGTGGAGCCCGAGGTGGGTGGCCAGCGACTGCGGCCCGGTGCTGCCCTCCAGCAGCCCGGTGAGCAGGGTCTGGGTCAGCCGGACGTCCGCGGACATCTCGCGCCGGCGGCGCATCAGCTGGGCGGCCGCCACCCGGGCCGCGCCGACCAGCGCCTGCTCGGCCTGCGCGGTGAGCGGCTGCGAGCCCTCCTGGACCCAGATGGTGCCGAGCGGCTGCGCGCCGGCCCGGATGCCGATCGCGAGGCGTCGGCGCAGGCCCAGCTCCGGATGCGGCTCGACCGCGATCGCGCTGTCCGAGGTGCGCAGGTGCTGGAAGATGCCCCACTCGCGGAGCTTGGACAGGTAGGGCTCGGGCCCCTGCCAGCCCAGGATGGACAGCCGCCGCAGGTCGTCCACCTCGTCGGAGTCGGCCGAGCGGGAGTAGGCCAGCACCCGGCTGGAGGTGTCCTCGATGGAGACGATGCCGCCGGTCAGCACGGCGGTGGTCTGGGCCAGCGAGAAGAGGTCGCCGGTGTTGTGGTCGGCCGTATCCGGCGCGTCCGGGCCGCCGATGACCGCCCTGGCCAGCGCGTCCAGGTGCTCCCAGCGGGTCTCGCGGCGCACCGAGAGCAGCGCCACGCCCGCCTCGGTGGCCGCCTCGCGCAGCGCGTCGGCCTGCCCAGGGGCGTCCAGCTTGACGGCGACGGCGGCCGCCCTGGCGCGTCCGGCGGCGCGCAGCGCGGGCAGTGCGGCCCGGCCGCGGGCGCCGATGGCGAGGATGAGTTCGCCGGGGTTGGCGGTGGCCGGGTCCTCGGGGTCGAGGATCGCCACGTCCTGGACCAGCACGTCGAGTCCGGCCGGCGCGGCCTGCAGCTCGACCAGCGGCTCGCCGAGCGACATCAGCAGCTGGCGGAGGGGGAGGCCGGACTTGGGGAGGCCGGGGGAGGGGAGGCCGGGCGTCGGGAGGCCGGAGTTGGGGAGGCCGGGCGCAGGGAGGCCGGGGGTGGACACGGGGCCTCCTTCGGGGTGTTGCCGCGCGGGCTGCGTGATGTTCATCCACTCGGACAATGCCGTACGGATGACTTTAGCCGCCTGGCCAACCATCGCGGTCCGGCCCGCGGCTTAACGTTCCTCCATGGCCCGCGTGTGACCCCCGCACTGGCCGTCCCCCACGACTCGAAGGAGAGCGCGCGCTCATGGATGCTGTGACCCAGGTCCCCGCGCCGGTGAACGAGCCGGTCCACAGCTACGCCCCCGGCACCCCGGAACGGGCCCGCCTGGAGGCGAAGCTGAAGGAGCTGGGGGGCCAGGAGCCCGTCCAGCTGACCATGACGATCAACGGTGAGCGCCGGATGGGCGCGGGCACCGAGATCCACGTCGTCCAGCCGCACAACCACGCGGCTCGGCTCGGCACCCTGCGCAATGCCACCCAGGGCGACGCGCAGGAGGCCATCGACACTGCTCTGGCGGCTGCTCCCGCCTGGCAGGCGCTCTCCTTCGACTCGCGCGCCGCGATCTTCCTCAAGGCCGCCGACCTGCTGGCCGGCCCGTACCGCGAGACGCTGGCCGCGGCCACCATGCTGGGCCAGTCCAAGACCGCGCAGCAGGCCGAGATCGACTCCTCCTGCGAGCTGATCGACTTCCTGCGCTTCAACGTGCACTTCGCCCGGCAGATCATCGCCGAGCAGCCGCTCTCCTCCGACGGCGTGTGGAACCGCAGCGACCACCGCCCGCTGGAGGGCTTCGTCTACGCGATCACCCCGTTCAACTTCACCGCCATCGCGGGCAACCTGCCCACCGCCCCGGCGCTGATGGGCAACGTGGTGCTCTGGAAGCCGTCCCCCACCCAGCAGTTCTCCGCGCACCTGCTGATGCAGCTGCTGGAGGAGGCGGGCCTGCCCAAGGGCGTCATCAACATGGTGACCGGCGACGGCCTGGCCGTCTCCGAGGTGGCCCTCAAGCACCCCGCGCTGGCCGGTATCCACTTCACCGGCTCCACCCCGACCTTCCAGCACCTGTGGCGCGAGGTCGGCAACAACATCGCCGGCTACCGCACCTACCCGCGGATCGTCGGCGAGACCGGCGGCAAGGACTTCCTGGTCGCCCACCCGTCGGCCGACCCGAAGGTGCTGAAGACCGCGATGACCCGCGGCGCCTTCGAGTTCCAGGGCCAGAAGTGCTCGGCGCTCTCCCGCGCCTACGTTCCCGCCTCGCTCTGGGCCGGCCTCAAGGACGAGTTCAAGGCCGAGGTCGAGGGCCTGACCATGGGCGACGTCACCGACCTGTCGAACTTCATGAGCGCCGTGATCGACGACCGCTCGTTCGCCAAGAACAAGGCCGCCATCGACCGCGCCCAGGCCGACCCGGCCGTCGAGGTGCTGGCCGGTGGCACGTACGACGACTCGGTGGGCTACTTCGTCCGCCCGACCGTGCTGGTCTGCGCCGACCCGGCCGCCGAGTACTTCCGGGACGAGTACTTCGGCCCGGTCCTCGCGGTGTACGTGTACGAGGACGAGAAGTACGAGGAGATGCTGGCCCAGATGGAGTCGGTCTCCCCCTACGGCCTGACCGGCTCGATCATCTCCCAGGACCGCGCGGCGGCCCAGGACGCGATGCACAAGCTGCGCTTCGCGGCCGGCAACTTCTACATCAACGACAAGCCCACCGGCGCGGTGGTCGGCCAGCAGCCGTTCGGCGGCGGCCGGGCCTCGGGGACCAACGACAAGGCCGGCGCCAAGCAGAACCTGGCCCGCTGGACCTCGACCCGCTCCATCAAGGAGACCTTCGTCCCGCCGACGGACTACCGCTACCCGCACATGGGCTGACGGTTCGTCAGATAGCGCGCGAGGTCCTCTCCTCCTGCCAGACCGCACCTCCCGGGGCGGCGGCCACCCTCAGCCGCCGCCCCACCCCTCTCTTCCTCCCCCACACCCTGTGATCCAGGAGTACCGATGCTCCGTTCCGCCCTCCTTGCCGCGTCGCGCTCGCCGCAGGTGCGTACCGTCGTGGAGAAGTTCCCGCCGACCCACGCGATAGTCGAGCGCTTCGTCGCCGGCGAGCTGCTCGACGACGCCGTGACCGCCTGTGACGACCTGGTCGCCACCGGCCGCAAGGTCACCCTCGACCACCTCGGCGAGGACACCAAGGACGCCGCGCAGGCGGCCGGCACGGCCGAGGCGTACGAGCACCTGCTCGCCGCGCTGAAGGAGACCGGCCTGGCGGCGGGCGCGGAGGTGTCGGTCAAGCTCTCGGCGGTCGGCCAGTTCCTCCCGGTGGACGGCGAGAAGATCGCGCTGGAGAACGCCCGGCGGATCTGCGAGGCCGCGGCCGACGCGGGCACCACGGTCACCCTGGACATGGAGGACCACACCACCACCGACTCCACCCTGTCGATCGCGCGCGAGCTGCGCGCCGACTTCCCGTGGCTCGGCGTGGTGCTCCAGGCCTACCTGCGCCGCACCGAGGAGGACTGCAAGGAGTTCTCCGCGGCCGGCTCCCGGGTCCGGCTGTGCAAGGGTGCCTACAAGGAGCCCGAGTCGGTCGCCTTCCAGGGCAAGCGCGAGGTCGACCTCGCCTACGTCCGCGCCCTCAAGGTGCTGATGGCGGGCGAGGGTTACCCGATGATCGCCTCGCACGACCCCAACATGATCAAGATCGCCGGCCAGCTGGCCGAGTGGAACGGCCGCGCCCGCGACAGCTTCGAGTACCAGATGCTCTACGGCATCCGCCCCGAGGAGCAGCTGCGCCTGGCCGAGGCCGGCAACACCATGCGGGTGTACCTGCCGTACGGGCAGGAGTGGTACGGCTACTTCATGCGCCGCCTGGCGGAGCGCCCGGCCAACCTGACCTTCTTCCTGCGCGCGATGGCGACGCGGGGCTGATCGGCCGGTGGTCGAGCTGCGGCGGAGTCGGAAACGGCTCCGCCGCAGTCGTGTTCGCCGCAGTCGTGTCCGCGGCGCTCGCGTTCGCAGTGAATACCCCGGGTCGATTGCGCTCGCGTTGCTGCCTGGGGCCTGCCCTAGGCTTGCGCTGATCACGCTCGCGGCCGCAGCGGCCGCGCGGATCACAGGCCAGACACGGAGACAGCATGAGCAGGGTCCAACTCGAAGAACTGCGCGGTGTGATCCACCCGCCGGGCAAGCTCGAAAGCCGGGCGGAACACTGGGCCGGGCGCCTCTACATGCGCTCCGTCTCGCTGCGGATCACCCGGCTGCTGCTGGACACGCGTTGGTCACCGAACCAGATCACCGGTGTGATGGTCGTCGCAGGCGTGCTCTCCGGGGTCGCGCTGCTGATTCCCGGGCTGACCGGGGCGGTGCTCTGCGTCCTGTTCATGCAGCTCTACCTGCTGCTGGACTGCGTGGACGGTGAAGTCGCCCGCTGGCGGCAGCAGTTCAGCCCGCTCGGGGTCTACCTGGACCGGCTCGGCGCGTACCTCGCGGACGCCGCCGTGATGATCGGCATGGGTTTCCGGGCGTCCTCGCTCGGGCTCTCCCCGTACCTGGTGGCCGGGATGTCGGCGGGCGTCGGCGTGCTGCTGCTGAAGGCCTCCTCCGACCTGGTGCACGTGGCGCGCTCGGACAGCGGGCTGGCGAAGGCCACCGACCAGTCCGTCGTGCCGCGTTCCTCCGGCGTCGCCCGGCTGCGGCGGCTGGCCTCGGGCGTGCAGCTGCACCGGCTGTGCAACGGGATCGAGTGCACCCTGCTGCTGCTCGTGGCGGCGGTGGTCGACCAGGCGCGCGGTGACCTGCGGGCCACGAAGGTCGCGGTGATCGTGGTCACGGCGATCGTGTGGGTGCTGGTGCCGGCGCACATCTTCTCGATCCTCTCCTCGTCGCGGTTGAAGAAGTGAAGCGGTTGAAGAAGTGAAGCGGTTGAAGTGAAGCGGTGGACGAAGTGAAGCGGTTGAAGAAGTAGCGGAGCAGCGGCTGAAGAGGCGGCGGCCGCCCGGGCGTTCAGCGCTCGGGCGGTCGCCGTCTGTCGTCCGGGCCCGCTGTCCGGGCCTGCGGTGGTGCCGGTCGGAGGTGAGGGTGCCGGCGTCGGTGCACGATTTCCGGCCGAGTCCGGCGAACCCTGCTGCGGCGAGGTGGCAATAGCGGGTGCAAACACCGAAAAGGCCCGCCGTGAAGGAGAACCGATGTGCGCGACCGACCCGACGCCGTTGACGAGCCATCAGACGGGCAGCTGATGGCGGTCCTCGGCGTGGACGCGCCGATGCAGTTGGGCACCGACGCGGCGGTCATCGACGAGTCGCTGACCGTGTCGGAGCGCTTCGGCGAGATATACGACCGGCATGCCCTCGCGATCCACCGCTATCTGGCACGCCGGGTGGGCACCGCGGTCGCCGACGACCTCACCTCCGAGACCTTCCTGGCCGCCTTCCGGGTCCGCACGCGCTACGACCTGAACCGCCCCGATGCCCGGCCCTGGCTCTACGGCATCGCGACCAATCTGGTCCACCGCCACCAGCGCGGCGAACGGGCCGGCTACCGGGCGCTGGCCCGCAGCGGGATGGAGCCGGTGGCGGCCGACGACCACGCCGACGCCGTGGCCGCCCAGGTCACCGCCAGCGCCCAGGTCAAGGAGATCGCCGACGTCCTGGCCCGCCTGACGGCCAAGGAACGCGACGTCCTGCTGCTCTTCGCCTGGGCCGAGCTGGCCTATCACGAGATCGCCGACGCGCTGGAGATCCCGGTCGGCACGGTCCGCTCACGGCTCAACCGCGCCCGTCGGCGTCTGCACACCGCTCTTGACCACCCGTAGCACTGACGGAGGCGTCCCCATGGACGAGATCACCCAGCTCGGCGAGTTCCGCGCCGACACCGCCCCGATGTCCGCCCAGGCCCACTTCCGCGGCCGCCAGCGGCTGGCGGCCGAGGCAGCCCGGGGGCGCGGCCGCGGCCGGTGGGGCACCCGGCCGAGGCCGAGGTTGCGGGCGCGCCCCGTCCTGGCCGCGGCTGCGGTCGCGGTGACGCTGGCGGTCACCGCAGGCGTGGTCAGCACCCGGACAGCCGGCCCGAGCGTCACCGTCCCCAGCGCGCAGGCGGTCTCGGCGCTGAACCTCGCCGCCGAGGCCCTCGACAGCGCCCCGATGCCGCGCCCCGACCAGTTCGTCTACATGGACCTCATGCACAACACCGGCAGTGCGGCCGACCAGACCGAGGTCCGGGCATGGCTCTCCGTGGACGGCGCGCAGGCCGGCCTGTACCAGTCGACCGGTGCGTACAACCACACCGACCCCGTCCCGCCCCACCAGTCCGAGGTGGGCCTCAGCTCCGCCCCCTACGACACCTTGGCGGCCCTGCCGACCGACCCCGACAAGCTCCTGCAGATCCTCTACGCGGACCCCTGGGTGCACGGACAGCAGGTGACCAACAAGGTGAGCCGCGAGGTCGCGGTGTGGTCCATCATCCGCGGCCTCGTGGAGACTGCCTGCCCTGCCCCACAGCAGGCCGCACTCTTCCGGGCCGCGGCGAAGCTCCCGAGCATCTCCTACACCGCCGACGCGACCGACGCCGACGGCCGGTCCGGCGAAGCGGTGGGAATGTTCGACCCCCGGCTGGGGACCGTCCAGCTCATCCTCGACCGGAACACCCACAAGTTCCTCGGTGAACGCGTCCTCGGGAGCCACGGGTCGGTCGACGCGGGCCAGGTCATACTGAACAGCACGGTGCGGACCGTCGCGTTCGTCGACAAGGTGGGGCAGGTGCCGAGCTGATCGACGGTCGGTGGACGGGGCCGTCTGCCGTCGTCGCGGAGCACGACGCGTGCTGCGGAGCACGACGCGTACTGTTGCCGTGTGCCTGAACTGATCGCGCCCACGGCCCGCTTGCACTGCGCCTGGCTCGCGGCGCACCACGAGTGGGGTCCGGGACCGCACGAGGACGGGTTCGGGTTGGGGCCGAGCGACGAGGCCGAATCGCCGGAGGGGTTCGCGGCCTGGGTGGCGCGGCTGGCGGAGGAGTCGGCCCCGGAGGCGGTCGAGGCCGGCCGGGGCTGCCTGTACCGCTGGATCGTCGAGGGCGACCGGGTGCACGGCGGGATCGCTCTGCGGTACGGACTCAACGACTACGTACGGCAGTTCGGCCACATCGGCTACGGCATCCGGCCGACCTCCCGCCGGCGGGGGCTGGCGAGCTGGGCGCTGGGGCGGGGACTGGACGAGGCGCGGGCACTCGGCCTGGGCCGGGTGCTGATCGTCTGCGAAGCCGACAACCTTGCCTCGGCGCGGACGATCGAGCGTCGCGGTGGCGTCCTCGAAGGTGCCCTCGAAGGCGTCCTCGACGGTGTCCTCGAAGGTGCCCGGGACGCGGAAAACGGCCCGGTGCGGCGGTACTGGATCACCGTCCGGTAGCCGTGTGGGGCCCGGTCGAAAAAAAGTTGGTCCATGTTCGTCCGCCGTGTCGATCCGCGACCGCGCCGTTCGACCTGGGATAGAGAGGATCGAGAGGCGATCCCGATACAAGGAGGCGGACGATGGCGAAGTACATGCTGATCATGCGAGGCACGGACGAATCCGTCGCGAAGATGATGGAGACGCCGTTCGAGGAGATGCTCGCGACGGTGGGCCGCTTCAACGAGGAGCTGATCCGGGCGGGCGTGCTCGTCGCCGCTGAGGGCCTGGACGACCCGTCCCAGGGCGTGGTGGTGGACTTCAGCGGGGAGACCCCGGTGGTCACCGACGGTCCGTACGGCGAGACGAAGGAGCTGTTCGGCGGCTTCTACGTGATCGATGTCGCTTCGAAGGAGGAAGCGGTCGAGTGGGCCAAGCGACTCCCGGCGGTCGGTGGTTCGAAGTGCGAGGTCCGTCGCGTACCGGGCATCGACGAGTTCCCGCAGGACAACGAGTGGATCATCAAGGAGCGGGCGTGGCGCGAGCGGACGGGCCAGCTCTGACGCCCGAGCCGGGCCCGACGCCCGAGGCCGACGGGCCAGCTCTGACGCCCGAGCCGGATCGGACGCCTGCGGCCGATGGCGGCCCGCCGAGTGCCGAGTCGGCGCGGCGGGCCGTCGAGGCGGTCTGGCGGATCGAGTCGGCACGGATCGTCGGTGCGTTGGCCCGCTACACCGGGGACTTCGCACTCGCCGAGGACGTCGCGCAGGAGGCGCTGGCGGAGGCACTGGTCACCTGGTCGCGCGACGGTGCGCCGGCCAGCCCGGTGGGCTGGTTGCTGGCGACCGCGCGGCGGCGTGCCATCGACGGCTTCCGTCGCAAGTCGGGACTCGACGAGCGGTACGCCATGCTCGCGGGTCAGCTGGCCGAGGGCGAGATCAGCGCGGGGGCGGTGGCCGCGCGGGACCGGGCGGAGGAACTGCCGTGGGATCCCGACCGGGTCGAGGACGACGTCCTCGCGCTGATGTTCACGGCCTGCCACCCGGTGCTCGCCCCCGAGGCCCGGGTGGCGCTCACGCTGCGCGTGGTGGGCGGCCTGTCCAGCGAGGAGATCGCCCGGGCGTTCCTGGTGCCGGTGCCGACCGTCCAGGCCCGGATCACCCGGGCGAAGAAGACGATCGCCGCGGCGCACGTGCCCTTCGAGCTGCCGCCGTCCGAGGAGCGGCCGGGGCGGCTCGGCGGGGTCCTGAGCGTCCTGTACGTGATCTTCACGGAGGGCTCGACGGCGGCGACCGGCGACCGTCTGCTGCGTCCCGACCTCGCCTACGAGGCTGTCCGGTTGGCCCGGATGCTGGCCGCCCTGCTGCCCGGTGAGCCCGAGGTGTACGGGCTGCTCGCGCTGTTCGAGCTCACCGCGGCGCGCTTTCCGGCGCGCACCGGGCCCGATGGGGAGGCGGTGCTCCTGGAGGATCAGGACCGGCGGCTGTGGGACCGGTCGGCGATCCGTCGTGGCCTGGCCGCGCTCGGCCGGGCCACGGCCGTCGGGCGGGGCCTGGGACCGTACGGTCTTCAGGCGGCGATCGCCGCCTGCCACGCGACGGCGCCCTCGGTGCAGGAGACCGACTGGGAGCATGTCGTGCTCCTCTACGAGGCGCTCGGCCGGGTGGCTCCGTCGCCCGTCGTCGAGCTCAACCGGGCCGTGGCCGTCGCGATGGCCGGTGGACCGCGGCAGGCACTGACGATGGTCGACGAACTGGCCGTCTCCGGACGCCTGTCGGGGTCGTACCTGCTCCCGAGCGTGCGCGGCGAACTGCTGGTCCGGCTCGGCCGCACCGCCGAGGCCCGGGCCGAGCTGGAACTCGCGGCCCGGCTGTGCGGCAACGTGCGCGAGCGGTCGGTGCTGCTGCGCAAGGCGGCGGCGTTGGAGTGAGGCCGCTGGGGTGAGGGTCCAGGACGGGGGTCTAGGACGGGGGCTGGCGGTCCTCGATGCGCGGAAGCTCGTCGAGGTGCTCCCGCGCCCACGCGCAGGCGGTGTTCATCGGGCCGAGCAGTGAACGCCCCAGGTCGGTGAGGGCGTACTCGACCCGCGGCGGGTTCTCGTCGTACGCGGTTCGGGTGATCCAGCGGTCGCGTTCCATCGCCCGCAGGGTCTCGGTCAGCACCTTCGGGGTGACGCCCTTGAGCGGCGCCTTCAACTCGTTGAACCGGCGCGCGCCGTCTTCGAGGCAGCGCAGGACCATGCCGCTCCACTTGTCGCCGACCCGGATGGGCATGTGGTGGCTGCAGTGAGGGTCGAACATGTCGGCGTTCAGTGGCGCGGTCATACCTTGACGATAGGGCCCGGTTCCCTTGAAGTAACCGGGCCCCTCCCGCCTACTCTCCTCGTACACCAGGCCCGGAGGGGCAGTTCAGGGAGGAATCGGAAGCATGAAGAAGATCGTGATCTTCGGGGCGGGCGGACGCGTGGGGCGCGCGGCAGTGGCCGAGGCCGTGCGGCGCGGGCACGCGGTGACGGCGGTGGTGCGGGACCCGGACAAGTACGCGGAGCTCGGCACTTCGGACGTGCTGGGCACTTCGGGCACCGTGACGGTGGTGCGCGGCGACGCGACGGACGCCGAGTCGGTGGCGGCGGTCGCGGCGGGGCACGATGCGGCGGTGAACGCCTCGGGGCGCCTGGACGTGCCGGCGGAGGAGTACTTCACGTCAGCCGCACGGGCGCTGGTCGACGGGCTCGGGCGGGCCGGGGTGGGGCGGCTGCTCGTGCTGGGCATCGCGACGACACTGGAGACCTCGCCGGGCGTGCGGGTGATGGACGATCCGCAGTTCCCCGAGGAGTACCGGCTGTTCTCCCAGGGCCATGTCGCGGAGTTCGAGCTGTTGCGGGCCACCGCGACGGAGCTCGACTGGCTGATGGTGGTCCCGCCGATGGACCTGAACGCGCAGGCCGAGGCCACCGGGAGCTACCGGAGTGCGGTCGGCGCGGTGGTGGGGCAGGGGCGGATCTCGCACGCGGACCTGGCGGTGGCGCTGCTGGACGAGATCGAGCGGCCGCAGCATCGCGGGGTGCAGTGGGCGGTCTCGCACTGATCCCGAGGCGTTGGGGCGCGATGACGCCGGGACAGTTGACCGGCGGCGAGCGGCGGCGAGCGGTGGCGAGCGGTGGCGAGCGGCGGCAGCCCGTCTGGCAGGTGTCTCGGCAGCCGGTCCGGCGTCAGTTCCTGGGGGAATCAGGATCGTTGGCGTTGAGCAGGGTCCGGATTCGGGTGTGCAGGGCGGTTCGGACCGAGGCGGGGGTCAGGACCTGGAGCGGGGTTGCCAGGCCGAGGAGGTACGTGGCCAGTTCGTCGGGGGTGGAGCCGCCGATGGTGACGAGGGTGGCGTGGGTGCCGTCGGGCTCGTGGGTGCCGAGGTTGCGGGGGACGAGGAGCAGCGCCTGGTTCAGCGGCAGGGGGATGCGGACCGTGGCGTAGAGCGGGTAGCCGCTGGTGAGCATGCGGGAGACCAGCAGCGCGGCGTCCGGCGGGTCGACGAGGTCGGCCGGCCGGCCGGTCGGGTGGGCCTCGGCGACGCGGTCGGCGCGGAAGGTGCGCCACTGACCCCGCGTGACGTCCAGGGCGACCAGGTACCAGCGGTGGCCCGTGCGTACCAGGCGGTGGGGGTCGACGTCCCGGACCGTGGCCCGGTCCTGCCGATCGCGGTAGGAGAGCCGGACGCGTTCGCCCCGTCGGCAGGCGGTGGCCAGTTCCAGCAGTACCCCCGGGGAGAGCAGGTGTTCATCGGACCGGGGGGTGTGGACGAACGCGGCGTCCAGTTCGGCCAGCCGGTCCGCGATGTGGGCGGGCAGCAGTCTCCGGAGTTTCAGGAGGGCCGAGAGCGCCGCCTGGTCGGTGCCGAGGACACCGCTGAGCGCCGCCTCGCGCAGGGCCACGGCCACGGCGAGCGCTTCCTCGTCGTCCAGGCTCAGTGGCGGTACCTTGCTGCCGCCGCCGCTGAGCCGGTACCCGCCCCAGGGGCCGGGGTCGGAGTCGATGGCGTAGCCGAGTTCGCGCAGCTTGGCGATGTCCCGCCGAACCGTGCGTTCGGTGACGTCCAGACGTTCGGCCAGTTCGCTGTTGGTCCACGACGGGCGGGTGGAGAGCAGCGAGACCAGCCGCAGCAGCCGCGCGGAAGTGCTGATCACACGCCGGAGCGTAGGGCATCGCACGACCAGGACCGAAGCTGTCCTGGTCCCGTCGTAGCGTCTGATCTGCCAGGAAGACGCCGGTTCCGGTCCGGGCTTCCGGGTGCCCCCGCTCACCCTCAGGAATCGAGGAACGTCATGACCGTGAAGGATCCGGACGACTTCAAAGCGCTGGAGCCGTTCTTCCGCATCGTCGGGGAAGGGCTCGACGGTCTGGTCGACGGGGACCACTTCTTCGACTGGTTCGCCGAGGACGCCGTCACCGAGTACGTGGTCACCGTGCCCGACTACCCGAGAAGGGTCGAGGGCCGGGCCGCCTTGGCCGAGCTGTACCGCGGGTACGGGGACACGATGGTCGCGGAGAGCGCCGACGGCCTCGCCGTCCACCATGACCGCGAGACCTCGGTCGTCGTCCTCGAATACGTGGTGCACGGTCGCGCGGTCGGCACGGGACGGGCGTATGACAACCACTTCGTCTCCGTGATCACCATCCGGGACCGCAGGATCACGCACTGGCGGGACTACCTCGACCCGCTGGCCGTCCTCGACGCCTTGGGGGCACGCCTCTGACACTGACCGGCCGGCAGGCTGCACCCTGCCGCAACAGCCGCTCGCGGTCGGTGGCGTACAGCGTTGGGCAGTCCTTCAGATCGTGAAGGCGAAACGCTGGGCGTTGGAGTAGGCGTCGAGCCAGTGCGGCCCGGCGGCGCTGTGGAGTGGCGGGTGCCCAAGTGGGAAGGCGTGAGGGGTGGGGTGAACCGGCGTGAGGTGACTGTCCGTCAGGAGGGATGCAGTCCCCGCTGAACGCCGGGGTGCCAGGGGCCCTGCCTGGCGCTCGGTGGGCTTGGGCGGGGTGTGAATCGACTACGTCTGGAGTGCGCGGGAAGCGGCCGCCGGGTGCTGGAGGGGCCGCCGCTTCTGCCAGAGCTGGGGACGGTGTGGTCGGGGGCGTCGTCCGGGAGTGCTCGTTCAGCCGGTGAGCGATGTGATCGACGGCCGGTGGGGCGGAGGTCTAACCTCCAGCTGTGCCGATACCCGAGAACACTGCGCCACTCCCCGCTCTGGGCGGGAACTCCGCCACTCTTGTGCGGCTGGCGCGGTGGCGCACCCGGTCCCGTGTCTGTGCCGTGATCGATGTGGCCGCAGGAGCGGGCGGCGCCGCTCTGCTGTTCCTCGCTGCGGTCGACAGCCTGGCCTCCTGGCCCTCGAACCGGGTGATGCTCTCCCATGACGACCTGTCAGGCATCGCGGGCGCGATCCTCATCCCGCTCTGGTTCTGGCTCATCGCGTCGTTCGCGCTGGTCGTGGGTGTGAGCAGACCCAGGCACGGCAAGGAGGAGCGGGCCGCGCGACGCGCGGCCGAGAAGCAGATATGGGGTGCCATGTTCCCGCACCGGCGGGTGCGGATCGGGCTCGGCATCGTCGCCCTTGTCTGCCTTGGCGTAGTGGTCGGCGGGTTCGCCGTCGGCGGCTCGAAGGGCAGCGCGCGCATGCTGACCGGCCCGAGGTACCAGGTGTCGGTGCCGAACCTCAACCGCTCCGACTGGACCGACGTCCCGCGCGAGCAGTACGACCGTTGGCAGGCCGAGTTCGTCCGGGAGGACGGGTTCTTCACCTTCTTCGGCCTCTTCCTGACCGGCGGCAGCCTCGGGCTGCGCCAACTCCACCGCCGGCCGCCCCGCTAGAGGTGGCTTGTCACGCGGCCTTGGCCGGTGCGGGGAGGCCGGCGGAGCCGCTCGGTGCCCGCGCCTTCGCTGATGTGCGGCTGCCAGAGCTGGGTGTTGCACCAGGAGGGGTCGGCGGGAGGGCGGTGCGCCGGGGTGATGCTTCGTGTTCAATCTAACGAGGGGTTTGGCTCAAGTCGTTGGTGTGAAGTGCCGATTCTCGGGGCGGAGGGCCGGTCCTGATCGTGGGCCTGCCGTGTTTCGCGAAGGAGAAGACGCTGATGATGCGGAGCAAGCTCGTGCTGGGCGCGTGTGCGATGGCGCTGACGCTGGCCGGTGGTGTGGGCTGGGCGGTGCAGGCGAATGCCGATGCAGCCGGGGCGCAGCAGAAGAGTGAGCCGGCCGCGACCCGGGCGATCCCGGGCTACGAGATCGTCAAGCTGGACAATGCGAACGTGGGCAACTTCGAGCGGCGGGTCGTCAACTGCCCGGGCCAGAAAGTGGCCATCGGCGGCGGCGCCGAGGCCCGGGGCGACGACTCGGTGCTGAACGGCAGCTTCCCGACCGACAATGGCCGGGGCTGGATCGGTGTCGGCCACCAGCCCGGCGCGGACACCGTGGGCATCAGCGTCTTCGTGGTCTGCGCCGACCGCTGACGGGCTCCACAGAACTGACGGGACAGCAGCTGGGGCTGCTGTCCCGTCAGTTCGTATGGGATCGGGGCGTTCACCGTCACGTCGACCGGGCCCATGCACATGGGAGGCGGTGGCTGTCAGCCGCAGGCCCGTGACCGCCACGCCGACGGCAGCTGGAGCGACTGGTACACCTACAGCTGACCCTTCCGGCGATGGAAGGTGAGTGAGCGGGAAGCGGCGGTCACCGGGTGTCGGGACCGCCGTTGCGCGTTCGCCAGGCCGTGTTCAGGTGCGGGACGCCGTCTGAAATGCCCGGCGGGTGGGTCGGCGGGCAGCCTCCTCGGCGATGGGCGGATCGGCCTACCCGGGATGGTGAGCTCGAACTGCACCAATGGATCGGTACACCTCCGGATCGGTGCGGCGGGGACGTCAGCCGGTGAGCGAGGCGTCCAGGTGTGCCTGCACCGGCTCGAAGAGGCCGTACGGGACGTACTGCGGGATCTCGGCGAGGGAGACCCAGGCCAACGCGTCCAGTTCGTCGGTGGTCTGCGGTGTCACGTCTGCTCCTCTAGGCGGCCGGAGTGGGGACGGGGTGGTCGGGGGTGTCGAGCCAGGGGGTGTGGTGGTGGTCGCTGATGGTCAGGCCGAAGCGGTGGATGGCGGGGCGGTTGTGTTCGTCCCACCAGTCGAGGGCATGTTCGACGGCTTGCCAGAGGCGGCGGGGGCCGGACTGGTAGACGGTCGTTGTGGTCTGCGGTTCGTCGGTGGGCCAGGTGACGGCGGCCCAGGAGGTGTCGGTGAGGGAGTAGAACCAGGCGGTTGTCGAGTGTCCGGCGTCGTCGTGGGCGAGGACGTGGGTGACGTCGGGGACGGCGAGGCCGATGACGAAGGGCTGTACGTCCCAGGGGCCGCCGAGGTCGTCGGCGGTGCGGGCGGTGCGGTGGGTGGTGTCGGCGTTGCCGGGGAACTCGGGTACGTGGGTGGCGTGTTCGGGGTAGGGGGTGCGTTGGTCGCGGGCTTTCATGAAGCCGACGAGTTCGGTGAAGTGGCCCGAGGCGGAGTGGTGGTCGTCGGCCACGGTCAGTTTCACGATGGCGTCGCGCTGGCTGTAGTGGGTGCCCCAGGGGGCGAGGATGATGCCGCCGGGCCTGGTCTGCTGGAGCCAGGCGTGGGGGATGTGGCGCAGGCCGTAGGTGGCGATGATCCGGTCGTAGGGTGCGCCGGTGGGCCAGCCCAACTCGCCGTCGCCGGTGACGATGTGCGGGTTGAGGCCGGTGGTTGCGAGGTTGACGGTGGCCCGGGCGGCGATGGCGGGGTCGACCTCGATGCTGACGACCTGTCGGGAGCCGAGGCGCTGGGCGAGCAGGCCGGCGTTCCAGCCGGTCCCGGCGCCGGCTTCGAGGACCTTCAGGCCGGGGTGTACGTCGAGATCGCGCAGCATCGACATGACCAGGCTGGGCTGGCTGGTGCTGCTGGTGGAGAGTTGGCCGGGTTCGGTGCCGGTGTGGTTGCCGTCGTCCCATTGGGTGACGAGCGGGATGTCGGTGTGCACGGCGGCGAGCCAGCCGTCCGGGTCGCCGGCCCGGTTGACGGCGACGCTGCGGCCCTGCTCCTCGTCCCAGGCCCAGGCCAGGTCGGGGACGAAGTGGGAGCGGGGGACGGCGGCGAAGGCCGGTGCCCAATCAGCGGACATGGCACCGGTGTTGAGGAGGAGCCGCCCCAGCTCCTGGCCGGGGCGGTCCGTTCCCTCGGGGAGGGGGCTGGTCACTTGCGGTGGCCTCCGTTGCCGGGCGGCGGCCCACTGTCGGGCGAGGGGGTGGGCGGCCAGGGCATGGGCGGGGTGGGCGCGGGGTTGCCCCCGTGGCCGCCGCTGTCGGGCTCGGGCATGTCGGGTACCTCCGGTGGTGGGATTTGGGCCCGACGGGGGATTCTGACGGGCCGTCTGGGCCACCACGGTAAGGCTGGAGACGAGGGAGTTCGAGGGCCTTTCCTGTTACCGCAAGAATCCGTCCCGGATGGGCTCGATCAGGCTCAGCATTTCTTCGCCGTAGGCGGCTGCCGAGGAGAATCGGTCGAACGTTTCGACGTATATATCGAGGTCCTTGGGGTCTCTTGTGGTGACCTCGGAGTGGAACGTCTCCACGATCACGATGTGATCGTCATATGAGCTGAAGCAGGTCATCGGGAAGTCGGGCATGCGGCGGCTGAGCGGGAGGATGCCGATGCGGACGTTGGGCAGGCGAGAGAACGAGACCAGCCGATCCAGTTGGGTGGCCATGATCAGCTGGTCGCAGATGAGCCATCGTAGGACGTGTTCACAGATGAGAAAGTGAAACGACTTGGTGGGGTTGTAGAGAACTGCCTGCCGTTCCATCCGGGCCGCCACCGTCCTCGCCCTGGAATCCGGTGACTGCCCTGGGACGAGAGAGAAGACCGCTGACATGTATTCGGGGGTCTGGAGCAGGCCGGGGATCAACTGCCCCTGGAACACCTTGAGTACGGTGGTACGAGCCTCGATCGCCATGATGGACTGCTGGTGCTTGGGCGGCCCCAGACGGCGCAGGACACGCCACGCTGTTGCCTCCGTGACGGCGGCTCTCGCCTGGGCCAGGAACGCGGCTTTTGCGGACTCGGAGACACCGAGCGCTGTCAGGATGAGCTCGACGTCGGTCACGGTCGGGAGGATTCGACCGTTCTCGATCTTGCTGAGCTTCCCTGGGGACATGGAAGCCCTGCGGGCGACGAAGTCACCGGTGACGCCCGATGCTGTTCGAAGTGCCCGCAGGGCTTTGCCCAGTTCCTGGCCATTGGGGTCGGTCAAGCCGGATGCCGCCAGTAGTCGGCGTACGGGATCGCGTGGCGCCAGGACGTGTCGCGGTAGGCCAGGTACTGCGGGAGCAAATCCTTGTCGAGGGGTTCGGCGCCGAGGAACTCGTCCTCGGCGTTGTAGTGCATGCGGTAGATGCGGGAGTCGTCGAAGAGCCAGAAGTCGTGGTCCGGCAGGCCGGTGACGGTCACGTCGGCGAGGTCGATGATCCTGATGTCCTCGCCTGCTCGGGCGTTCCCGACGTATCCCCAGCCGAGCTCGAAGCGCAGGTAGTCGCTCAGTGGGGAGCGGAGGATGTGGACGCGGCGCAGGCACTTGCCCGCGCTGGCCATCGACCGTACCCAGGGGCTGTCCTCCCACTCCTCGGGCATGGCGGCGCCATCGAGGAAGGCCTGGTACTCGGCGTGTTCACCAGCGACGTCGTAGCGGTCCCGCGTCTCCATCTTGAAGGCGGAGGACGTGAAGGTCTGGAACAGACCGTTGAAGTCGTCAGCCGTGAGCAGCACCGAAGTATCCCTCCAGTAGCTCGGCCGTCACCTCGACGGCCGTCTCGTTGTCTGGCAGGCCGAGTTGCGACAAGCGCTCGGCGTCGAGGACCTTGTAGCCCTGGACGATGTACTGGCCGTCCTCGGTGCGCCACAGGGTAGGGCACGGTCCTTCGCGGCAGTCGCTGATCAGCTTGGTGAGCGCGAAGGCTCCCCCTCCTCATTCGAGTCGGCTGTCCCGTCCGATACTCCCGATTCACCGTGTACAGGGTCAAGGGCAGTGGCTTTCCATTACAGGAAAGGGCACTTGGGGCCCCTCAAGGGGGCGGGAGGGTGTAGAGGCGTCGTGGAGGTGGGTGAGGTCGTGGTGCTTCCGGGCTTGCGGAGTGCGGTGGTGGCCTCAAAGTCGGGCCGGCGGATTTTTGGGTCGTCGGAGGCGTAGCTGCAGGGTTCGTCGGGGCCGTGGGTGTGGATGGGGGCGGGGTAGCAGACGGCGATGGTGTTCGGGATGGCCAGTCTGCGGAGTGCGGTGACGGCCAGGCTCATGCCGACGCCGGTGCCGCGCCGGTTCTGCTCGACCTTGACGGATTCGAGGAGGAGAACGGCGGGGTGGGCGGCTCTCAGGCCGCTCGCGGGTGCCGGCGGGCACGGATCGGAGTTGGCAGTGGCCGTGTGTGCGGTGTCAGGCAGAGGTCCTGAGCGAGGCAGGCGGTGATCAACTCGTGGACCTGGCGCATCGATCCGAGGAGTGCGTCCAAGGCATCGGTCGGCGCTCCTTGGGCGGCTGCCTCGTTGAGGCGGCGGCCGAGGGCGTGCAGTGCGCCGCGTGCCTGGTCGTGGGAGTAGGGGCGTGGCGCGGGGGCGTCAGTCATCGCTGATCTCCGGGGAGTGGGGTCGGGCGCAGGTGGCAGGGTGTGCAGCGGCGGGCGCGCTCGTCGCGCAGAACACCCTCCGCGACCCGGGTGGTGCGGATTTCTCCGAGGTGCGGGGCATCAGAGGCGCCGCAGATGATGCAGCTGGGGGTGCCGTGCTTTTTCACTCGCGGCCGTACCGCTCCCACCACTCGGAGAAGGGCACTGCATGCTGGAGGGCAGTGTCGCGGTACTTCAGCCACTCAAGGGCGTCTGGTTGCAGGTCGGCGCCCTTGAACGATCCGTCGGGAGCGTAGGCCATGGTGACCACGCTGGTCTCGTCGAAGGCCCAGAAGTCCGGGACGCCTTCGAGCGGGTTGGACTGCTCCGTCGTGTCGAGGATGAAGAACTCCTCACCAGCTGCACTGTTCTTGACGTAGCCCCAGCCGAGTTCGAACCGGAGGTACGGGGTCAGCGGGCGGCGCAGGATGTGGACGCGGTACATGCGTTTGCCGGCACGGGCGTTGGCGTGGACCTCGTCAGCCCAGCCCTGGTTGTAGTCGGCCGGTTGGGGTTCGCCCGCGAAGAAGGCGCGGAGGCTCTCGGGGTTTGACGAGCCAGTGTAGTCGTCCAAGGTTTCCAGGCGGAATGCCTCGCCTTGGAAATCGGAGAACAGCCTTTCGAAGTCGTCACGCGAGATGCTCACTGGCGTACCTCCGGATCAGTGCGGCCGGGATGCGAACGACAGTCAGCTTCACCGGCATTCCCTTCCCTCGCTGTTGGGAGCACGTCGATATTCCCGAGAGTGAGGCGGTGCGGTCAAGGTGAGGTAGTTGAGAGAACGGGAAAGCGGTGACGGAACGGGCGCAGCGTTCGTTCGGGGTGGGGCGGCCGGTGCCCGACGGGGACGGGGGTGTGGAGCGGTGCGAACGGGGCTGAGGTGGCGGGACGAACCGGCCTGCTCTGGTGAAGATGTCGTGCGGCGGAGTTCCTCGCAGAGGCGGTCTGGTCGGTCGGGCGGCACGCACGAAGTGCCCGCCGGGTCGGGGCGGCGGGCACTTCGGTGGGGGTGGGGTGCCGTCAGAGGGTGGTGGCGAGGGTGAGGAAGGCGGACCAGGTGGTGGGGGAGAAGGTCAGTTGGGGGCCGGCCTTGTCCTTGGAGTCGCGGACGTGGACGTGGGGGCAGGTGGGGGTGGTGGCGACTTCGATGCAGGCTCCGCCCTCGTCGCCACTGTGGGTGCTCTTGGTCCAGGCGATCTCGATGCAGTTGCCGCCCTCATCGTTGCTGTAACTGCTCTTGAACCAGGCGAGTGCCGTGGCGCTCATAGTTCTCCCAGGATCTTCTCGATCAGAGCCAGGGACTCGGACGGCGTGAGCGCCAAGGCCCTGAGGCTGCCGTACTGTGCAGCCAGGATACGGACCTCTTCTGGATCTTTGGTCAGATGGCTGAAGGCCTGTACCTCGACGTAGGCCAGCTGAGGCTTGCCCTTGGGCGTGAGGAGGACGAACGGGCCGCTCATGCCCGCGTGTTCGGGACGATCGGTCGGCATCACCTGGATCTCCAGGCTTCGCGTGCGGCCTACCCGGAGCAGCTTCTCCAATTGGCGTCGGTGCACATCCCGTCCGCCGAACGGGCGACGTACTACTGACTCCTCGATGATCCAGCTTGCATCGGGGAGCGGCCAGCCTTCGAGAAGCTTCTGGCGCGCCATCCGCGCCTGGACCCGTTCCTCGATGACTGCTTCGGCGAGCAGCGGTCTGCGCGCGGAGAACACTGCTCGGGCGTGCTCTTCTGTCTGGAGGAGGCCAGGCAGGTCATGAGTGCTGTACTCGTGCCGCTCCACCGCCTGGGCCTCCAGCAGCGCGTAGTCGCGGAACCACGACGGATGCCGGATCTTCGCCTTCTGCTGCGCTTTCTCCAGTTCCTCCTCGGTGACGGTCATGATCCCGCCGGCCTTGAGGAGCTTGTCCACGGCCCGCAGGTAGTCCTTCTGCGGCACTCGCCGACCGCGCTCCAGCGATGAGACCAGGTCCTCGCTGTAGCCCAGGATTTGTGCTACTTCTCTCTGGGTCAACCCCTGGCGCTCGCGCAGGAGTTTGAGCTGTTTGCCGATCGCGCGGAAGAACTCCGAGCTGTCGTCCGGATCGTCCGGGGCCTCCGGCCGCTGCTCCGGCAGCTCTGGGTTTGCTGACTGATCCGCTACCGTCATCACGACCACCACCCATGTGCTGCGTGCCCGCATCCGGTAACGGTCGAAGGGTCATACTGGCAACCCTCCGCGCTGGTACCCGTACGCTCCGTACCGGATCTCACTCTGGTCAGCGTACGCTTCAACCGCCACGCTCGGTGACATGACGACCGAAATCACCCTTGCCCAATCGTCCTTGACCTCGCTCTGCGCCGGCTGGCAGTTCGTCTCGTCGAGACGAGGGGCGTGGCAGGCCCGGCTCGCGGCCGGGCGGCAGCTGACTTTCTGGGGCTGGAGTCCGGCCGAGGAGCTGTACCACGACGTCGCGCTGATCGTCTCCGAGCTGGCCTCAAATGCCGTGACGCACGGTCACGTTCGGGGTCGGGACTTCCAGTTGCACATGCTGCTCGGCCCGTGTCCCGGCCTCGCGACGGTGCTGCGCATCGAGGTCTCGGACTCGCGCGGTGAGCGGATGCCGCAGCTGCCGAGTGCTCCGGAGTACGGTGCGGAGGCCGGGCGCGGGCTGTTGCTGGTGGACGCGTTGGTGGACCGGTGGGGTTCGGTGGCGCGGCCGCCGTCAGGGAAAACGCTCTGGTGCGAACTGGATCTGACGGTAAGTCAGCAAGAGTGATCAGTTGCGGAACGTGGCTGGACGGGCACGGGGTGTGTGGATACCGTGGCCGCAAAAGGGCGGCTTCCCTGGAAGGGAAAAGGGCGAGCCCGGCAGGTGTTAGCAGCACCAGGCCGGGCTCTTCACCGCCAGTGGACTGAGATAGAGGCCACCAGGATGCTTAGGCATGTTATCGCGCCCGTGCGCGACTTCACGCAGATCTCGAACGAGCAGATCTGGAATGACGATCTGTCAGACACCGCCTTCCGGTTGCTGGTAAGGGCTCTCGCCCTGCCGCCCGCCAAGGCCCGCGCCACCACCGTCACCGAGCTGGCCGCCGGTCTGAGCAGCGGCCGGATCACCGTCGACCGGGCGCGCAAGCAGCTCGCGCGCGCCGGACTGCTGCACTCCACGCGCTGGCGCTGCCGGGGCGGCCAGGTGCGGACCGAGTCGATGATCTCCAACGTCCCGGTGGACGAGGGCGATGCGGAACGGATGTTCGCCGCGCACTTCGACGAGGAGGACGAGCGGCGAGGTGAGCGGCGAGGCGGACCGGGTGCCGGAGGGCGAGGGGGCGGCCAGCCCGCAGCGTCGTCGGACGGCACCGACCTCCCTTCGGGAGTAACACTGACAGAGGAGAACACTTCCCCCCTCCCGGTCCCGCTCGAACCCGAAGTGCTGAGCGAGGCCGAGGCGGAGGCCGAGCGGGTGCTGCGTTCGTTGCGGCTGTCCGATCCGCGCCTCGTCCTGGGCAGGCGCGAGTTGCGACGACTGCTGCCGCTGGCCGTCGAGTGGCTGCTCAGGGGCGTGAGTCCGGCGTCGCTGCGGCATGGCATCAGCGACGGACTGCCGCAGCCCCTGAAGAGCCCGTACGGAGTGCTGCGCTATCGGCTGATCGAGAAGATGCCCGAACAGCCCACCGTGGTCGAGCTGGTGGGCTGTTCGGGCTGCGAGCGACCGTTCCGGCCGGTCAGCGGTGAGGTCCGGTGCGGGACCTGTCGTACTGAGGCGGCAGCGGAGGCGTGCGGGAGCGAGGGCGACGACCAGGCGGACCAGGCGGGCCGGGTGGGCTGGCGTGACCGGGTGGCCGAGGTCATGGCCGCCGCCGAAACCGGGTGACGGCAGCTCAGTTGGTCGCGACCACCACGGTGGCGTCTATCTCCTCGTCCGTCCGGACCTCCGCCGTCAGACCGGCACGCGTCACGATGTCGACGGCGTGCGGGACCTGGTGCTCGCTGGTCTCGAAGAGCAGGTGTCCGCCCGGCGCCAGCCAGTGCGGTGCGGCCGCTGCCACCCGGCGCAGCACGTCCAGGCCGTCCGCACCGCCGTCCAGCGCGACGCGGGCCTCGTGCACCCGGGCCTCGGCGGGCAGCAGCTCGATCGCGTCGGTCGGCACGTAGGGGACGTTGGCGAGCAGCGTGTCGATCCGGCCGCGCAGGGCGGTGGGCAGCGGCTCGAAGAGGTCGCCCTGGTAGACCTGCCCGACGGCGGACGGGATGTTGCGCCGGGCGAAGGCCACCGCAGCCGGGTCGATGTCGGCGGCGTGCAGCTCGACGGGCTGCGGTGCGGCGCCGACGGCCGCCGCCAGGGCCGCGCCGAGCGCGCCCGCGCCGCAGCACAGGTCGACCACCAGGGCGCCGGGCGAGGTGAGGGTGCCCGCGATGTCGACCAGGAACTCGGTGCGCCGACGGGGTACGAAGACGCCGGGGCCGACGCCGATCCGCAGCCCGTGGAAGGAGGCCCAGCCGAGCACGTGCTCCAGCGGGAGGCCCTGGACGCGCTGCTCGACCATGGCGGCGAGCTGCTCGGCGGTGGTGGCGGTTTCGAGGATCAGCTCGGCCTCGTCCTCGGCGAAGACGCAGCCGGCGGCGCGCAGCCTGCTGATGACAGCCGAGTGGGACAGCGGAGCGGAGGCGGCAGTGGAACGGGAGAGCGACATGAGAGCGGTGAGACGCCTTTCGGGGACAACCGAAGGGGCTCTCGCGACCGTCGTCTGGAAGGCCGAAGTTGCTTATTCGACCGACGATGGACCGCGCGGGGAGAGCACCCAGCCTGCGACAGCGGTAATGGGTCTCACCTCCTGGGTCGGTCCGGGTCCTGCGGAGGGCCCAGGCTAGCAGAGCGGTGGGGTGTCGAGGAGGGCGCTGTCCAGCCGATCGAGCTCCGGGCACCGCCCGTCGAGTGCGACCTCCCCGAGAGAATTGGCCCGCCCCGCCGCCCACACCTGCGTGGGCGGCGGGGCGGGCCGCTGGCCGGGGCGACGGAGTGCCTCGCTCGCCGCGAGGCGGCGGGCGCGAGGGCTCAGAGCAGGGCGGCGGCGGGTTTGACCATGCCACGGGCGGTTTTGGCGTCCACGTACTCGCCGAGGGCGGTCATCACCCACTCACCGGAGAGCTGGCGGACCAGCTTGCACATGACGACGCCGGTGTGGGGCTCGGCGTTGGTCAGGTCGAAGCGGACCAGCTCCTCGCCGGTGGTGACGTCGAGCAGGCGGCAGTAGGCGTCGCGGACGTCGGTGAAGCGCTGGCCGGAGAAGGAGTTGACCACGAAGGCCAGGCCGACGACCTCGGGCGGCAGGCCGTCGAGGTGGACGTCGATGGCCTCGTCGTCGCCGGAGCCGCCGCCGGTGAGGTTGTCGCCGGTGTGCTGGATCGCGCCGTTGAAGACGTTGAGCTTCATGAACCAGACGGTCTCCAGGCGTTCGCGCCGGGCGTCGAAGGCGATGCAGGAGGCGTCCAGGTCGATGTTGCGGCCACGGCGGGCGGGCTGCCAGCCCAGCGCCATCCGGACCGAACTCAGCAGCGCGTGCCCGCCCTTGACCAGGGAGACGGAGCCGCCCTTGACCAGGGAGACCCGGCCCTTGTCGAGGGTGACGCGCGGGGCGGCGGGCGTGTAGTCCGGCATCGGGGGGACGTGGGCGGGGGAGGAGGCCGGCGGGGCGTAGTCGGGCACCGCAGGCGCGGGCGCTCCGGGCGGCGTGACGGGGACCGCGTCGGTGATCGAGACGCCGAAGTCGGAGGCGATCCCGGCCAGTCCGTTGGCGTAGCCCTGGCCGACCGCGCGGATCTTCCACTCCGCGCCGCGCCGGTAGACCTCGACCAGCACCAGGGCGGTCTCGCGGCCCAGCCGGGGCGGGGCGAAGGTGGCCAGCACGCGGCCGGTGTCGGCGTCCAGGATCGTGGCGGTGGGCTCGATGCCCGCGAAGGTGGCGCCCTGCTCGTCCAGGCTGGCGGTGATCACGACGGTGGCGACGTCCGAGGGCACCGCCCAGGTGTCCACGGTGATCGCGTCCGGCAGCGAGCCGCCGGACGGGTTGTGGGTGACGCCCGGACCGCGCGGCGCGTTGTAGAAGACCAGGTCCGCATCCGAACGGACCTTGCCGGCCTTGGTGATCAGCAGGCCCGACACGTCCAGGCGCTGACGGGCGGTCACCTCGATGCGCACCCGGACTGCGGTCAGCGGCGCGTTCGCGCCTTGGGACAGGGCCGTGGCCACGTGATCCTCCTCAACTGGGCGAGCACGACGGGGCGTACGGGACGTCCCGATGCCCGGCGCGAGGGGCACGAGCTGCGCGCTCGATGCGCCCCGGTGCGCCGGTGCAGGGCCAGCCTAACCAAGGGGAGGTCAGGGAGGGGTCAGCGCCCGGGGGAGGCGCCGACGAGGGTGCGGGACAGGGCTGCCGGGGTGCCGGTGGGGGAGGCCGCCGGGGCAGTTCGGCCGGCGGGCGGGGCGCTACGGCCGGGCGGGGCGCTCGGGCTGAAGGTGCCGAGGGCGGCCACCGCGCGGGGGTCGTCCAGGGCGAAGCCGGAGGCCGTCCAGCCGCCGGCGACCAGGCGGCCGGTGGCGGCAGTTGGGCCGGCCGGGCCGGCGGGGGTGTCCTGCACGGTGAAGGTGTAGCTGCCCGGGGCGACGTCCGCGCCGGGTGGCGGGGCGAAGCGGTAGATCACGGCGGAGCCGCGCTGGAGCAGCGTCACCCGGGCGCCGGGGAGGGTGCTCCAGGCGAGGGCGGCCGGGCCCGCGTCGGCGCGGTCCAGGCGCAGTTCGACCTCGGTGGCGGTGAGCTCCTCGGTGACGGTGAGGGTCACGGTGTGGGTGCGGGCGCCGCCGGGGAGGACGGCGGTGCTGCCCTGGCCGGTGAGGGCGGGGGCCTGGTCGGCGGGGGCCTGGTCGCTGGGGGCCGGGCCGGCGGGGGTGCCGGTGTCGGGTGCGTCGGTGACGGGCGTGATGCCGTCGGTGGCCGTCGGGTCCGGGGCGGGGCGCGGCGCCGGGATCAGCGGGCGGGCGGGGGAGGTCGGCGTCAGCGGCGCGGGAGGGGTGCGCGCGGGCGGCACGGTGACCGGGGGGACGGGCTGGTCGGCCGCATCGGCGCCGGTGGTGGTGGCGTTGGGGCGGGCGGTGTGCGGCGCGCTGGTGGCCGGGGCGGAACCGGACGCGGGACCGGACTGGGCGGAACCGGACAGGGCGGAACCGGACGAGGCATGGGAAGGCTGCGAAGCCTGGGGCGACTGCGAGGCCTGGGGCGACTGGGGTGTCGCCAGCGCCTGCGGGCTGACAGGAGCGTTCAGGGGTCCGGCGCCCGCCCCGGAGGGCGTGGGCGCGGGCGAGTACGCCGGGGCGATCGGGGCACCCGCGACGGGCGCGGGGTTGCTCGGCACAGCGCTCGCGGTGACCCCGCTCAGCGGCACCGCGCCGGTCGGACCGGCCATGGGGCCGAGCGCGGGGCCGCTCGTCGGCCCGGCGACGGCGCGGCCGGTCGGGCCGACGACCGGGGCGCCGGTACCGGTCGGCTTCGCGCCCGTCGAGTCGGTACCACCCGGGGCGGCGCCGGCCGGGCCCGTGGTGGCCGGTCCGGCCCCGCTGCCCGCGAGCGGCACGGCCGCCGGCTCAGGCGTCCCGGTACCGGTACCGGGACCGGTGGGGGTGGCGCCGACGGTGGACATCCGCACGCCGTACCCGATCCGCTGCTGACTGCTGATCAACCAGGTGGTGGCGATGCTGATGCCGACCACGGTGGACATCGCCATCGCGGCGCCGGAGACCCTGATCGCGGGCAGCCGGAACTGGCCGCCCAGCGGCTTGGGCCGGCTGTGCCGACCGTGTGGCAGCGGCGGGTGCTCGTCGGTGCGCCGCGCCGCCGCAGGGGTGCCTTCCCGGTGCGTCACCGGACTCCTCTCCTCCCCAGCCGGCCTCCCCGGCCGACTGCCGCTGCCCCGCTCCAGTTCGCTCCGGTACGGCCGCACTGAACCGACCGGCCCTGGCCGTCCGTAGGGACTGTCAGTGGACTCCTCCGTCGCCGGTGGCCGTCACCCCCTGTGCAGGCCACCCGGATCGGCGGAGTGACGAGAGTACCAGCGCGACGGCGGTGGGTGACGGGCCCAGTCCCACCGGTTCGGATACCCGGTGTGAGCTGCCCGGTAACGGGCCCGCGGCGTGTGGTGGGACGTGATGCACAGGAAGTTGACGTACCGTCGGACAGTCGGGTGGCCGGAGGTCGGGCGGGCCGGGCAACGGGATGCCGGTCGCACGTTGCAACCCCCTGCAACCTTTGCGGCGCGCGACGGCGGCGGAGCAGGCTGGGCCGGTCCCGCCTCCCCCCGGAGAACAGCCATGCCGCGCGATCCACTGTCCGCCAGCGGCGGAGCCCCGTACCAAGCCGCCTACCCCGCTACCCAAGCCGCCCGGCATCAGCTGCCGTTCCGCCCGGCCTCGCCGGTGGAGGAGATCCTCACCCTGCGCATCGCGCTGGGCCGGGACAAGGTGGGCACCGTCCCCACCCGGTTCCGCTACGAGCCGGCGCGGCCCTACGAGGTGCTGGTCACCTTCCACCTGGGACGCCCCGACGAGGTCGACTGGGTCTTCTCCCGCGAGCTGCTGCGCGACGGCCTGATCGGTCTGACCGGTCAGGGCGATGTGCGACTGTGGCCCGCGCACTGCCCCTGCCACGGCGCGACCCTGCACCTGGCGCTCGAATCCCCTTACGGGAGCGCGCTGCTGGAGGCCTCCGCACCGCGGGTGCGGGAGTGGCTGGAGCGCACCTACGCCGAGGTGCCCGAGGGCGCCGAGCCGGACTGCGCGCCGACGGACGAGCAGTTGACGGCGTTCCTGTTCGGCGACTGCTGACCCGCCGGCCCCCGAACGGCCCGGTCAGGTGCTGGGTTCCAGGGCGCCGGCCGGGCGTCTGGGGCTCGGCACCTGACTGCCCGTCATGCCGCCCTGAGGGCCGACCGGGTTGGCGATCCGACAGCCGGGCAGCAGCGCCGAACCGCTGTCCAGCAGCGCGCGCAGCCGGCGGATGCCGGGCGCCGAGGAGGCGGGCAGCAGCTGGTACGAGTCGGCCGGGTGGACCACCTCCACCTGTACCGACTCGGCGAACCGGTAGGGCCGGTGCTCCAGCACGCCGCCCAGGTAGCGGCGCAGCCGGGAGAGTTCGGCCCGGACGGTGACCACCCGGGACGCGTCGCCGAACAGCCCCTCGGCCAACTGGGCCGCCGTCCGGCCGCTCTGGTGGGTGGCCAGCAGCAGGAGCAGCTCGGCGTGCCGCGGACTGAGCGTGTGCGACCAGTTGCCGACACCGCCGCGCACCGAGACCTCCGGGCGGGCGGTGTTGCTCAGGTCGAGCACCAGCCGGGCCCCCACCGCCTGTTCGGAGACCGCCTGCGGTGAGCTGGTGAGCGGGCGGATGAGCCAGCCGTCGGCCAGCGGTTCGACCGCGCACTCGCCGAGCGAGGGCAGCCAGTGGATCGGGGCGGAGGCCCAGCCCTCGGCGGGCAGGCGCAGCCGGTTGACCGGCGGCAGGCCCGCGGCGGCGGCCGTCCAGCCGTCCCGGTCGACCACCAGGGCCGGCCCGGCGGCCTGGGCCAGCACCGGCGCCGCCACCGTGCGCAGCCGGTGCAGCGACTCCAACTGGGCGGCGCGCAGCTCGGTCTCGGCCAGCCGGGCGGCGGTGACGGCGAGCGCGAGCAGCTGCGGGTGGACGCCACGGGCGGGGCCGCTGAGGTCGACCACGCCGGCCACCCGGCCGGTGCGCGGGTCGCGGACGGGGGCGCCGACGCAGGTCCAGGCGTGCTGGTTGCGGACGTAG
Source organism: Kitasatospora sp. NPDC008050 (assembly GCF_042957465.1). Classification (NCBI taxonomy): domain Bacteria; kingdom Bacillati; phylum Actinomycetota; class Actinomycetes; order Kitasatosporales; family Streptomycetaceae; genus Kitasatospora; species Kitasatospora sp. NPDC008050. Next base: position 256,065 of record NZ_JBIBIJ010000006.1, read on the forward strand.
TGCTCGGTGGAGTGCACCCGCAGCGGGCGCCCGGTGCGCGCCACGGTGCCGATCCCGTTGGTGCCGACCGCCTCCTCGTCCCAGCGGCCGCCGGTCATGAAGCCGATCAGGTCACCGCTGCGGCGCAGTTGACGCGGTCCTTCGTGCCAGAGCAGGGTGCCCTGGGCGTCGGCGACGGCGAGGATCAGCGGCAGGTCGGCGACGGGGTCGAGCAGGGTGCCGCGCAGCGTGGGCATCACCGCGTCCAGGCCGCTGGCCCGGCGGCGGTGCTCGATCTCGGCGGTGCTCAGGTGCTCGGGGTCGCGGCCGCGCTCGGGGTCCAGGCCGAGGCGGCGCAGGCGCTCCCAGGAGTCGCCGATCTCGGGGCGTGCCGCTTGGCGCGGGATCTCGCCGAGCATCGCCTGCTCGTGCGTTCTGGCCTGCTCGGCCGGGGTGCGGAGGGCGAACTCGTCGGATCGGCCCAGGTGGGCCGCGTCGCCGTGCGACGTGTCCCGGTGTGCCGTGTCCCGCATGGTGGCTCCCCTCGCCGCATATCCGGTCCCGCTCGGCCGGAGCAGGGCCGGGCAAGCCCTGTCGCCCACAGCGTACGGGTGCCGGGAGCCGGTCGGTCGAGCGATCCTCGCACGAGAAGGCCGGGTTGACGCCCCCTCGGGCGGAGCCGGGACGGGGGTGGGGTGGCGCGGGGGAGCGGACGGGGTGGCGCGGGGGAGCGAAGGGCCGGGACGCGCCCGGACGAGCCCTCGGGCCTGTCGTCGAACCCCCTGCCGCCAAGCCGCCCTACGGGCGAACGAAGGGGGTTCGACGACAGCCCTAGCGTGATCCGCTGCCGGGTTCGGGAGCCGGGACGGTGTTCGGGGTCTGCTCGTCCTGCTGCTGGGCGCGCTCGACGGTGCGGTGCAGGTCGTGGGTGGCCGTCATGGTGGCGGCCGTGCTGACCGCGAGGCAGCAGCCGAGCAGCAGGCCGGCGGTCGCCAGGCGGCGGGTGCCGGTGCGCGCGCGGCGGCGCGGGCGCGCGGGGGCGGGCGGGGCGAGCAAGGCGGCGACCCGGCGGGGGACCGGCCCCGCGGCGGCGGCCGGGGCCAGCAGGGGGCGTGCCGGGCGCGGGCTGCGGGCGGCGGCCAGGGCGGCCCGGCCCACCGCCCGGGCGGTCAGCGCCCGGTCGCCGACCGCGGTGGCGGCGGACTCGTCGGCCCAGCGCTCCAGGTGGAAGCCGAGCGGCGCGCGCAGCTGGCCGAGCGCCGGATGGAGCACGGCGGCGTACTCGGCGGCGGCCAGCAGCAGGTGGTGGCGGCCGTGCAGGTGCGCTCGTTCGTGGGCGAGCAGGGCGGCCCGCTCGGGGGCGCTCAGCGCCCGCAGCATGCCGGTGGTGACCACGATCCGGCCCGGTCGGCCGAGTCGGCCGGGCAGCGCGTAGGCGTCGGCGCGGTCGTCGGTCAGGACGCTGAGGGGGTGGTGCGAGGCGGGGCTGAGCAGGGCGCGCAGCGTGGCGAGGGTGAGCGGGGCGGCGGGGGCGGACGGCGCGCCGGCGTCCGGGTCGCCGGCGAGGTCGGTGCGGGCCCGGCGCAGGTCGGTGTACTGGCGGTGCGCGGTGCGCAGGGTCAGCCCGCCGGCGACCAGCAGCGCGGCGGCGGCCGGTGCGGCGAGGAAGAGGGCGGCGGGCGAGGCACGGTCGAGCCAGGGCAGCGAGAGGTGGCCGAGGGCCGCGATCGGCGGCAGCCGCAGCAGCCCCGCGAGCGCGAGCAGGCCGAGCGAGGCGGCGCTGGCGACGGCCAGCACGGCCCCGGTGGCGCTCAGCACCCAGGAGGCGGCGCGCGGGGGCAGCGCGTCGGCCAGGCGGCGGGCGGCCGGGGCGGCGAGGAAGGGGACGGCGAAGGGCAGCAGGAAGGGGAGCCAGACCGCGAGGATCATCGGACACCGCCCATGGTCCGCCCACCGCCGTCGGCCTGCTCGCCGCTGTCGGTCAGACCGGCGCCGTCGGTCAGTCCGGCACCCTCGGTCAGCCCGGCGCCGTCGGTCAGTCCGGCACCCTCGGTCAGCCCGGCGCCGTCGCTCTCGCCGAGGAGCTCGCGCAGCAGCCGCTCGTCGTCCGCCGAGAGGTCGGAGACGAAGCGGGCCAGCACCGTGGAGCGGTCCTGCTCGCGGTCGAGCTCGGTGCGCATCCGGCGGGCGGCGAGGCCGGCCGGGTCCTGGACGGTCGGGGTGTAGGCGTAGGCGCGGCCGGCCCTGGTGCGTCCGACGGTGCCCTTCTCGTGCAGCCGGGCCAGGATCGTGGCGATCGTGGTGCGGGCCAGTTCACCGCCGAGGGCCGTCTGCACGTCGTGCGGGGTGAGGGGCTGCTCGGCGGCCCAGAGGGCCGTGAGGACCTGGGCTTCGAGCTCCCCGGAGGAGCGGCGGGCGGCGGGCACTTCGGGCATATCGACGTGACCTCCAGTCATCGTCTACAGTCATGTAGACCGTCTACGTCACTGTAGACGGTCGGGGCGCGTTCCGCAGGACCGCCTCGACCAGTATGAGAGGTCCGCCGAACGTGCTTTCTGCCTCCACCCTGCAAGCGGTGAATGTGCTCGACGCCTCATCGCTGCTCGCCGCCTTCGGAGCGCTCGGCATCGCCGTGGTGCTCTTCGCGGAGACCGGCCTGCTGGTCGGGTTCTTCCTGCCCGGCGACTCGCTGCTCTTCACCGCCGGACTGCTCTGCGTCTCCGGCACCCACAGCGGGCCGCACCTGGTGCTCTGGCAGGTGATCCTGGCGGCGCTGGTCGGCGCGCTGGCCGGGGCCCAGACGGGCTACCTGATCGGCCGCCGCGGCGGGCGGGCGCTGCTCGCCAAGTCCCGGGCCAAGGCGCTGCACAAGGGCGTCGCGCGGGCCGAGGAGCTGCTGGCCAAGTACGGCTACGGCAAGGCGATCGTGCTGGCCCGGTTCATCCCCGTGGTGCGCACCGTGCTCAACCCGCTGGCCGGCGTGCTGGAGGTGCCGGTGCGGACCTTCACACTGTGGCAGGTGCTCGGCGGCGCGGTGTGGAGCGTCGGCGTGGTGGTGGCCGGCTACGGCCTCGGATCCTCGGTGCCCAATATCGACCATTACCTCCTCCCGATCATCGGTCTGGTAGTAGTTGTCTCTGTGATCCCGATTGCCCTTGAATTGCTCCGTGCCCGCCGCGAGGCCCGCAAGCCCGCCAGTCCCCGTGAGCGGGGCGATGTCTGATGGCGGCGGCTCTGCTCGCCTATGACGGCAGCACCATCGACGGCGGTTTCTACAGCACCGTGACCGGCTGGGCGCAGCACGCGCCGCACTGGCTCGACCAGGTGATCAAGACCTGGTCGGCGCTGGGGCTCGGGCTCTTCGCGGTCTTCATGATCGGGGCCTGGTGGCAGGCCCGGCGCGCGGACTCGGTGGTGATGGCCCGGGTGCTCGCCTCGCCGCTCATCGTGGTCGTCGCCTATCTGGTCAACTCGGTGCTCAAGAGCATGGTGGACGAGGTCCGGCCGTGCCAGCAGCTGCCCAGCACCGTGACGCTGGAGACCTGCCCCGCGCCCGGCGACTGGTCGTTCCCGAGCAACCACTCGGTGATCGCGTTCGCCGCGGCCGTCGCGCTCTGGTTCGCGTTCCGCCGGCTCGGCTGGGTCGCGCTGCTCTTCGCCGCGCTGATGGCGGCCTCCCGGGTCTGGGTGGGCGTGCACTACCCGCACGACGTGGTGGTGGGCGCGCTGGTCGGCACGGTGGCCGCGCTGGTGCTGGCGCCGCTCGCGCGGCGGGCGGCACCGCTGGTGGACAAGCTGCGGGGCGGGGCGCTGGGGCCGGTCCTGGGGGCCGGGGCGTAACGCCGGTTTTCGACCGCGGGAGCCGGGTTCGGGCGCATGGCGTCCGGGCCCGGCTCCTTCGCGTCCGGGCCCGGCTCCTTCGTATGGGGGCGTCGAGGGCGGGGCGGCGGCGCGCTACCGGTTCCCTGCCTGCCCTGCCCCTTAAGTTGGCTGTACAACTTTTGCCCATTTGGGCATGGGTTGGCTGTACAACTTGATAACTATTCGCTCTCTCGTGGCGAGTCGGCCACCTCTTGGCCACCTGGGCCACGCAGGCTGGACGCCATGAGAGTCATAGTCGTTGGAGCAGGCGTACTCGGCACGATGCACGCCTGGCAGGCCGTCGAGCGCGGCCACGAGGTGGTCCACATCGAGCGTGAAGCCGAGGCCCGCGGTGCCTCGGTACGCAACTTCGGCCTGGTGTGGGTCGGTGGCCGTGCCGGTGGCGAGGAGCTGGCGACCGCGCTGCGCGCCCGCGAGCTGTGGGAGCGGATCGGCGAGCGGGTGCCGGCGCTCGGCTTCCGGCCGGCCGGATCGCTCACCGTGGTCCGCACCGAGGCCGAACTCGCCGTCGCCGAGCAGGCGCTGACCCTGCCGGACGCCGAGCAGCGCGGCTACCGGCTGCTCGACGAGGCCCAAACGCGGGCGCTCAACCCCGCCCTGCGCGGCAAGCTGCTGGGCGCCCTGCACTGCGAGCGCGACGGCGCCGTCGAACCGCGCACCGCGCAGCCCGCGCTGCGCGAGGCGCTGCTGGCCAGCGGCCGCTACACCTTCCTGCCCGGGCGCGAGGTGCGTGAGGTGATCGGCGAGAGCGCGGTTCGCGACGACCACGGCCAGGTGCACGCCGGCGACGTCGTGGTGCTGTGCACCGGTGCCTGGCTGGGCGGCCTGGTCCGCGAGCTGGTCCCCGACCTGCCGGTGCGCCGGGTCCGGCTGCAGATGATGCAGACCGACCCGCTGGGCGAGGAGCTGACCACGGCCGTCGCCGACGCCGACAGCTTCCGCTACTACCCCGCCTACGCCGGCAGCGCGCTCAGTGGCCTGCAGGAGGCGCAGCCGCAGCCGCCGGTGGCCGCCGAGCACAAGATGCAGCTGCTGGTGGTGCAGCGCAAGGACGGCGGACTGACCATCGGCGACACCCACGAGTACGAGCACCCGTTCAACTTCGACGTGGTCGAGGAGCCCTACGAGCACCTGACCGCCGTCGCCGAGGAGCTGCTCGGCCGCCCGCTGCCGCGGATCCGCCGCCGCTGGGCCGGGGTGTACGCGCAGTGCACCGACACCGGCCGGGTGGTCCACCGCCAGCAGGTGCGCGAGGGCGTCTGGCTGGTCACCGGGCCCGGTGGGCGCGGCATGACCTGCTCCCCCGCGATCGCCGAGACCACCGCCGACCAGATCAACCTGTAAGGAACAGCACTGATGACGACTGACAACACCGCTGAGGCCATCCGCCTGGTCGTGCTCGACATGGCCGGCACCACCGTGGCGGACGACGGCCTGGTCGAGCGGGCCTTCGCGGCCGCGGCCGGCGCGCTGGGCGTGGTGGCCGGCAGCGACGAGCACCAGGAGATGCTCGGATACGTCCGGACCACCATGGGCGAGTCCAAGATCTCGGTCTTCCGCCACCTGTTCGGCGAGGAGGAGAAGGCCCAGCGGGCCAACGCCGCCTTCGAGCAGGCCTACCACGACCTGGTCGACGCCGGGCACTGCGCCGCACTGCCGGGCGCGGCCGAGGCGATCGCCGAACTGCGCGCCCAGGGCCGCAAGGTGGTCCTCACCACCGGCTTCTCCCGGGCCACCCAGGACCGGATCCTGGCGGCGCTCGGCTGGCAGGAGATCGCCGACCTGACGCTCTGCCCGGCCGACGCGGGCCGCGGCCGTCCGTTCCCCGACCTGGCGCTCACCGCGCTGCTGCGCACGGAGACCGACTCGGTGCGGCAGGTCGCGGTGGTCGGCGACACCGGCTACGACATGCTCACCGGCACCCGGGCCGGCGCGAGCGTGGTGGCGGGCGTGCTGACCGGCGCGCACCGGGCCGAGCGGCTGCGGGCGGACGGCGCCACGCACGTGCTGGGCTCGATCGCGGAGCTGCCGGCGCTGCTGGCCGGGCGCTGACGACCTGCCGGGCGCTGACGGCCCGTCGACAGCGCTGACGGCCCGTTGGCAACGGGGTGGCCGAGGACCGGCAACGTTCCGGTCACCCCGCTCGCCGAGGCGGTCACCGCAGGTGACAGCATCGGCAGCCATATGCCACGATGCTCAGCGCAGTTGACGGTCTGTCGCATCGGGGGACACATGCCACACGGAAACGCGCTGCCGGTACCCGGCTGGGCCGGGGGCGACGGCAACGCCGCGTACCTGGACAAGACGCTGCGGCACGAGCAGGTCGAAGCGGCGCTGGACGACCGGGTGTCCGGGCGGACGGTACTCCAGCTCTGGCTGCGCGCGGCACTGATCTCCTGGGTCGCGCTGCTGGTCCAACTTCCTTTCCTCATCATGTCGTTGTCCGGCAGTTCCGATCCAGGTCCGTACGGGAACAGCAGTGACTCCTCGATCGGCGGCTTCGCGCTGCTGGTGATCTTCGACGTGCCGGTGATATTCCTGCTGGTGCTCTTCTGCGCGAAGCTCACCGAGCCGATCGGCGAGTGGCGGGTGCTGCTGGAGAACCGCAGCGAGCAGGACGTGCAGTCGACCTACCACAAGATCTGCGGCGTGGTGGCCCGGCGGGCCTTCCCGCTCGGCGTCAACTACCGGCGCCTGAAGACCGGTTACGGCGCCCAGCAGTCCAACGGGCGGCTCGCGCTGAGCAACGGCGACTGCGAGGCGGTCATCTCGGTCTTCCGGTACGGCGACAGCCTGTACCTCGGGTGGCAGATGTGGCGCACCCGGCGCGGCTGGCGGCTGATCGCGCGCTTCGTCGGGGACTCGCTCGGCAGCGTCTTCGGGCAGGCCGACCTGGCCTGGGCGATGCTGCGCACCGAGAACGTGCGGGCGATGCGCGAGGCGGTGCACGCGGTCTGCCGGGAGGGGCTGGTGACCGCGATCGAACGCGAAGACGTGCCGGAGCAGTTCGGCTTCGGCGGCGGCCGCGCGCCGCAGGTGGAGCACGCGCGGACGACGGCGCCGGTGGCGCCCGCCGCGCCGGCTCCGGCGCCCTTCCTGGACCGGGCGACGGCCGCCGGCCCGGCACCGGTGCCCGGCCCCGTCGCGGCCGGGCCGGTCGTGCCGGGCCCCGTCGCGCCCGGACCCGTCGCGCCCGCGCCCGGGCCGGAGCAGCCGCAGGGGCCGCCGACCATCGGGGGCGGGTGGAGCACCGGCGAGCCGACGCAGTCGTGACGCGGGGCGTACTGTCGCACACCACCGCGGCCGGCAGCTGGGCCTGGGTCGGGCTGCGCCTGGCGCCGGCCCGCTCGCTGCACGCCCACCGCGGCTACGCCGACGTGCCCGAGGACGAGCGCCGGCGGCAGGCCGGGGCGGCCGAACTCGCCTGGCTGGGCGGGCTGTGCCGGCCCGGCGAGGCGGTCCGCTTCGACCTGCGCTACGTCAGCGAGCCGGGCCGCGGCCTGCTGCGCTGTGTGCTGCTCGGCCAGGCGGCGGGCGCCACGCCGCAGGCGGCGCAGGCGCTGGCCGGTGAGCTGCGGGGGCGGCTGGCGCAGCTGCCGCCGCACGTGGTGGGCCAGGAGATCACCGAGGAAGGCGAGTTGCCGGCCGAGCTCGATCCGTTCGGCGGGGCGGCCGGCGCCGGGCCCGAGGCGGTGACGGTGGTCGAGCTGCGCAAGCGGCTGACCGCCCTGCCGCTGAGCCGGACCGACACCGACCGCAGCCACGCCGTGCTCGCCCACACCATCGTAGGACCGGGCGCCAGTTGGGAGCCGTTCTGGGCGGCGCTGGCCGGCCGGCCGGGGCGTACGGTGCTCTCGGTCGCGCTGGCCGCGCAGCAGCTGGCCCGGCCCGAACTCGACGAACTGGCCCGCTACGCCCAGGAGTACCAGCGACTGGCGGCGCCCGCGCGCACCGCCTCGACCTGGCAGCTGGCCCGGCAGGCCGACCCGGCGGCGCACGCGGCCGCCGGGTGCCTGGCGCAGGCGGTGCAGCGCGCGGTGCGACCGGGCTACCGGATGCGGCTCACCCTGGCCGGTGCCGAGCCGCAACAGGCGGGCTCCACCCTTGAGTTGGCGAACCTGTTGGCCGGGCTGCTGGGCGGCCCGGCGGATCCGGCCGCGGTGCTGCCGGTGGCGGCGGCGGAGCGGGCGGCGGCGCTGGCCAACCTCGCCGCGGTCAACCTGGAACCGCTGCCGCAGACCTACGCGCAGGGGCTGCCGCCGGGCCACTACGGCTGGGTGGAGCAGACGCTGAGCGCGTTCGGCGACCTCGGCGAGGCGGCCGGGGTGCTGCGGCTGCCGTACCAGGTGCTCAGTCACCGCCCGCTCTTCGACGACCGCTTCCTCGCCGCCGGGCCGCCGCCGGCCGCACCCCCTCGGCCGCCGGCCGCACCCCCTCGGCCACCGGGCCCGGCGCCCGCCCGTCCGCAGTTCTGAGCTCATGTTCCGAGTCGCCCACGTCCACCAGGAGCCCTTCCGATGACCGAGTTTCTGATCAGCTTCGACGGCGACCCCGACGAGGTCGACACCGACGCCCGCGACCTGCGCGAATTCCTCAGCCAGGACGGCGCGTTGCGCGGCCGGGTGGCCAACCGGCTGGTCCCGCCCGCCCCGGGGGAGCAGGGCGGGGTGGCCGACGCGGTGCAGTACGCCACCGAACTCGGCCCGCTGGTGCTCCAGCCGTTCACCCTCTGGCTCGCCGCCCGGCTGCGCCGCGGCAAGGGCCAGGTGAAGATCACCCTGCACCGACCCGACGGCACCGAGTTGAAGATCAGCGCGAACGGTCTGGCGGACGTCCAGGCGGTGCTCGACCGGGTCGAGGGCTTCCTCGATCCCGAGGACGAGTGAGCGGGGCGGTGGACTGGCCGCCCCGGCTGCCCGACCGCGCGCGGTCGGCGGCGGTGCTGGTCTCGGTCGGCACCTGCCACGCCGAGGGGCTCGACCCGCTGCCCCAGGCGCACGCCGCCGTCGACGAGTTGGCGGATGTGCTGGCCGGGGCCGAGGGGCCGCTCGACTGGGACCGGGTGATCAGGATCAGCGACCCGCAGAGCCCGGGCGAGGTGCTGGGCCCGCTCGCGGCCGCCGCCGCGCGCAGCGAGGACCTGCTGCTCTTCTACTACGCGGGCCACGGCGTGCTGGACGCGGGCGGGCGGCTGCACTTCGCGCTGCCGGGCACCGAGGAGCAGCGGGCGGCCAGCACCGGGCTGGCCGCCTCGGCCGTGCTGGAGCTGCTGGCGGGCCCGGAGAGCCGGGCGCTGCACCGGCTGGCCTGGCTGGACTGCTGTTTCGCCGGGCGGGCGCTGGACCTGCCGGCGGCCGGTGACGTCAACCTGCTCACCGCCGCCGACCGCACGCGCAAGGCGCTGGCCCCGCCCGCCGCGCGCACCACCAGCTTCGCCGCCGAGCTGGTCGGGCTGCTGCGGGACGGCGTGCCGGACGGGCCGCCCCACCTGGACCTGCCGCTGATCCACCGCCGGATCGAGGTGGCGCTGGGCCGGGTGCCGGACGACATGCCCAACCGGCGGCGGACGCTGGCGCCCAACCCCTGCCACCGGGTCACCCACACCAGCGCCGACCTGGCGCTGACCCGCAACGCCGGGTACGGCACGGCGCGCAGCCGCAGCGGGCTGCTGGCGCGCAGCCGGTTCGCGGTCCAGGTGGCCGAGGCCGACCGGCCGGGCCGCGCGGCCCAGGCCGTCCAGTTGTTCACGGCGATCCTGCGGGACGCCGAGCAGGCGCTCGGGCCGAGCGACCCGGACACCGAGCGGGTGCGCCAGGCACTGCTCTGGGCGCGGCACCGGCTGGCCGGCTGAGGGTGGAGCGGCTGAGGGTGGAGCGCTGACGGCGCGCCGGGCGCGTCATGCCGCGAGGGCCGCACGGCGTTCCACCGGCAGTGCCCGCAGGTGGTGCAGCCAGGCCGCGCCGGCCGCGGAGAGCAGGCCGAAGACCGTGCAGCACGCCCACGGCAGCCAGGCGCGCCCGGTGTGCCGCCCCAGGTCCATGGTCCAGCCGACCACGAAGTTGCCGCCGGCCGAGGCGAAGCCGGAGAAGAGGTAGAAGAGCCCGAAGTAGGTGCCGGTCAGCTCGGTTCGGCCGAACTTGGGGATCAGCTCCATCACCGCCGGCTGCGCCACCATGACGCCGAGGTACAGCACGCACGCGCCGGCGCAGACCGGCACCAGGCGCACCGCGATCGCGGCCGGGCCGGGCGGGTGGTGCAGCCCGGCCACCAGTGCGGGCGGCAGGAACCCCAGGCCCATCAGGGCGAGTCCCGGACCGACCCACCGCCCGGTGTCGCCGCGGGCCTGCACACGGCTGGTGATCCGCAGCTGGAGGGCGAGGTTGGCGAGGGTGCCCAGGGTGGGCGGGATGGCGCCCGCGGCGTCCCAGCCGGAGGCGGCCCGGGCGCCGTCCGGCATCAGCAGGAACATCTGGTTCTCCATCGTGGCCATCCCCACCATGGTGGCCGAGAAGGCGATAAAGCCGCGATTGCCGAGAGCCTCGCGCAATTCCTCCAGAACTCCGGGACGCGTACTGATGGTCCGCTGGGCCGGCAGCGCGAAGATCTGCGCGACGGTCAATACGGCGAACGTCGCCGTGGCGGCCAGTGCGCACATGCGGAAGTCCGTCAGGAACAGCACGCTGCCCAGTGCCAGACCCGCCAGCCCGCCGGCGGTGGAGACAATGTTCAGCAGCCCGAATGCCTCGGCCGCGCGGTCCCCGGACTCCACCGTCAGATAGGCGCGGACCGATGGATAGAAGAGCGCGGCCGACAGCCCGGTGAGTGCGGAGGCGGCGAGCACCAGGTGAATGCCGTCGCCGCAGGCGAAGAGCCCGAATCCCACCGTGCGCAGCAGGCAGCCGGCCGGGATGACCAGGTGCGCGCCGAGCCGGTCGGTGGCGCTGCCGCCCAGCACGAACAGGCACTGCGAGCACAGGTTGCGCACCCCGAGGATCAGTCCGATCACGGCGGCGGACATCCCGAGGTCCCGGTCCAGGTGGGTCGCGAGATAGGGGATCAGTACGTAGAAGCCGAGATCAACACCGAACTGGTTGATCAGGAGCAGACGTACCGACATGGGAAAGCTGCGAAAGGAGTTGAGTGTTCCCATATCGGCAGATTAGGGAGGCCTCTGGTGGCCGAGTGACCCATCACTCCTTCCAGCTACAGTTGCCATATTTACGGTACCCACAAAATTGCGTTTCCTGGCGCCGGTGGACCGACTACTGCGTCTCGGTGACAGAGTGCTCTCTATACGCATGGTCATTTCATCGTCGCGGTACAGATGGGGGATGTCCTCTTCTTCGCAGCCCGTCCCGCGGGATTCGCCGCCGTCCGCCGAGACGGCCCCGGGCGGTGGTACGGAGGAGGGCCCGGCGCACGGCCAGGAGCACAAGCTCCACCTCCACCTCGGGTACTGGCGCCTGGCGGGGATCGGGCTCGGGGACATCATCGGCTCCGGCTGGCTGTTCGCCGCGATGTACGCGGCGCGCATCGCCGGGCCGCTCTCGCTGCTCTGCTGGCTGGCCGGCGGCGCGCTGGCCGCGCTGGTCGCCCTGGTGATGGTGGACCTGGGCTCCTCGCGCCCCGAGGCGGGCGGCACGGTGCGCTGGCCGATGTACGCCAACGGCCCGCTGGTGGCCGCCCTGCTCGGCTGGGCCGTGCTGCTGGCGGTGGGGGCCAACGCGGCGGAGGTCGCCGCGATCGTGCAGTACCTGGCGCACTGGTGGCCCCGGCTGTACGACGGCTCACGGCTGACCTGGAGCGGCGTCGGGCTGGCGCTGACCATCGCGGCGGGGCTCGGCGTGCTCAACGCCTTCGGCGTGCGGCTGTTCGCCCGGGTCAACCTGCTGGTGACCGTGGTCAAGCTGGTGGTCCCGCTGCTCACAGTGGTGCTGTTGCTGGTCGGCGCGGGTATCGAGCCGCGGCGGCTGACCGGGCACGGCGGCTTCGCCCCCTACGGCTGGTCGGCCGGGCTGACCGCGCTCTCGATGGGCGGCATCGTCTACGCCTTCAACGGCTTCCAGTCGCCGGTGGAGTTCTCCGGCGAGGTCCGCGACCCGCGCCGGGACGTGCCGCGTTCGGTGCTCACCGGCCTCGCCCTGGCGGTGCTGCTGTACCTGGGGCTGCAGCTGGCCTTCCTGGTCGCCGTGCCGGAGCGCGACCTGGCCAACGGCTGGCGGGGCGTGGCCTTCGACTCGCCGTTCGCGGAGCTCGCCCTGCTGCTCAACCTGCACTGGCTGTCCATGGTGATGTACGCGGACGCCGTGCTGTCACCCGGCGGCTCGGCCCTGGTGGGGCTGGCGGCCACCGCCCGGCGCACCTACGCGCTGGCGAAGAACGGCACGCTGCCGCGCTGGTTCATGCGGGTCGATCCGGGCTCCGGCATTCCCCGGCGGGCCCTGGTGCTCAACACCGTGATCACCGCGCTGTTCCTGCTGCCGCTCGGCGGCTGGCAGGACATCGTCAGCACGCTCGGGGACCTGCTGCTGATGGTGTACGCCACCTCCGCCGTCGCCGCCCGCACGCTGCGGGCGGCCGATCCGGCGCGGCAGGCCGGGCGGTCGCCCGCGCTGCGCTGGGTGGCGCCGCTCGCCTTCGTGGTGGCCACCCTGTTCGTCTACTGGTCGGCCTGGCACCGGCTGCGGGTGACCGTGCCGCTGACCCTGCTGGGGCTGCCGCTGTTCTGGGCCACCCGGCGCGGGGAGCCGGCCGCCCGGCTGCTGCGGGAGCTGCGCAAGGGCGCCTGGCTGGTCGTCTGGCTGCTCGCGCTGCTGGTGTTCTCCGCGATCGGCGGCTTCGGGGGCAGCAACCTGGTGCCGAAACCGTACGACTCGTTCGCGGTCGGCGGCTGCGGGCTGGCGGTCTTCTTCTGGGGAGTGCGTTCGGGCCGCAGCCATCTGGCCGAGACCGCGGGGTAGCGGAGGGCCACTCGGCGGGGCCGTGGGAATACGGAATTCCGGTGGCCGGAACGGGACGGGATCGCCTGAGAAACATTGCGGCCGATTCGGCCCGCAATTTCCCTTGGGAATGGGGCTGCCGTGCCGCGGTCCGACCGACCGCGGCACGGCATTCGAGCGTCGGGGGCGGATCAGCCCTGTCGGTGCGCCCAGCCCGCGTAGCGCTGGGCGAAGCGGGTGCCGGTGCCCGCCGTGACGGTGACGTCGTAACGGCCCTGCGGGTCGAGCGGCCAGTCGATCCGGGCACTGCGGCCCGCCGCCACCCAGACCGTCTGCGGCGTGCCCGCGAAGTCGTTGCCGGTGGCCGTGAAGCTCACCTGCCCCGCGCCGTCGTTGGCCAGCTCGAAGCGGATCGACTTCGGGTCACGCAGGTCGGCCGAGACGATCGGCACCGCCACGTCCTCCTGCTCCAGGCGGGTCACCGAGCCGGCGAACCGGGTGACGAAGCCGTCGGCGCCGTGCACCGTGAAGTCGTAGCGGCCGTCGGTGGTCGAGGCGTCCCAGACGTAGCTCTTGCTCGCGCCCGGCTCCACGGTGAACGGAGTCGCGGCGAAGGGCAGTTGGATGTTCGGGTAGACCATGAACGAGTAGCCGACGGTGCCGAAGTTGGTCATCGTGCAGGTGACCTTGCCGCTGGTGCGGTCCACGTCGATGTCGGCCCACGGGCGGTAGGGCAGCGTGCGGTGCGGGCGGTCGCCGCGCTCCTGGGGCGGCATCGACTGGGTGCCGAGCCCCGGCAGCGCGACCGGCGGGAGCGAGGAGCCGGCGTCCGCCTTGGCCATCAGGGCGGTGGTGTCGGGCAGCCGCGGAATCGAGAAGTCCGGCTCGGTGAAGTCGAAGCAGCTGGTCAGGTCGCCGCAGACGGTGCGCCGCCACTGCGAGATGTTGGGCTCCCGCACCCCGGTGACCTGCTCCAGGAACCGCAGCACCGAGGTGTGGTCGAAGACCTGCGAGTTGACCCAGCCGCCGCGCGACCAGGGCGAGGCGACCCAGAGCGGCACCCGGTTGCCGAGCCCGATCGCCCGCCCCTGGGTGAACTCCTCGGGGGTGCCGGGCTCGGGGGTGGGCGGGACGTGGTGGTCGAAGTAGCCGTCGTTCTCGTCGTACATGACCAGGAAGACGGTGTGCTCCCAGACCTCCGGGTTGGACATCAGCGACTGCAGGGCGGTGTTGACCCAGTGGGCGCCGTAGTCCGGGCTGGCGTTGGGGTGTTCGCAGAACAGGTAGGGCGCGACCAGCCAGGAGACGGTGGGCAGCGAGCCGTCCTTGCAGTGCTGATCGAAGGCGGTGAGGTCGAACTTGGTCATCGCGTTGATGTAACGCGGGTCGGTGGTGGGGAAGTTGTGGAACTGCGCGAAGTAACTCAGCGCGTTGTCGTCGTAGTCGCCGGTGCGCTCGTCCTCGCTCGGGTTGTGGTAGACCCGCCAGCTGATCTTCGCCGCTTCGAGCCGCTCGGCGTAGGTGGTCCAGTCGGCCACCGGGTTCTGGGTGACCGGGGTGTTGTCGATCCACGGGCCGGTGGTGCCGTCCCGGCCCGGGCCCGAGGTGCCGCTCCACAGGTAGAGCCGGTTCGGGTCGGTGGGGCCGGCCAGCGAGCAGAAGTACGCGTCGCAGAGGGTGAACGCGTCGGCCAGCGCGTACTGGTAGGGGATGTCCTCGCGGGTGAAGTAGCCCATGGTGCGCTCGCCCTTGGCGGCCACCCACTTGTTCATCGCGCCGTTGTTGATCGCCTGGTGGCCGGTGGCCCAGTCGTGCGCGAGGCCGGCGGCATTCTGCGCGTTGTACCGGGTGGTGTCCATCCGGTACGGCAGCATCGCGCCGCCGTCGCTGCGGCCCGGGTCCGGCTGCCGGAAGACCGGGTCGCCGTTCGGGAAGGTCAGCGCCTGCTTGTCGGCGAAGCCGCGCACGCCGTTCAGGGAACCGAAGTAGTGGTCGAAGCTGCGGTTCTCCTGCATCAGGATGACCACGTGCTTGACGTCGGTGAGGTCGCCGGCGGGGCGGTTGCCCTTGCTGCCGGTGTCCTTGGCCTGCGCGGTGCCGGGGAGCCCGACCACGGCGGCGGCGGCCGTCGCGGCGGCGGCGCCCATGACGGTACGGCGGTTCAACTCGGTCATGTGGTCAGGCCCTTTCAGAGCGCGAAGGTCGCGACGGCGGCGGCGGTGTCCGAGGGCCAGCCGTTGGCGGCGGTGTTCGGGTCCGCGGCCGGCCAGCCGGTGGCGATCACATGCGCCTCGCGCAGCTCGATCCGGCCGGTGTCGGCGTAGAGCACGTAGTCGATCCGGTCCTGCGGCTCGGGCTTGCTGCCACGGGCCTTGCGGGTGGGCGACCAGGTGGTGCCGGGGGTCTTCGCCGGGTCCGGGTGGTCCTCGCGGAAGCTGTCGGTCAGCCCGGCGGCCTGGAACGCCTCGCTGACCGGCCAGGCGAGCGCGCTGCCGCGGGTGGCCGCGGTCCAGTCCAGGTGCGAGGGGGAGGAGAACTCGCCGGCCAGGATCACCGGGCCCTTGTTCTCCGCCCTGATCGCGGCCACCAGCGCCTGAGCCTGCTGGTAGCGCACCGAGGCGGTCTCGGCGGCGATCACCTCGGCCGGCGTCCGGCCGTCCTGGATCGCGTACGGGCCATAGGAGTTCTCGTCCAGGTGGGCGGTCCACAGCCGGATGCCGGGCCCGGTCGGCAGCTGCACGGTGACCCCGGCGGCGGGCAGCGCGGCGGTCACCGGCGTGATGTCGGTGAGCGGGTAGCGGCTCAGCACGCCGACGCTGCCCGCGCTCTGGTAGGCGAACCAGCCGAGCGCGTCGGCCAGCCGCTGCGCGTTGCCACCGGCGGTCTCCTGCAGGCCGACCACGTCCCAGCCCTGGGTGAGGATCACCCGCAGCTGCTTCTCGAAGCCGTCGGTGCTGTGCGTGCCGGCGTCCCAGAGGTTCCAACTGGCCACCTTGAGCGTCTGCTTGCCCTTCGGCTCGACGACCGGGACCTGCACGGTGACGGTGTCCGACGCCCCCGTGCTGTCGCGCACCCCGACCGTGACGAGCGCGGGGTGGGCGAGTGCCTTGCCCGGCGCGGTGCCGCTCACCGTGCCGTCGGCGGCGACCGCGAGCCAGGAGTCACCGCCGGCCCGGCGGAACGTCGCGCTCCCCGCCGGGTTCCCGGCCGGACGTGCCCAGAGCCCGCCCAGCGGGATGCGCACCTGCCCGCCCGGCCGCACCGGCGTCGCGGTCAGCGCGTCCACCGCGCTGTGCGGCGGGACGACGGCGGGCTTGGGAGTGAAGCCGAACGGCGCGCTCTGCGCGAGGACCGTGTAGCCGTCCTTGGCCAGCAGGTAGGCGGTGTACGGGCCGCCGGTCAGCGCGGAGGTGTCGAGGGTGAGGTCGCCCGAGCCACCGGGGGTGTACTTCCAGACGAGGGAGGAGCCGTTGCCCGGCAGGCGGGTGCCGTCGTAGATCCCGACCCAGTTGGTGGCGTCGGGCACGTCGGTGGTCCAGTGGAAGGTGAGCTTGTCGCCTTCGGTGGGGCTGGTCGGGCTGCTGAGTGCGAGGGAGCTGCCTGTGGCCACGGGATTCCTGTCGGTCAGGGGCTTCGGTGGGGCTTCGGTGAGGCCTCGGTGCGAGTGAGTTGGCTGCACAACTCGGGCCGCACCAGACTGCCCACATTCAGGCGATCCGCGACGGACGGTGCATGAACACCGCATGACGGGCAGTCGGGAATCCGTCGAACTCGCCCGCCGTGCCCGCGTCGGTGACCGTGCGCGAGTTCGGGGGCACCGGCGGGTGCTGCCCGGACGGTTCTGGACAACCCTGGACGCTCCTGGACGGCGCCGGGTCTTGTTGCCCAGGGCCCGGCCCGGTGCACTGGTCGCGCAACGAGTTCGACCAGAGCCACAACGGCAATCATCACAGCTGTAACTGACGGAGCGTCAGAAACGGGAGAAGCTCATGAGCAGGCGATTCAAGGCGATCGCTGCCGCCGCGTCCGCGGTGGCCGCACTGACCGTGCCGATCGCCCTGGCCTCACCGGCCTCGGCGACCGCCAACAACGGGGCGACGGCGGCGGCGATCTGCGGCTCCGGCTACTGGAACATCGACAGCCAGAACATCAACAGCTCCACCGTCTACCTCTCCTACAACGGGTCGACCGACTGCGTGGTGACGATCAAGGACCCGGACTGGCAGGGCTCGCCGGACTACGTCTGGGCGACGGTGAACACCGACGGGTCGCAGACCACCAACGAGGACGGCGGCCAGTTCAGCTACTACGCCGGGCCGAGCCGTGTGTACGCCCCCGGCCAGTGCATCTACTGGGGCGGGGGCGACTACTACAACAGCTCGGGCATGATCGGCCCGGTGCACTGCAACTGACCGAGCTGCCCGGGGGCGGCCTCAGTGGGAGGCGCGCAGGTTGAGCAGCACCACGCCCACGATGATGAGCGCGATCCCCGCCAGCTGCGGCTTGCCCAGCTGTTCGCCGAAGGCGACCACGCCGATCGCGGCCACCGCCGCCGTCCCGGCGCCGGACCAGACCGCGTAGGCGACCGAGACCGGTATGTGCTTCAGGGCCTGGCCCAGCAGCACGAAGGAGAGCACATAGCCGATCCCCACGCCCACGCTGGGCCACAACCGGCTGAATCCGTCGGTGAGTTTGAGGCAGCTGGTGGCGCAGACCTCGCTCAGGATGGCGAAGGCGAGCAGGAGATAGGGCATGAGCGCTATTCTCGCGGACCGGTCGTACCGGTCGTACCGGTCGTACCGGTCGGACCGGGAGCACCCGCCGCACCGGTGGCGTCGGTCGCATCAGCGGAGGCAGCGGCGGCAGCGGAAGCAGCCGAACCGCGGCCCGTCAGCCCGGCCAGCAGCGGCAGGTCCGCCTCCGTCAGGCTGCCCAGCATCGTGATCCCCGGGCCGGCCGGCATCGCGACCGCCGAGGAGGGCACCGCCAGCACCGCGCAGCCCGCCGCGTACGCGGAGGCGACGCCGGTCGGGGTGTCCTCGACCGCCACGCAGCGCGCCGGGTCCAGGCCCAGGTGGGCGGCGGCGGCCAGGTAGGGGGCGGGGTCGGGCTTGGTGCGCGGGGTGTCCTCGGCGGCCAGCGTGACGGCGAACCAGTCGGCACCCAGGTGGCTGAGGACCAGGTCGACCACCTGCCGGGGCGAGGCGGAGACGAGCGCGGTGGGCACCGCGGCCTCGCGCAGCCGGCTCAGCAGGGCCAGCGCGCCGGGGCGCGGCACCACCTGGGCGGCGACCCTGGTGATGAACGCCTCGTTGAGCCGGGCGGCCAGCACGGCCCGGCCGGGGGAGTGGGCCACCACCCGGTCCAGGTGGGCCGCGGTGTGCTCGACGGCGTGGCCGAGTACCTCCGACTGGTCCGACTCGCCGAGCTGGTGGCCCAGTTCGGCGGCGATCTCGGCGGTGGCCGCCCACCAGAGGTGTTCGGTGTCGACCAGGGTGCCGTCCATGTCGAACAGGACGGCCTGGGGCAGCAGCGCAGTGGTCATCGCGGCGATCACTGCCCCGCGCCGACGCGGGCGTCCACCAGGACGGGGCGCTCGGGCAGGCTCACGGTGGCGCCGCCGCCGATCGGCAGCGCGGCGGCCTGCTCGGTGGGCAGGTCCGACTTGACCTCGGTGCCGTCCGTCAGGCGGACGGTCAGCCGGGTGACCGCGCCCAGGAAGCTGGCGCCGACGACCACCGCGTTGCCCGTCTCGGCCGGCGTCAGGCCCACGTTCTCGGGCCGGACCAGGACGTCCAGCTCGCCGGTGGCGGGCACCGTGCCGTCCACCTCGTGACGGCGGCCGAGCACCTCGACGCCGTCGCCGGAGCGGCCGGCCGGGATGCGGCTCATGGTGCCGACGAACTGGGCGACGAAGGCGGTGGTGGGGCGGGCGTAGAGCTCGCTGGGGGTGGCGCACTGCTCCAGGCGCCCGGCGCGCAGCACCGCGACCCGGTCGGCCATCGACAGCGCCTCCTCCTGGTCGTGCGTCACGAACAGGGTAGTGATGCCGAGCTCCTGCTGCAGCCGGCGGATCTCCTCGCGCAGGTTGAGCCGGACCTTGGCGTCCAGCGCGGAGAGCGGCTCGTCCAGCAGCAGCACCCGCGGCTGCAGGGCCAGCGCCCGGGCCAGCGCGATGCGCTGCTGCTGGCCGCCGGACATCTGGTGCGGGTAGTGCCCGGCGCGCTGCGGCAGGCCGACCAGCTCCAGCAGCTCCAGCGCCCGCTTGCGGCGCTCCTCCTTGCCCACGCCCCGCATCTTGAGCCCGAACGAGACGTTGTCCGCCGCGGTCAGGTGCGGGAAGAGGCTGTAGGACTGGAACACCATGCCCGCGTCGCGCTTGTGCGCCGGGATCCTGGTGACGTCCGTGCCGTCGACCAGCACCTCGCCGGAGTCGTGGGACTCGAAGCCGGCCAGGATCCGCAGCGCGGTGGTCTTGCCGCAGCCGGAGGGGCCCAGCAGGGCGAGCAGCTCGCCCGGGTGGACGGTCAGGTCGAGCCCGTCCAGGGCGACGGTCGAGCCGAACGCCCGCCGCAGCGAACGGAATTCGACGGTGGCACTACCTGGTGCGAGGGGGACGCCGGCGATGGCGGTGGCCGTGGTCATGGGGAGAACTCCTGGAGAAGTGCGTGGGGATCAGGAACGCGCGGACTTGCGGCGGCCGCTGCCGAGCGCGGACATCAGCAGCAGCACGATCCAGACGACCATCAGGCTGATCATCGAGACCGCGACGGACATCTGACCGTCGGTCTTGCCGTAGGTGTTGATCCACACCGAGAAGGGCTGGAAGCCGAGGATGGAGGCGGTGGTGAACTCGCCGAGCACCAGTGCCACGGTCAGCACCGAGGCGCTCAGCAGCGCGCTGCGCAGGTTGGGCAGGACCACCGAGAAGACCGCGCGCGGGTAGCTCGCACCGCAGTTGCGGGCGGCCTCCACCAGCGTCGCGACGTCCACGCCGCGCAGTCCGCCGTCCAGCGCGCGGTAGGCGAAGGGCAGCGCCATCAGCACGTACGCGATCAGCAGCACCACCGGGAAGTCGGGGTTCTGGATCGCCACGAAGGTCTGGAAGAACGGCGAGTTGGCGAAGTAGTCCGGGCCCCAGCGCAGCACGCCGACGATGCCGGTGGTGAGCGCGACCACCGGGACGACCAGCGGCAGCGAGCACATCACCTCCACCACCGGGCGCAGCTTCGGCGCGCCGAGCCGGGCGGCGAGCAGCGCGGGCACCAGCACCAGCAGCAGCACCGCGACGGTGGCACCGGCCAGCTCCAGGCTCAGGTAGAGGCTGTCGAGGAAGCCGGGCGCGGAGAGCAGCTGGGTGTAGGCGTGGAAGGTGTAGCCGCCGTGGTAGTCGTCGATGCTGAAGAACAGCGAGGCGGCCATCGGCACCGCGAAGTAGACGCCGCACAGCAGCAGCACCAGGCCGCGGCCCACGCGCAGGCGGCTCAGGGGGGCGGGGATCTTCAGCTGAGCCACTTGGCACTCCGGCGCTGGAGGGGCAGGTAGACGGCCATCACCAGGCCGGCCACCACGATCATGTCGAGGCCGAGCGCGAGGGCCAGGTTGCCCTGGCCGACCAGCACGTTGCCGGAGAGCGCGTCGCCGATCTGCATCGAGATCAGCGGGATCGAGCTGCCGACCATGGCCTCGGCGGTGGCGTACGCGGCGAACGAGGCGCCGAACAGCAGCACGTAGCCGCCCAGCAGCGAGGGCAGCAGCACCGGCAGCGCCACGTACCGCCAGTACTGGAAGGTGGTCGCGCCGTTGTTGGCGGCCGCCTCGCGCCACTGCACCCGCAGACCCTCCAGGGCCGGGGTGATGGTGAGGATCATCAGCGGGATCAGGAAGTACAGGTAGACGACCGCGAGCCCGTCGAAGGTGTACAGGCTCCAGCCGTACTTCTTCAGGCCCAGGCTGGTGGTGACCTCACCGGCGTTGCCGAGGGTGGCCACGAACATGAACGCCAGCGGCACGCCGCCGAAGTTGGCCAGCACGCCGGAGCCGGAGAGCACCGCCTCGCGCACCATGCGGAACCGGGAGGTGGCCACCGCCTGGGCCAGCGGGAGGCCGACCACGGTGCCGATCAGGGCGGTCAGCGCGGAGAGCTTGACGCTGCCGAGCAGCGCGGTGAAGTACGCGCCCTGGAGCGAGTTGCTCAGGTTGGAGAGGGTGAAGGTGCCGCCGCCGCCCGGGGCGTCGGAGGAGGTGGTGAACGCGCCGATGGCGATCGCGACGGCCGGCAGGCCGAACCCGATGGCGAAGAAGACCATCAGGGGCAGCGCGCCGAGCCAGGCACGGTTGCCCGAACGCCGGTTGCGGCGGTTGGCCGTGGGGGCGGCCTCGGAAGCGGGGGTAGCGGTACCGGGGGTCCCCGCGCCGCCGTTGCTGTCAACGGCGGCGGGGGCCGGCACCGGGGTGGGAGCCGTAGTCATGGTGTGGGTCAGCCCCCGATGGCCTTGGCCCAGTTGGACGTGATGGCCGTCTTGGCGGTGTCCTGCTGCGCCTGGGACGGGAAGGTGGTGAACGGCTTGCTGATGTTCGGCAGCTTGGCGACGGCGGTCGCGTCCAGGGTGCCGGCGGTCTTCATCGAGTCGAACAGGGCCGGGGTGGCGTAGCCGCCCAGGAAGCCGTTCTGGCCCTCGGCGCTGTAGAGGTACTCCTCCCACAGGCGGGCGGCGGCCGGGTGCGGCGCGTCCTTGTTGATCGCCTGGTTGTAGTACTGGGCGAAGCTGCCGTCCGAGGGGATCGAGACCTTCCAGTCGATGCCCTTGCTGGCGTACTGGCTGGTGTAGCCGGTGTTCAGGTACGACCAGTCGATGGTGATCGGGGTCTCGCCGTTCTGCACGGTGGCGGAGGTGGCCTCGACCGGGTTGAAGTTGCCGATCTGCTTCAGCTTGCCGAAGAAGTCGATGCCGGGCTGGATGTTGTCCAGCGAGCCGCCGTTGGCCAGCGAGGCCGCCCAGACGGCGCTGAGCGCGGCGTTGGCCTTGGTCGGGTTGCCGTTGAGGGCGACCATCCCCTTGTAGGCCGGGTTCAGCAGGTCCGCGAAGGTCTGCGGGCAGGGGTTGACCTTCTTGGCGTCGCAGCCGATCGAGACGTAGCCGCCGTAGTCGTTGTAGGTGTTGCCGTTGGCGTCCTTCATGGAGGCCGGGATCTGGTCGAACCCGGCCACCTTGTACGGCGCGAACAGGCCCTGCTGGGTGCCGGAGATGGCGAAGGCGCTGCCCAGGTCGACCACGTCGGGCGCGCGGTTCTGGCCCTTGCGGGAGGTGATCGCGTTGATCTCGTCCTGGCTGGAACCGTCCGGGTTCTCGTCCTCGATCTTGATGCCGTACTTCTTGGTGAAGCCGTCCATCAGGGTGCCGTAGTTGGCCCAGTCCCGCGGGAGGGTGATGACGTGCAGGTTCCCCTCCTTCTTGGCGGCCGCGACCAGCGCGTCCATGCCACCGAGGTCGGCGGCCGAGGTGGCGGTCTTCGCGTCCTTGCCGCCGCTGCTCGCGGTCGAGGAGCTGCTGGCGGAACCGCAGGCGGTGAGAGAGAGCGCGGCGGCGGTCAGCACCGCCGCGAAGGCGGCGGCACGGGCACGGTGCACGGTCACGGGAGGATCTCCAGGATCGAGGTGCGCAGGGGTCGCAAGGGGCAGGATGCGGGGCTGCGACTGCGAGGAAAGGGGAGCCGGGTTCAAGTTGGTCAGCCAACTTCGTCCGACACGGGACAGTACGCCGGAGCTTGGTGACCAGAAGGTGAACGCGCGCCCCAGAACAGGGGTCGGCTGTGGGAACGGTCAAGTCCGGTCGGCCGATATCCGTCCATCTGACGCGTCGGCGGCCCGCGCGAAGCGGATATGGTCGCAGGAGACCGAAGTCGAGGGGGGATCTGGTGGTGGGAGGCACGGTGACCGGGAGCGCTATGCAGCTTGAGGAGCAGGAGGTGCAGGACGGCGGTGCCGCCGGCGGTGCCCTGTACCGCCGGGTCGCGGCCGACCTGCGCGAGGCGATCACCACCGGCGCCTACGGCGAGGCGGGCCGGCTGCCCGCCGAAGGGGCACTGGCCGAGCGGTACGGCGTCTCGCGCGGCACGGTGCGCCAGGCGCTGGCGGTGCTGCGCGCCGACGGCCTGGTCACCTCGCGGCGCGGCACCCGCCGGGTGGTGCTCGGCAACGCCCGGGTGCAGAGCTTCTCCGAGCTGCTCAGCTTCACCCACTGGGCCCGCGCGATGGGCGAGGAGCCCGGCGGCCGGCTGGAGTCGCTGGTGCGCCGCCCGGCCGACGCCGCCGAGCGCGAGCAGCTGCGCCTTGCGCCGGGCGACGAGGTGTACGTGACGCTGCGGCTGCGCACCCTGTCGGGCAGCGCGGTGATGGTCGAGCGCACCGTCTACCCGCCGCACGTCGGGGTGCTGGTGGCCCAGCTGCCGCCGGACGTGGTCTCGCACACCGAGCACCTGCGGGAGCACGGCATCCTGTTCACCGACGCCGACCACACCATCGACGTGGTGGCCGCCAACGCCGAGGACGCCAAGCTGCTCGGCTGCCGGCGCGGCGCCCCGCTGCTGCGCGAGCGCCGCCGCACGACCGACCCCACCGGACGCCCGGTGGAGTGGTCGCAGGACCGCTACCTGCCCGGCACGGTCGCCTTCAGCGTGCACAACTCGATGGTCACCTCGGCGCTCTCCCGGCATGCGCGGGTGGACGACTGAGGCTCGGTGCGCGGCCCTTCGGGCTGCGGCCGGTCAGCCCAGCAGCTTCGCGAGCAGCGGCCTGAAGTGGTCGAAGCCGGGCGTGTCGGCGTCGGCCACCTTCGCCGCGTCGTCCCACCGCCGGACCGCCACCGCGTCCGCGGCGCCCGGGAGTTCGGCGAAGGCGGCGGCCTGCTCGGGGCTCATCGGGCCGCCCTGCACCCCGAGGGTGTACTCGGAGGCCGCGGAGAGCCCCGCCCGGTAGGCGGGTTCGACCGCGCACAGGTAGCGCTTGGCGGCCACGTGCAGCCGTACGGGCTCGGTGACCTCGGGGCCGAACCACCGGGCCAGCCGGTCGGCGCCGGTGTGGCTGTGGCGGTTGTCCTGACCCTCCATCAACTGGCGGCCCGTCACGGCGTGCTGGCTGTGCTGGTCGAAGAAGTGGCCGACATCGTGCAGCAGGGCGGCTGCCACCAGGTGGTCCGGGGCGCCCTCGCGCTGGGCCAGGGCGGCGGCCTGGAGCATGTGTTCGGCCTGGGTGACCGCCTCGCCCAGGTACTCGGCCGCGCCCTCGCCCTCGAACAGCTCCTGGAGCCGGTCGAGCGCGGCGGCCCGCCGGTCCAGCACGGCGAGGGTGGCGGCGAGGCCGTCCAAGTCGGCGTAGCAGCCCTGCAGGTGGCGCCGACCTCCCCCAGCCCCCTCGGGGGTCTGGGAGGTGCCCCCAGGCTCGAACGCCGTGCGGGCGTGCAGCAGGCGGACGTTGTCGAAGATCAGGCAGTCGCCGGAGTCGAGCCGGAACTCCAGCTGGAGCTCGGGGCGCAGGGTGATCGCGGCGAACTTCCGATAGGCGGCGTAGAAGGCGTCCAACTCGGCGGCGGGCAGCCGGAGCCGGCCGATCGAGCGGTTGTTGAACCGCACCTCGCGGATCCGCCCCAGCGGGTCCGTCTCGATCAGCGGCCGGTCCGCGCGCAGCTCGGTGCCGCGGTCGCGGAAGACGAACGGGACCAGGGTGCGGGTCAGCACCTCGAAGTCCGCCGGCGCCTCGGTGCGCAGCAGCGCGGCCGCCTGGAAGCCGTCGACCAGGCCCGAGTCGCCGCCGGTGGCCGCGTTCTCCAGGCAGTGCAGCAGCTGCAGGGTGGGCACCGGATCGCGGTAGGGGTTGTCGGTGTGCGGGCTGATCGCCACGCTGGTGAAGGCGAGGTTGTTGGGGTTGGGCTCGACCCGGACGTCGAAGAGCTCGCCGTAGTTGGTCTGCCGGACGTAGCCGAAGCTCGCCGCGACGTCCAGCACCTGCCGCTCCACGGCGGGCACCTCGCGCAGCACCGCGAAGCCGAGCCGCTGCACGGCACGCAGCACCGCGGCCCGCTCGGCGGGGTCGGCCAGGTAGTCGCTCCAGCGCGCCTCGGGGATCCCGGCGGCGAAGTCGGCGGCCCGCCACAGCCGCTTGCCCGCCTCGCTGCGGTGGTCACCGGCGTCGGCCTGCTCGGGCTTGGCGAACCAGTGGAGCGGGTAGCGCGAGCGGTGGCCGTCGGACCAGAGCACCTCCAGCCGGCCGTCCTGCTCGGTCTGCGCCGCGATGCCCAACTCCGCGGGCAGATCGGTGATCTGGAAGAGCTTCTGGCCGTTGCGCGGGTCGCGGCACTCGGCGCACGGGCAGTTGTCGCGCAGCCAGTACAGGGAGCGCGACGCGGTGGCGTCAGACATGGGACGGGCCCTCCGAGGGGTGGTGTGTGCACTCAAGTTGTATAGCCAACTTGGCCTCGGGAGGACCCTTTCGAGCGATGGTGAGCAGGGGATGACGCGTGGTTGGCGGGCAGCCGAACAACGCGCCAACCGGTGGGGGCCGGGTCCGGGGCCGGCGATAGAGTGCCGCCATGACGGATGGCGCGGTGCTGCACATCAGGGGTCGGGTGCTGGTCGGGCCCGAGGAGGTCCGGGACGAACTCTGGGTGCTGGACGGCCGGGTGACCTATCAGCGGCCCGCCGGCGTCCGCGACGTGCGCACGGTCACCGGCTGGGTGCTGCCCGGTCTGGTGGACGCGCACTGCCACGTCGGCCTGGACGCGCACGGCGCGGTGGACGAGGCGACCAGCGAGAAGCAGGCGCTGACCGATCTCGGCGCCGGCACCCTGCTGATCCGCGACGCCGGCTCGGCCGCCGACACCCGCTGGATCGACGAGCGCGAGGACCTGCCGAAGATCATCCGGGCCGGCCGGCACATCGCCCGCACCCGCCGCTACCTGCGCAACTACGCGCACGAGATCGAGCCCGGCGACCTGACCGCCTATGTGGTCCAGGAGGCCCGGCGCGGCGACGGCTGGGTCAAGCTGGTCGGCGACTGGATCGACCGCGAGCGCGGCGACCTGGCCGCCTGCTGGCCCGGCGACGCGCTGCGCGAGGCGATCGCGGCGGCGCACGCCGAGGGCGCGAGGGTCACCGCGCACTGCTTCGCGGCCGAGTCGCTGCCCGACCTGCTGGCGGCCGGCATCGACTGCGTGGAGCACGCCACCGGCCTGACCGAGGAGCTGATCCCGGTCTTCGCCGAGCGCTCGGTGGCGATCGTGCCGACGCTGGTCAACATCGCGACCTTCCCGAGCCTGGCCGCCGGGGGCGAGGCCAAGTTCCCCGCCTGGGCGGCCCATCTGCGCCGACTGCACGAGCGCCGCTACGACACGGTGGGCGCCGCGCACGACGCGGGCGTGCCGATCTACGTCGGCACCGACGCGGGCGGCTCGCTGGCGCACGGCCTGGTCGCGGCCGAGGTGGCCGAGCTGGTCAAGGCCGGACTGAGCGCCACCGAGGCGCTGGCAGCAGCCAGTTGGGGAGCGCGGGCCTGGCTCGGGCGGGACGTGCTGGGCGAAGGGGCACCGGCCGACCTGGTGGTCTACGCCGAGGACCCGCGCGCGGACGTGCGGGTGCTGGCGGACCCGCAGTTGGTGGTGCTGCGCGGCCGACCGGTGGGCTGAGCCGCCGGGCCGCCGGGCCGGCGGTTACGGCCATCGGGCCGGGTCGGTGGACCGGTGATTCGGGCCATGGGGCTCAGCCGGTGGACCGGTGATTCGAGCCATCGGGCTCAGTCGCTGACCTGGGCCGGTCCACCGGGCACCCTCGTGACCGGCCGCGCTGGGCCGATAGGGTGAGAGGCATGGCACCGCGTCCTCTCCACGAGATCGTCGAACCTGGCTGGGCCCAGGCCCTGCAACCGGTGGCCGGGCAGGTCACCGCCATGGGTGAGTTCCTGCGCGGCGAGTTGGCCGCCGGGCGCACCTACCTGCCGGCCGGGCCGGATGTACTGCGCGCTTTTCAGCAGCCGTTCGACCAGGTCAGAGTCCTGATCATGGGTCAGGACCCGTACCCGACGCCGGGGCACGCGGTGGGCCTGAGCTTCTCGGTGGCGCCGCAGGTGCGGCCGATCCCCGGCAGTCTGATCAACATCTACCGCGAGTACGGCCAGGACCTCGGCTTCCCGCCGCCCGCCAACGGCGACCTGACGCCGTGGACCCAGCAGGGCGTGCTGCTGCTCAACCGGGCGCTGACCACCGCGCCCGGCAAGCCGGCCGCGCACCGGGGCAAGGGCTGGGAGCAGGTCACCGAGCAGGCGATCCGGGCGCTGGTGGCGCGCGGCACGCCGCTGGTGGCGATCCTCTGGGGGCGTGACGCGCGCAATCTGCGTCCGCTGCTGGGCTCGCTGCCGGCCGTCGAGTCGGCGCACCCGAGCCCGATGTCGGCGGACCGCGGCTTCTTCGGGTCGCGTCCGTTCAGCCGGGCCAACGAGCTGCTGGTGCAGCAAGGGGCGCAGCCGGTGGATTGGCGGCTGTCCTGATGGCCACGCCCGCTCAGCCCGCGCAGCCGGCCGGGTCCGCTCAGTCTGGTCAGCCCGCTCAGCCCACCGGGTCGGCTCAGCCTGGTCAGCCCGCGCAGCCCGTCCGGTCCGGGGCCTCCGCCGGGGCCGTCGCGGGCGCCACGCCCGTGGTGCCGCTGCCGTCCGGCCCGGCCGCTGTGCTGGCGGCGGTCGGCTTCGGCCTGCTGATGGTCTTCCTGGGCGTGCTCGGCTGGGACGGCAACACCCAGCTGCCCAGCATGGCCCAGACGGCCCCCGGCCTGGTGGCCGCGCTGCTCGGCGCGGTGATCAACCCCAACCACACGGTGCGGCAGCCGGTCTGGAACGGTCTGGCGGCCGGTGCGCTGCTCGCCGCCTGCTCGGCCGGTCTGGCCGTGCTGGTCTACCCGCGGCATCCGGACGCCGTGCCGGCGCTGACCGCGTCGGTGGCCGCCTTCGCCGGTCTCTTCGTCAACACCAGCAGGATCACCCACGCCAGTGGGTGAAGTGGGCCTGGTTCACTCCAATGAGTGAACCAGGGGCGGTAGTTGCCCTCGGGACGGTTGAACCGCCCCGAGGATGACGGGATTCCGCAGCCGGTGCCGTCTCAGTGCCCGGCTCAAGTCCCGTACTCCGTGGGGGTTCCACCGTGCTGTCCGCTGCCCGTCCCGTCCACCGCCGCGCTGCCGTCGTGCTGGCCGCCACCGCCCTCGCGGCGCTACCGGTCCCGGCCTTCGCCGCCACCCCCGACACCGGTCGGGCCAGCGCGGTGACCGCCGAACTCACCCTCGACGTCAGCCTGTTGAACAATGCGGTGGACGTGCCGGTGGACGTCGCGCTGAACAAGGTGCAGTCCCCGGCCGAAGCACACGGCGCGATGCTCACCGCGGACGTCGCCGGGGTGGGCCAGTCCGGCCCGATCGACCTGGTGCGGGCGGAGGTCGGCAGCTCGGTCACCCACGTCGACGCCCAAGGCGCCAACGCCTCCGTCCAGTTGGTCAATGCCAACGTGAACGTCCCGGGCCTTCCCGGCAGTGCGCTGCTCGGACTTCAGGCACTCGGCAGCTCGGTGAGCTGCCCGGTGGACGGTCAGCCGACCGCCAACGTGACCTCGCCCGCCAAGCTCACCGTGCTGGGCCACTCGGTCACCCTGAAGCTGGACGGGACGACCCAGGTGAGTGTGCCCGGGGTCGGCGAGGTCGACATCGACTTCTCGCCGCGCAGCACCACCTCCACCTCCGCGGCGGCCGCCGCGCTCACCGTGCGGGTGGCGCTGAACCCGCTGAACCTCAATGTCGCCAAGGTGTCGGGGACGATCACGGTGGCGTCGGTGAGCTGCCAGAAGCCGACCGGGGCGGGCGGGGGGCCGTCCGGTTCGGCCACGCCGTCCGCGCCCGCCTCGGTGAGCGCGCCGTCCGCGGGCCCCTCGGGCTCGTCGAACCCGTCCAGCCCGTCGAACCCCGCCGCGCCGTCCGGGTCCGGGTCGTCGGGGTCCGGGTCCTCGGGTGGTCCGTCGGTGGGTGCCGCCGCGGGCGCGCCGTCCGCGGGTGGCCCGGCGAGCACCGGCGGCGCCGGCAGCTCCGGTGGCGCCGGGGCGCCGGTGAGCGGTGATCCCGTTGCCCAGCTCGCCGCCGGCGGCTCGGGCGCCCCGAGCGCGGCCGCCTCCGGCAGCCCGGCTCCGAGCGTGGCGTCCGGCGGGACCTCGAAGGCCTCCGGCCTTGCCTTCACCGGCGCGGCCGGCACCATCCCGGCGCTGGCCGGCGGCAGTGCGCTGGTGGTGGTCGGGGTGGCCACCGTCCTGCTGGCCCGCCGTCGTCGGGCCGCGCACCGCCGCTGAGCTGCGGCGATTCGGCGGATTGCCGGTCGGCGCAGCCGTCCGTCCGGTCGGTGACACCTTCGCAGCGTGAGGGTGTCACTTCGGACAGTCGGTTCACATGCTGGTTACACAAGAGGAACAACGGGGAAACGGCGGCTTGCGACGCTACGCGGGCACCCACCGAGACATGCGAGGTAGACCGCCGTGGCAATCAAGGCCGAGTACATCTGGATCGACGGCACGCAGCCGACCGCCAAGCTCCGCTCCAAGACTCGGATCCTGGCCAACGCCGACAAGCTCCCCACCTGGGGCTTCGACGGTTCCTCCACCAACCAGGCCGAGGGCCACGCCTCGGACCGGGTGCTCGAGCCGGTCGCCTCCTTCCCGGACCCGATCCGCGGCGGCGACCACATCCTGGTGCTCTGCGAGGTCAACGAGACCGACGGCACCCCGCACGTCTCCAACACCCGCGCCCTGCTGCGCCCGATCGCCGAGCGGTTCGCCGCGCAGGAGTCGATCTTCGGCATCGAGCAGGAGTACACCTTCTTCAAGGGCTCGCGCCCGCTCGGCTTCCCCGAAGGCGGCTTCCCGGCCCCGCAGGGCGGCTACTACTGCGGCATCGGCGCTGAGGAGGTCTTCGGCCGCGAGATCGTCGAGCTGCACCTGGACCGCTGCCTGATCGCGGGCCTGGCGATCTGCGGTATCAACGCCGAGGTCATGCCCGGCCAGTGGGAGTTCCAGATCGGCCCGGTCGACGCGCTGACCGCCTCCGACCACCTGTGGGTCGCCCGCTACCTGCTCTACCGCACCGCCGAGGAGTTCGGCATCGACGCCACCCTGGACGCCAAGCCGGTGCGCGGCGACTGGAACGGCGCGGGTGCGCACACCAACTTCTCCACCAAGGCGATGCGCGAGGGCTACGACGCGATCATCACCGCCTGCGAGTCGCTCGGTGCCTCCCAGGACATCGTGCTGGAGCACGTCAGCCAGTACGGCGACGACATCCAGGCCCGCCTGACCGGCAAGCACGAGACCGCCCCGTGGAACGTCTACTCCTACGGCGTCTCGGACCGCGGTGCCTCGGTCCGCATCCCGTGGCAGGTCGAGGTGGAGAAGAAGGGCTACATCGAGGACCGCCGCCCGAACGCCAACGTCGACCCGTACGTGGTGACCCGCCTGCTGGTCAACACCTGCTGCGCCGCGCTGGAGAAGGCCGGCCAGGTCTGAGCGCCGACCTCACACTGACGCGCCGCTGCCCGGCCACCCCCCGTGGGTGGCCGGGCAGCGGTGTCATGCCGCCTCATCCGGTCGCCGCTTCGGTGCGGGCCCGCACGGCCCGGGAGAGCAGGAGCGGCAGCCCCGCCCCGACCAGGCCGAGGATCGCGCAGCTCCACCAGAGCGCCGCCGGACCCAGGCCCGCGTAGAGCGCCGAGCCCAGCACCAGGGCGACGAGCCGGGCCAGACCGCGAGCCCACCCCGAGGCGCCCTGGTAGCGGCCCTGGGCATCGGCCGGGGCCAGGTCGGCGACGATCGTGGTGTAGAGCCCACTCGCGCAGATCTCGCCCAGGCTCCACACCACCACCGTCAGCGCGAACCCCCAGGCGCTGTCCGCGACCCCGGTCAGCGCGACGCCGGCAACCACCAGCACGATGGCTACCGACCAGAGCCGCAGCCGGTCGAAGCGGACCAGCCAGACCGACGCGATCGGCTGCAGCGTCACCACCAGCAGCGCGTTGACCACTGCGGCCAGACCGAAGACGGTGGCCGGCAGACCGTGGTCGCGGATCGCCAGCGGGAGCGTGAACTCGGTCTGCGCGTAGATGCCTTCGGCCAGCACGATGGGCAGCAGCAGGGTCAGCAGCAGCCGGTCGCGCAGCACGATCCGGTAGCCGCCGCCGTCCCCGGTCGCCCGCCGGCCCGGGGCCCGCCCGGCCGAGCGCGGCAGCAGGGTGGCCGCCAGCAGGGCGTAGCCCAGGCAGGTGGCCGCGTCGAGCGCGAAGAGCAACCCGTAGCCGTGCTCGGCCAGGAACCCGCCGATCGCACCCGCCACCGCCGTGCCGACGTTGATCGACCAGTGGAAGAGCCCGAACGCGACCTGCCGCCGCTCGGGCCCGGTCGCACCGGCCACCAGCGTGGCGGCGCCGGGCAGGTGCAGGCTGCCGGCCGCGCCCAGTGCCACGGCCGCCAGCGTGAGGGTGGCCAGGTTCGGAGCGGCGAAGAGCAGGCCCTGGGACGCGGCGGTGCCGATCATCCCGGTGACCATCGCGGCGCGGCTGCCGAGGCGGTCGGTCAGCAGTCCGCCGAGCACCGGGCCGAGCAGCCCGCCGAGCCCGAGCGCGCCCAGCACGAGAGGGATCCGGTCGGTGGCGATGTGCCGGGAACCGAGGAAGAAGACCAGGAACGGCAGCACCATGTTGCCGATCCGGTTCACCGCCGTGCCGCCGATCACCACCCAGAACGGGCCGCCGAAGCCGCCGAACCGGGCGCGGAGCCGGCCCGGGCGGGGTGGCTCGGCCGGCAGCGCGGCGGGGGAGGTGGGCGTGGAGACGGCGTCGGCCGGGGCGGACCCGACAGCGAGGGACTCGACAGGCGCGGGCCCGGAGGGGAGGGAGCCGGAGGGGAGGGACTCGACAGGGGCGGACTCGGAGGGGAGGATCCAGACGCGGGCAGCGTCAACGGGGGCCTTCACGGCCGTGGGTTGCGGGGTCATGCCGGGAATCCTGCGTCCGGCGCGGAAGTTGCACCATTCATTCAGGCAGGGCCGAATTCAAGGGGGAGACCGTGCTCGAACTGGCCTTTTCGGCCCGCGACCTGGCGCACACCAGGCTGGCGTTGTCGCCGATGTGGGAGGTGGTGACCAGCCTGCGGGTGCTCGCCTCGCCCACCGCCCGCCCGCTGCACCGGCGCTGGGCCGACCGGACGCTGCCGCGGGTGGCCGCCGCCGGCCTGGCGGGCGGTCTGCTGGCCGACCTCGTCCCGGCCCAGGGCTACATCCCCGACTTCCTCAACCCGCCGCCGCCCTCGCTCACCCCCAGCCCGCGCGCCGACCTCGCGCTGGAGAGCGAGCTGGCCGTGCTCGCCGCCGCCACGCCCGAGCAGATCCGCGCCGACCTCGGCCGGCTGGCGCCCTGGACCCCCGCCGTGCGGGCCTTCCACCAGGACCCGGCGGCCGTCCTGCCGCAGCTGATCGGCGAGCTGCGCCGGTACTGGGAGGTCGCGCTGGCCCCCTCCTGGTCCCGGCTGCGCACCGTGCTGGAGGCGGACGTGCTGCACCAGTCGCGGCGCTTCGCCGCCGGGGGCGCGGCAGCCGTGCTGTGCGAGCTGGACGCGCGGGTGGAGTGGTGCGCGGAGGTGCTGCGGCTGCCACAGAACACCTGCGACCACAAGGGCACGCTGTCCGGGCGCGGACTGCTGCTGGTCCCCTCGGCCTTCGTGGGGCCCTCGGTGCTGGTGGTCAACCGGCCGACGGAGGTGGTCCAGCTCTGCTACCCGAGCCGGGGCGTCGGCGTGCTCTGGGAGCAGCCGAGCGCCGAGGTGCCGGACGCGGTGGCCGCCGTGCTCGGCCGCTCGCGGGCGCTGCTGCTCACCGAGCTGGCCGCCCCGGCCTCCACCACCGAGCTCTCGCACCGCACCGGGATGTCCGCCGCCGGAGTCTCCCAGCACCTCACCGCCCTGCGGGCCGCCGGGATCGTCTCCTCGCAACGCTCCGGCCGCTCGGTCTTCTACCAGCGCACCCAGCTCGCCGACTCGCTGCTCGGGGCGGCGGGTTGACGCTCCGTCAGAGTTCCTGCGCCAGCGCCGCGACGAAGGCGTCCACGGTGGCCCGGTCCCGTACGGCCAGGCGCAGCCAGTCCCGGCCCAGCCCCGGGAAGGTGTCCCCGCGCCGGACCGCGAAGCCCGCCGTCCGCAGCCGCTCGCGCACCCGGTCGGCGCCGGGCAGCCGGATCAGCACGAAGGAGGCGGCCGGTTCGCCGTGCACCCGGATGCCGGGCAGCTCGGCCAGCCGCTTCAGCAGGTGCGCACGGTCCTCGGCGAGTTGGCCGGCTGCCGCCTCGGCCTCGGCCAACGCGCCCTGGGCGGTGCAGAGTTCGGCGGCGAGCAGGCCCAGGCTGGAGACCGGCCAGAGCGGCTGGCAGCGGGCCAGCTCCGCGACCAGGGCGGCCGGGCCCAGCAGGTAGCCGATCCGCAGGCCGGCCAGCCCCCAGGTCTTCGTCAGGCTGCGCAACACCACGACCTGGCCCGGCAGTTCGCGCAAGGAGGCGAGCGAGGCCGGCTCGCCGGGCACGGTGTCCATGAACGCCTCGTCCACCACCAGGGTGCGCCCGGGGCGGGCGAGGGCGACCAGGTCGGCGGCGGGGTGCAGGATCGAGGTCGGGTTGGTCGGGTTGCCGATCACCACCAGGTCGGCCTGCTCGGGCACCGCGCCGGGGGTGAGCCTGAACCCGTCCTCGGGGCGGAGCAGCGCCCGGTGGACGGTGATCCCCGCGTCGCGCAGCGCGGCCTCGGGCTCGGTGAACTGCGGGTGCACGACCACCGCGTGGCGCGGCCGCAGGGTGCGGGCCAGCAGCACGAAGGCCTCGGCCGCGCCGGCGGTGAGCAGCACCTCCTCGGCCGGGCGGGCGTGCCGGGCGGCGACGGCGGCGCGGGCGGTGGACTGCTCGGGGTAGGCGGCGAGGTCGCCAAGTGCGTCGGCGAGCGCGGTGCGCAGCCAGGTGGGCGGGGTGCCGGTGCGGACGTTGACCGCGAGGTCGACCAGGCCCGGGGCGCGGACCTCGGCGTCGCCGTGGTGGCGCAGGTCCGGCTCGGTGGCGGGCTGTGCGGTGGTGCTGGGCAGGGTTGCGACGGCCACCGTCGACCGGCCCGACTTCCGCTTCCCGACCAGCAGCTCGCCGCCGCCGAGCAGCGCCGCGGCCTCCGCCACGCTCGCCGTCCCGGTCGCGGTCAGCACCCGGGCCGAGGGGTTGGGCACCGCGACCGCGGCCAGCTCCGCCGCCGGATGCCCGACCAGCGGGACGCCCAACGCCCGTGCCGCGCCCAGCAGTCCGGGCTCGGCCCGGCGTCCGTCGACGGTGGCGAGCCGCCGCACCGCCGCGGCCGGGAGACCGGCGGCGGCCAGCGCCTCGGCGATCAGCGTGAGCACCTCGCCCTCGGCCACCCCGGCGCCCGCTCCGACCCCGACGACCACGCCATCTGTAGCATCGCTCACCTGTTGGTTCTCCCTCCGCGCCCCGGAATACCACCACGGGGTGCGGAGGGAGGTCAATCACGGCGGGGCCGGTCAGGGGCGCTGGTCACTGCTGGGTCCAGCGCTGGTTGGCGCCGCCGTTGCAGGAGTAGACCTCGACCGGGACGCCGTTCACGTTGCCGGTGGGCAGGTTCCCGCCGGTGACGTCCAGGCAGAGCCCGTAGGCGCTCGGCGTGGTGATGGAGCCGTCGCCGTTCACCGTCCACTTCTGGGCGGCGCTGCCGTCGCAGGGCTCGATCGTCACCGGGGTGCCCGAGGCGAGGCCGCCGCCGGCCGTGCCCAGGCACTGGGTGCCGCCGTAGGTGCGCAGGTCGCCGTCGGAGCCGGCCGCCCAGTGCTGGTTGGTGCCGCCGTTGCAGTCCCAGATCTCCAGCTTGGTGCCGGGGGCGGTCCGGTTGTCGTAGGCGTCCAGGCAGCGGCCCGAGGACTGCGAGACCAGCTGGTGGGAGGCGCCGACGGTGACGTTCCGCGGCGACACCCGGTACATCACCGAGCCGCCGGGCGGCACGCTCGCCGTGATGCTGCCGTCCTGGCTGACGGCGGTGGTGTGCGCCCACAGGTCGTCGAGCTGGTAGCCGCCGACCGCCGCCGGCAGGCCGAGCGCCGAGGCCGTGGTGGAGATGGTGGCCGGGGCGCCGGTCTCGTTGAAGAGCACGGTCGCCACGTCGCCGTTGGCCAGCGGCCGGCGCAGCACGTCGAGGCCGCCGGTGCCGCTCACCTCGGTGCCCTGGACGCCGAGCGAGTCCTGGTCGACCGCGATGACGTCCTTGTCCAGGTAGAGCCCGAGCATCTGCTGGGTGATCGGGTAGCCCGGGTCGGCGGGGGTGGCGGCGGCCCGCAGGTCGGCGCCGGAGATCAGCGGGGCCGCCAGCACGGACGCCAGTGACAGCTCGGACTTGGACTCGTCATAGGTCAGCTGGGCGGACGGGTCGGCGTAGTTGCCGGTGGCGAGCATGTCGATGTCGTTCCAGGCGCCCGGGCCGGCGTACTGGGACTTGTCGAGATCGGCGTGCACCAGCCGGGTGAGCCCGGCGAAGGAGGAGTCGCGGTCGCCGTCGATCCGCCACAGGTTGGCCACGCTCTTGCCCCAGACCCAGGGGGTCTCGCCCTGCGCGGCGGGCTGCAGCGAGAGGCTGAGGACGATCGGACGCCCGGTGGCGGCCAGCGCGTCGCGCATCCAGCCGTCGCGGGTTTCAAGCGGCAGCTTCTCGTCGCCGACCCGCTGGTTGGGGTCGCTGGCGAGGCAGTTGTCGTACTTGAGGTAGTCCACGCCCCAGGAGGCGAAGGTCCGCGCGTCCTGCTGCTCGTGGTCCAGGCTGCCGGGGAAGCCCTGGCAGGTGTGCAGGGTGGGGCTCTCGTAGAGGCCGAACTTGAGCCCCTTGCTGTGCACGTAGGCGGCGGTGGCGGCCATGCCGTCGGGGAACTTGGCGGGGTCGGCGACCAGGTTGCCATTGGCGTCGCGGCTGCGGGAGAGCCAGCAGTCGTCGACGTTGACGTACTGGTAGCCGGCGTCGCGCAGTCCGGAGGAGGCCATGAAGTCGGCGGTCTCCTTGACCAGGGCCTCGCTGGTGTTGCAGCCGAAGGTGTTCCAGTCGTCCCAGCCCATCGGCGGGGTGAGGGCGACGCCGTTGTCCAGGGCGTGCGCGGGGGTCGGGGCGAGCAGGGCGCTCGCGCCGAGGCCGGGCAACGCGAGGGCGAGGGTGAGCAGGGGGCGGCCAAGCAGGGTACGGGTGGTCAGCGACCGCAGGTGACGGTGGGGCGTCATGGGCGCTCCTGTTTGATTGAGAAAGGAATCTGACAAAAGATGGTCAGATTCCAACGCGATGCGACACAAGCTAGCGATGTGACATTGCAGTGGCAAGGCTTCGCGCAAGGTCCGTCACCGGCAGTCGGCGCCGACTTCCTGTTGGCCCCCGCTCGCTCCCTGCTCACTCCCGCGGCAGGGTGGCCAGCAGTTTGGCCAGCAGGCGCGCCAGTTCGCGCTGCTCGGGGCCGTCCAGCGCGACGTCCACCAGGTGCTGCTCGTGCCGCAGCAGATCGCCCACCGCCGCCTCGACGGCCGCGTGCCCGGCCGCCGTCAGCTCCACCGGCACCGCGCGGCTGCCCGGTTCGGCGGGCAACCGCCGGACCAGGCCGGCCCGTTCGGCCCGGTCCACCCGCTGGGTGACCGCGCCCGCGGTGATCAGCGAGCGGGCGGCCAGCTCGCGGGTGGGCAGCCGGTAGGGCAGGCCGGCCCGGCGCAGGGTGCTGAGCAGATCGAGGGTGGCGTCGTCCATCGCGACCCGGGCCAGGGTGCGGCGCCGGTCGTCGGTGAGCAGCTTGGCGGCCTGCCGGATCCGGGTCAGGATCGGGATCGAGCCCACCGGCAGCTGCGGCTGCTCCCGCTGCCAGGCGTGCGCGATCGCGGCGGCGAGATCGTTCTCGGGTTCGTTCATGCTGCTAGTGTGCCAGCTACGTTTAGGTCTAAACGAGGGGAGAAGTCATGAGCCTGACCGCGCGCCAGATCATCGTCACCGGGGGTGGCACCGGCATCGGACGGGCGGTCGCCGCCGCCTTCGCCGAGCAGGGCGACCAGGTGGTGATCACCGGCCGCCGCAAGGGCGTGCTGGCCGACACCGCAGCCGAACTCGGCCCCACCGTGCGCGCCGTCGCCTTCGACGCCGCCGACCCGGCCCAGGTGGCGGCCGCCCTGGCCGAACTCCCGGACCAGGTCGACGTGCTGGTCAACAACGCGGGCGGCAACACCGACATCGGCGCCGAACCGGCCGAGGGCCGCGCCGAACCGGCCGAGGGCCTGCCCGTCGTGGACGCCCTGGATGCCCTGGCCGCCGCCTGGCTGGCCAACCTCAACGCCAACCTGCTCTCCGCCGTGCTGGTCACCACCGCCCTGCGCGAACGGCTGCGCCCGGGCGGGGCAGTGATCAACCTCAGCTCGATCGCCGCCCATCGCGGCGGCTCCGGCTCCTACGGCGCCGCCAAGGCGGCGGTCGAGGCCTGGAACCTCACCCTGGCCCAGCAGCTCGGCCCCGAGGGGATCACCGCCAACGTGATCGCCCCCGGCTACATCGAGGAGACCGAGTTCTTCGGCGCCGGCATCGCGCCCGAGCGCCGGGCCTGGAACATCGCGAACGCCCTCAACCAGCGCGCGGGCACCCCCGCCGACATCGCCGGCACCGCGCTCTACCTGGCCTCACCGGCGGCGAGCCACCTGACCGGCCAGACGCTGCACATCAACGGGGGCACCTTCAGCGGGCGTTGAGGTCTACGGGAGCGCCCAGTGCTGGGCGGCCGTCCCGTCGCAGGACCAGATCCGCAGCCGCGTGCCGTTCGCCGTCGCCGATGACGGATCGTCAAGACAGAGCCCGGACTGGGAACTCACCAGCGCGCCAACCGCGTTCACGCTCCACTGCTGGTTCGCCCCGCCGTTGCACGGCCACAGCTCCACCAGGGTGCCCGGGGCGGTGGCCGCGCCGGTGACGTCCAGGCACTGGCCGTTGATCCGCAGCGTGCCGTCGGTGGCCGGCCGCCACTGCTGGGCGGGGGTGCCGTTGCAGGTGTACAGGTCGACGGCGGCGCCGTTCGCGGTCGAGTCGCCGTAGTCGTCCAGGCACGTGCCCGCGATACCCGAAGTCACCTGCCCGGTACGCCAGATGCCGGGGTTCCGGTCGATCAGCCCGGCGATCACCGCCCACCCGGGGAAGTCCATCCGCAGCACGCCGGTCTTCCCCGGGCCGGCCGCGTTCAGGTAGTCGAGCAGGTGCTGGTTCTCGCCCTCGCCGCCAAGGTAGCCACCCGCCATGTCGGCCGGATCCGCGCCGAACGGGGCGCAGTTGGATGAGGTGTAGGTGACGTAGAGGGCGCCGGAGGTGTCGTTCGCGGCGTTGGCCAGGTTGCTCTGTGCC
Source organism: Kitasatospora sp. NPDC008050 (assembly GCF_042957465.1). NCBI lineage: Bacteria > Bacillati > Actinomycetota > Actinomycetes > Kitasatosporales > Streptomycetaceae > Kitasatospora > Kitasatospora sp. NPDC008050. The sequence continues at coordinate 294,361 of NZ_JBIBIJ010000006.1, forward strand.
TCGCCCCACTTCTTCGCCAGGTCGCACTGCCCCCAGTCGTTCTCCACCGTGCTGCCCGAGTCGCCGCCGGGCAGCTGGGACAGCCCGAAGCCCGCATACACCTCGCCGCTCGGGCCGGTGAAGTCGGCCAGCACGATGTGGCCGCGCGCCTGGCCGAGCGTCGGCGTGGCGGCGGTAGCGGTGCCGGTCACGGTGGGCGCGTAGAACAGGCCCGGGTAGCGGGCCAGGTAGCCGTCGAAGATGCGGATCCGGTCGGCCTCGGTGGTGTTGGAGGGATCGTCGGCGCAGTGCCCGATCGAGGCCGTCCCGCTGCCGCCCTCGGTGGTGTCCGCGTCGCACTCGCCGTGCAGGTTCATCACGACCGTCTCGCCGGGATGCGCGCTCAGGAAGGCCTGCGCGTGCGTCAGCACGTCGTCGAAGTTCGCGTTCTGATAGACGTCGGTGTGGTGGATGGCGAACGCCCCGCTGATCACCCGCACCCGGATGTCGACGGCGCGGATCCCGGCATCCAACTGCGCGGTGAGCGTGGCCGCACTGTCCCCATGGTCCTCCTGCGCCTCATACGCCCAGGGCGCCAGCCCCCCGTGAATGGCGAGCGTGTCATGCGTGCCGGGGATCGACATCGCCGCCAGGCTGGTGCCGCCCGGCACCTGGGCCATCCAGTCCGGATGGCTCTGCCCGGTCAGGCTGTTGAACGCGTCCGAGGACGAGCTCGGCTGGGCGACGGCGGGGACGGGCGCCGCCAGCAGCGCCCCGCTCGCGGCGGCGAGCGTGGCGGCGACGGCAACGGCGGCTCTGACGGCACGCGGCGGCAGTAACGCGGGGATGCGCACGGGGGTCCTCCTGGGGGTGGGGGAGAGGTCAGTTGCCCGAGGGTCGGGCAGCCGTGCGATTCTCCGCCCAGGAGGCCGACGGCGGAAGGCCGCCGCACTGAACCCCTGTGCGGCATGGCGAGCTGTACAGGGGTCCAGTGGGGGAGCGGGTCGGTCAGACGGTGCCGAACTGGCCCGCTTTGACTCCGGTGACGAACGCCGACCAGGCTTCGGCGGGCAGCACCAGGGCCGGGCCGTCCGGGTCCTTCGAGTCACGGACCGGCATGACATCAGAGAAGCCGTCAGCTACCTCGATGCAACCGCCCCCGCCGTTGCTGTGCGTGCTCTTGCGCCATCGCGCGCCTGACGGGTCAACGTGCATGGTGTTCAAGTTCCTTCCGTACCTCACGAATCATGGCCAAGCTCTCAGTCCGGGTCATAGCGTCCACCTGGAGTCGATCGTACCTACCAGCCCACTTGGCAACCGTCTCGGCATCCTGCTCCAGGTATCCCCGCTGGAGGGTCTCCGTGTACCCGACCATCGACCTATTGGGCAGGGTCAGCAGCGTCACCGGGTGCGAAAGCGGCCGATGCTCGGCCAGTTGGTACGGGGCAATCTGGATGACCACGTTCGTTCGGTCGGTCAGAGCCTCCAGGTGGCCGAGCTGCGTCACCATTACCGCTGGTCCGCCAATCGGGCGACGCAGGACCCCTTCATCCAAGACGGCATGGATGGCAGGAGTCCGGCCGAGCAGGCGCTGACGCACTGCAAGGAGGCTCAGGCGTTCGTCTGCCTGCTCTCGGGTGGCTTCGCCGCGTTGGACAATGGCGGATTCGTAGACGGCGGCATAGGCGGGATGTTGCAAGATGCCCGGGACCATGTCTGTCTCGAACAGCCTTATGGCGATAGCCTCCCGCTCCTTGGGGGTGTACTCGGCAAACCCGGGGATCAAGGCGCCGTTCTTCCAGCTCCACCACAGCAGCTCCAGTGAGCCGCTGGTGCCCAGGACCTCGTCAGCGAGTTGCACGAACTTCAAACTGGGGGCCTCTTTTGCCGTCTCTACGTTCGAGATGTAGGCATTGGAGTACTGAAGTAGCTTCCCGAGCGCCACCTGTGTCAGCCCCTGCGCTTCGCGTGACCTGCGAAGTTGAACCGCCAGTGCCGCAAGGGGTGATGACGTTGGATCAAGTGTGCGACGGTTCATGCTCGTCCCCAATTTGAGCTGACTTCGATTCGAGAGTTGAAGTGCTTCCGATCGTAGCCGCCTATGCCGATGCTTGTAGTCGGATCGCTACAGAGAGGAGCGGCCGGTGAGTACGCGCAGAACGCCCCCACAGGCGCCGTACGAGCCCAAGGGCGAGATGCTTCAAGGCGTGCGCAGCGGACTGAACGGGCTTGAATCCATGGCGAGTTTCGCGACCAGCAACGCCGTGGAGTCTCAGTCCGTCGGTCGGGTGGACAAGGTCCCCGCGGTGGCCCCGCTGACGAGACCGCGCCGAAAGGTCAGCCCGGAGTACTCGGCGGCCGTACTGGCTGAGTACGACCCCAACATCGCGAGTGCCGTTGGCCAGAAGCCCACTCCGCGCGACTGGCCGTTCTGCATCTGCGGCAGCAGTACATGCCCCGACAGGGGGGCCGAATGATGTCCGCCGACCGCCCGGTCGGTACCACGGCCGGCAACTGCCACACTCCGCCAAAACAGACTCCCGGGCCGAACGGACTCCTCAACTGGTCTGTTCAGCACGGGCGGCCCTGACGGGCAGGTCAGGGCAAAAGGTCCCTCCGTGGCGCTTGGTTCGCTCCCACGGAGGGGCCCGGTCCCGTCCGCAGACGCCCCCCGTCGTATGCGGGCGGGACCATCCAACTCCCAAAAAAGGATGGAAAGATGAAGCCCACGCAGGTCCTTGCGATCACTGTTCTCGGCAGCTACGGCAACCCGAACTGTCCGCTGTGCGGGGGGACCGGAGTAAAGCTCGGGTCGGAGCCCGGCAAGGTGCAGATCTGCACCGGCTGAGCACTGCCCCCAAAGACCCCCGCCCTGGTGGTGAAGATGCTCCGGCACGGGCGAATCAGTGGCGGTCAGGATCTACTCGACGTGGGCACTGGCGCTGGTGGACCGACCGCGCTCCACAGGGTCCATCCCGATGGATCGTGGGCACGGGCAACCGCCACACGGCGTTGGTTCCTGTGTACAGACCCGACCGCACAGGCCCGTTGGCGCGTTCTCCAGCTGTGGGGCCGGAGCGGCGGTCCGAAGCCGGGTGCTCCGGGCCGCCGCGTCGTTCAACGGGTGGATCAGTACTGCGTGGAGATGGTCACGCCGCTGAAGTCGGTCTGGGCGTAGAGGCTGATGTAGCGGTAGCCGGCGGTGGTGTTGGTGACGGTCAGGCTCTGGGTGGTGCTGTTGTTGGTCGAGCCGTTGGTGTAGGCGCTCGGCGTGGCCCAGGTGTTGGGGTTGTAGAGCAGGTAGGCGGTGCCGGTGCCGCTGGTGCTGTTGATCTTCAGCGTGGTGGTGCCGGCCGGCAGGTAGATGTAGTAGTAGTCCAGGTTGCCGGCGGTCGCGGACTGGTTGGCCCGGAAGCAGTTCTGGTCCAGCACCTGGGTGTTGGTGGCAGTGCAGGCGGTGAGGCCGCTGACGGTGACGGACTGGGTGATGCTGCTGGTCTTGCCGCTGCTGTCGGTCACGGTGAGGCTGACGCTGTAGGTGCCGGCCGCGGTGTAGGTGTGCGACGGGCTGGCGCTGGTGGAGCTGGTGCCGTCACCGAAGTTCCAGGCCCAGGAGGAGATGGAGCCGCTGCCGGAGTCGGTGGACTGGTCGGTGAACTGGACGGTCTGGGCAGAGGGGGCGGCGCTGAAGGCAGCGGTCGGGGTGCCGCCGACCACGCAGGCGCCGGCGGCGCAGGCGTCCAGCCAGGTGTTGAAGTCGGCGTCGTACGCGGTGCCGATCGAGTTGTAGGTCGCGTAGCCACCGGTGTAGTCACCGGTGCGGAAGTGGCTCAGCATGTTGGCGATGACGTCCGGGTGCTTCTCGACCATGTACCGGACGGCGAGGTAGCCCCACGGGTAGGTGCGGGTGGTGTCGCTGTTCTCGTAGGTGTTCTGGAAGAGCGTGCTGAGCGCGTAGGTGTGCTTGGGGGCCTCGGCCACCGCGCCGGTGTCGGTCACGTTCCGGTAGGTGTAGGAGACATATTCGGCCACGCCCTCGATCCACCAGACGTCCGGGACGGTGGTCTGCTGGGTGAAGTCGCCCTTCATGTCGTAGCGGCCGTCAAGGGCGTGGGTGTACTCGTGGTTGAGGTTCCAGACTCCGGCGGTGAAGCCGTCGTCGCCGTTCTGGTAGGTGATCGAGATCGGCTGGTTGGTGGGGCTGGTCGGGTCGCCGACCAGGGTCATGCCGCCGTTGTTGGTGCTGATCCCGTAGATCCCGCCCGCGTAGGTCTGGTAGTCCTGCGGGGAGGCGAAGACCACCATCTGCAGCGAGTTCTCGTACTGGCCGGGGATCGGGCCGTTGTCCTTGACCAGGTTGTGGACGAACGGGTCCTGGTTCTGCAGGCTGGTGCAGACGGCGGACAGGTCGGCCGCGGTCAGGCTCTGCGCGAGGATGCTGTGCGTCGGGTCGCAGGTGTAGCTGATCGGCAGGGCAGCGGCCTTGAGCTGCTGCGGCAGGTTGCAGACGTCGTAGTAGGAGCAGTTGGTCGGGTCGTAGTAGGCGGCCATGCCGGCGACGCCGACCCAGAGCGCGGAGGTCGGGCCGGTGATCGAGGAGATGTCCATCAGGCCCTTGATCAGCGGGCGGACGGTGGCTGTCAGGGCCGGGTGCTCGATGAACCGGGCGGTCTCCAGACCGGCGTTGGACGCCAGGAAGGAGTTGCTGGTGCCCAGCAGGTCCTTGTGGTTCAGCGCGAAGCTGTCCAGCGTGGTGATCAGGCTCGGGTCGGCGGTGACCGCGGCGACGTAGTCCGGGTTCTGGTGGCCGCGGAAGATCGGGGTGTACACGGAGTTGACGAAGTTCACCATGTACCAGGAGGAGTTGTACGAGCTGTTGTAGCCGTTCAGCACCTGCTTGTACGTGTTGATGTAGCGAGCCTGCAGGTTGGCGCTGTCGCTGAGGATCATCGCCTCGCCGCCGACCTGGCCGTTGCCGTCGTTCACGTCGGTGAAGTGCGAGCCGGCGACGAGCGGGTCGAGGCCGGCCTGCACCGCGCTGGTGAGCGTGGCGTCGTAGGGGCCGACGTCGGTGGGGTGGTAGTACTGCACGTAGTAACCGGCCTGCAGGAAGTACTCCAACTGGAAGATGCCGGTGGAGTTGTCGCCGGTGTAGGAGGCGGCGGCGCTCTGGAAGCCGCTGGCCACGGACAGCATCTGGCTCTCCTTGAACACACCGGCGGCGTCGCTGCCGCTGGTGAGGAAGAGCGAGCTGATGCAGTCCTGGCTCGATCCCTCGATGAAGCTGACCAGGGCAGAGCCGGTGCGGCCGCTGAAGTCGGCCGGGGTGCAGGAGGTGACGGCGTTCGCGGCCCGGCCGGATGCCCTGGCGGCGGCGAGCTTGGGCGCGGGCGCCTTGGGGGCGGCGGACTGCGGGGAGCGCGGGGGGAGTTGGGCGGGGGCGAGTCGGCCGTTCTGTACGGCGGCCCGGTCGTTGGTGCTTGCTATGCCGCCGGTCGGCGGCAGGCCGCGGTTGGGGTTCGCGGCCTGGTTGACCTGCTGATCGGGTTTCACTGTCGCGACGGCAAAGCTCGGGGCGGCGGCAAATCCGGTGACGGCCGTACTCGCCGCGGCGAGCACCGCCATGATTCTGGGCAGCCGGAATAACTGACGCATCGTCACTCCTTGGTGGGGGACCAGTGGATGCGCCTCAGGGTTCGAGCGTGGAGGCGTTGTCAGGGACGGTCTCACGCACCGCGCGGCAAATCAATAAGATGTAACATGTTATATGTCGCATCTCGCTTGCCTCTCGGCTGCGGATCGGCCCGCAACGGTCCGGATGGGACGAATCGGGCTCGTACCTCGCGCGCCACGTTTCGCGCGCGATGTGGCGATCGTGCCCGCGCACCCCGACGCGACCACCGGAGTGCTCGGCTGCTGAGCGCCTCAGTGCCCCGCGGCCGCCTGTACGAGCCGCTGGGCCACCCCCGGGGCCCCTGCCCAGTGGAGGTGGAGGTAGCTCGCGTGGACGTTGCCCGCCACGAAACCCTCGCGGTGTGGGGCGCCCGTCGGGGTGCGCCAGGCCCAGGCGGGGGTGGCGGCGGCCGGGTCGCAGGTGGTGCGGTGGAACTCGTGGCCGCGGATGCGGGTGCCGGTGGCGGCGAGGGGGCTGTCGTGGAGGGCGACGGCCTCGCGGTAGCCGAGGGTGAGGCGCTCGGTCATCCGGGCGGTGGTGTCGAGTACGCCGCACATCGGGCGGCCGTCCAACTCGCGCCCCAGATAGAGGAGTCCGGCGCACTCGGCGGCGATCGGGGCGCCGGTGGCGGCCAGGGCGGCGATCGCGGCGCGCAGTGGGGTGTTGTCGCTCAGCTGGGCGGCGTAGACCTCGGGGAAGCCGCCGCCGATGACCAGGGCTGATGTCCCGTCAGGAGGGCGGGAGTCGTGCAGTGGGTCGAAGGGGAGGAGCTCCGCTCCGGCGGCGGTGAGGAGTTCGGCGTTCTCGGCGTAGGAGAAGGAGAAGGCGGGGCCGGCGGCCAGTGCGATCCGGGGGCGGGGGCCGGTCGGTGCGGTGACCTCGGCGGCCGGGTCCCAGGCTTCGGCGCGCAGCGGCGGGGCGGACCGGGCCAGCGCCAGGACGGCGTCCAAGTCCACCGAGGCCGCGATGAGTTCGCCCATCTCGGCGACGGCGCGCAGCGCGTCGGCCGAGCGCTCCACCACCGGTACCAGGCCCAGGTGGCGGGAGGGCGTGGCGACGGCGGCCGTGCGGCGCACGGCGCCGAGCACCGGTACGCCCGCGCCCTCCTCCAGGGCCTCGCGCAGCAGTTGCTCGTGGCGATCGGAGGCGACCCGGTTGAGGATCACCCCGGCCAGGCGCACCTCGGGGTCCCAGGAGGCGAAGCCGTGCACCAGCGCGGCCACCGAGCGGGACTGCGAGGAGCCGTCCACCACCAGGATCACCGGTGCCCGCAGCAGCTTGGCGACCTGCGCGGTGGAGGCCAGTTCGCCGCGCCCGGAGGCGCCGTCGAACATCCCCATGACGCCCTCGATCACCGCCAGGTCGGCCCCGGCGGCGCCGTGCCGCAGCAGCGGCTCGATCCGCTCGGGGCCGCACAGGAAGGCGTCCAGGTTGCGCCCCGGCCGACCGGTGGCCAGGCCGTGGTAGCCCGGGTCGATGTAGTCGGGGCCGACCTTGTGCGGGGAGACCTTCAGGCCGCGCGCGGTGAGCGCGGCCATCAGGCCGGTGGCGACGGTGGTCTTGCCCGCGCCGGAGGAGGGGGCGGCGATCACGACCCGGGGGAGGTGCGGCACGGCTGTTCCTACCACTCGATCCCGCGCTGGCCCTTGCGACCGGCGTCCATCGGATGCTTCACCTTGGTCATCTCGGTGACCAGGTCGGCCAGTTCGAGCAGCGGCTCGGGCGCGTAGCGGCCGGTGATCACGACGTGCTGGGAGCCGGGACGTTCCCGCAGCACCTCCACCACCTCGGCGACGTCCACCCAGCCCCAGTGCATCGGGTAGGTGAACTCGTCCAGCACGTACAGGCGGTAGGTCTCGGCGGCGAGGTCGCGCTTGACCTGCTGCCAGCCCTCCTTGGCCGCCTCCTCGCTGGACTCCAGATCCCGCTGCACCCAGGACCAGCCCTCGCCCATCTTGTGCCAGGTGACGCTGCCGCCCTCGCCGGAGGCGCCCAGCACCTTCAACGCGTTCTCCTCGCCCACCTTCCACTTGGCGGACTTGACGAACTGGAACACCCCGATCGGCCAACCCTGGTTCCAGGCGCGCAGCGCGAGCCCGAAGGCGGCGGTCGACTTGCCCTTGCCGGGGCCGGTGTGCACGGCGGTGATCGGCTGGGTACGGCGCTGACGGGTCGTCAGACCATCGTCGGGGACGGTCTCGGGCTTGCCCTGGGGCATCGGGTCACGCTGCCTTTCGCGCGGAGGAGCGGGCGGAGGGAAGGGCGGAGGATCGGGTGGCGGGAAGAGAGGAGGAGCGGTGGGCGTGCACCAGGGCGGCCACGCCCTCGGCGCGCAGCTCGTCCAAGGTGACGGTGCTGGCGCGCAGTTGGGCCGCGAGCGTGCGGGCGAGGCCGAGCCGCACCGGTCCCGACTCGCAGTCCAGCACCACGGCGGCGGTGCCCTGGGCGGCCAGCAGGCCGGCGGCCCGCCCCGCCTCGCCGAGCGCCGCGCGCCCGCCGGTGGCCCGTCCGTCGGTGACCACGACCAGCAGCGGGCGGCGCAGCGGATCACGCAGCCGCTCCAGCCGCAGTACCTCGTGGGCCCGCAGCAGCCCGGCCGCCAGCGGGGTGCGGCCGCCGGTGGGCAACTGCTCCAGGCGGGCCGCGCCGACCTCCACCGAGGAGGTGGGCGGCAGCGCCAGTTCGGCGCCGGTGCCGCGGAAGGTGATCAGGCCGATCTTGTCCCGGCGCTGGTAGGCGTCCATCAGCAGGGAGAGCACCGCGCCCTTGACCGCGGTCATCCGCTGCCGGGCCGCCATCGAGCCCGAGGCGTCGACCACGAAGAGCACCAGGTTGGACTCCCGGCCGTGGCGCACCTGTTCGCGGAAGTCGTCGCCGCGCAGCTCCAGCGCCCGTCCGGTCCGGCCCCGGGCCAGCTGGTGCGGCGCGGCGGCCCGCAGGGTGGCGGACAGGTGCAGCCGGGTCAGCGCGCCCTGTGGGCGGCGGGCACGCACCGTGTGGCCGCCGTCGGTCTCGGCGGGGGAGCGGCGGCCCTGGCTGCCGTGGCCGGTGCCCGGGACCTTGAACAGCCGTGTCCGGTAGGGCTGTTCGGCTGCCACGGGGGCGGACTCGCGGGACGGGCCGGCCGGGTTGGGCAGCCGCGGCGGGGTGTCGGTGGGGGGCTCGGTGGGCTTGGTGGGTTCGGCGGGCCCGGCCGGCGCCGAGGGCTCGGCGGTCGGCGCGGACGAGGGGTCGGGCGCACCGCCCCCGTCCGGCCCACCGCCGTCGCCGTCGCCGTCCTCGCCGTCGCCGCCGCCGTCCGGGCCCCCGTCATCCGGACCGCCCCCGTCACCGCCCTCCGGCCCGTCGCCCTCCGGCGGCTCCGGCTCCTGGCCGTGCTCGTCCAGCGTCCGCTCCAACTGCTCCTCGTCCAGCCCGGGCGCGTCGAACGGGTTGCGCCGCCGCCGGTGCGGCAGGGCGAGCCGGGCCGCCTGGCGGACGTCCTCCTCGACCACCGCGGTGCGCCCGTCCCAGGCCGCCAGCGCGACCGCGGTGCGGGCCATCACGATGTCCGCGCGCAGCCCGTCCACCTCGAAGGCCGCGCAGACGGCCGTGATCTGGCGCAGTGCGGCGTCGCCCAGCACCACCGAGGGCAGCAGGGCGCGCGCGGTGGTGATCCGCTCGGCCAGGGCCCGCTCCTCGTCCTGGTAGCGGGCCGCGAAACCGGCCGGGTCCGCGTCGTAGGCGAGCCTGCGCCGCACCACCTCGGCCCGCTCCACCGGGTCCCGGGTGGCCGCGATCTCCACGGTCAGCCCGAACCGGTCGAGCAGCTGCGGACGCAGCTCGCCCTCCTCCGGGTTCATCGTGCCCACCAGCAGGAACCGCGCCGCGTGCCGCACCGAGACGCCCTCGCGCTCCACGTACGAGCGCCCCATCGCCGCGGCGTCCAGCAGCAGGTCCACCACGTGGTCCTGGAGCAGGTTGACCTCGTCGATGTAGAGCACGCCGCGGTGCGCCTGGGCCAGCAGACCGGGCTCGTAGGCCTTCACGCCCTGGGCGAGGGCCCGCTCCAGGTCCAGCGAGCCGACGATCCGGTCCTCGGTCACGCCGACCGGCAGCTCCACCAGCCGGGCCGCCCGGTCCAGGGCGGCAGCGCCGGGGTGCGGCCCGTCCGGGCACTGCGGGTCCGGCGCCGTGGGGTCGCAGGCGAAGCGGCAGCCGTCGACCACCGTGATGGAGGGCAGCAGCCCGGCCAGCGCGCGCACCATGGTCGACTTCGCGGTGCCCTTCTCGCCGCGCACCAGCACCCCGCCGACGGCCGGCGCGACGGCGTTCAGCAGCAGGCCGAGCCGCAGGTCCGCCATGCCGACGATCGCGGTGAAGGGGTATCGGACGTCACTCACGGGCGGTCACCTTCCATAGTGCGCGCGGCCGGCGCGCCCGGGGGTACGAACGGCGCATCGCCGACGACGCCGTTCTCGATCAGCCGCCAGAGCGCGTCGGTGTCGGCATGCTCCTCGATCAGGTCGCCCAGCCGGTCCAGCCGGGCCTCGCGGGCGGCCGCGAAGTCGGTGTCGGGAGCCGGCGTGAAGTCCCGCCCGGCGAGCGCGGCCACCTCGCGCAGGAACGCCCGGCGGAAGCCGTCGTTCTCCAGCACCCCGTGCCAGGTGGTGCCCCAGACGGCGCCCTCGCGGCAGCCGTCCAGGCTCTGCCCGTGGCCATCGGAGATGAACGGAGCACCACCCTCCACGGTGACCACCCCGTGGTGGATCTCGTAGCCCTCGACCCGCTCGCCGAAGGCCTCGCCGACCGGTCGGGCGAGCACCTTCCCGGGCCCGAACTCGACCGCGGTCGGCAGCAGTCCGAGACCGTCCACCTGCCCCGCGCCGGACTCCACGAGGTCGGTGATCCGCCGCCCGAGCATCTGGTAGCCGCCGCAGATCCCGAGCACCGGGCGCCCGGCGGCGGCCCGCTCGCGCAGCGGCCGTTCCAGGCCGCGCTCGCGCAGCCAGGCGAGGTCGGCGACGGTGGCCCGGGTGCCGGGCAGCACCACGAGGTCGGCGTCGGCCAGCTCCTCGGGGCGGGTGGCCCACCGCACCAGCACCCCGGGCTCCTGGGCCAGCGCGTCCAGGTCGGTGAAGTTGGACAGCCGGGGGAAGCGCGGCACGGCCACCCGCAGCACGTCCGCGCCGTACGGGCCCACCGCCTCGGCGTGCGCCACCGCGGTGGACAGGTCCAGCGAGTCCTCGGCGTCCAGCCACAGGCCCGGCAGCATCGGCAGGGTGCCGAGCACCGGACGGCCGGTCAGCTCGTGCAGCATGTCCAGGCCGGGTTTCAGCAGCCGGGCGTCGCCACGGAACTTGTTCACCAGCCAGCCCGCCACCAGCCGCTGGTCCTCGGCACAGAGCAGCGCCAGGGTGCCGAACATCGCGGCGAAGACCCCGCCGCGGTCGATGTCCCCGACCACCACCACCGGCAGCCCGGCGGCCCTGGCCAGGCCCATGTTGGCGATGTCGCCGGCGCGCAGGTTGATCTCGGCGGGCGAGCCCGCGCCCTCGCAGATCACCACGTCGAAGCGGCGGCGCAGGTCGGCCAGGCACTCCAGCGAGCGCTGGAGCAGGTAGGGCTTGCGGTCCCGGTAGTCGAGCGCGCCGACCTCGCCGACCGGGCGGCCGAGCAGCACCACCTGGCTGCGCCCGTCGGCGCCCGGCTTGAGCAGCACGGGGTTCATCGCCGCCTCCGGCTCGACCCGCGCGGCCTGGGCCTGCATCACCTGGGCCCGGCCGATCTCGGCGCCGTCCAGGGTGACCATCGAGTTGAGCGACATGTTCTGCGCCTTGAACGGGGCCACCTTGACGCCCTGGCGCACCAGCCAGCGGCAGATCCCGGCGGTCACCACGCTCTTGCCGGCATCCGAGGTGGTGCCGGCCACCAGCAGTGCGTTGCTCATATCCGCCCCTTACGTGTACGGGTCAGCACGGCCAGGCGCAGCGCCACCGTGGTCCCCAGTGCCAGCAGCCCGACCCGGCGCGAGAGCCGGCAGGCCCGCTCGATGTCCGCCACCGCGACCGGGCGCAGTTCGGCGCCGAGCACCGGGCGGTGCTCCACCTCGGCGCCGTAGTGCAGGGTGCCGCCCAGGCGTACGCCCAGCGCGCCCGCGAAGGCCGACTCGGCCTGCCCGGCGTTCGGGCTCGGGTGCGCGCCGCCGTCGCGCCGCCAGACGCGCCAGGCGGTGTCGCGGCGCTCGGCCGCGGCCACCGTGAGCAGCGCGGTCAGCCGGGCGCCGGGCCAGCCGGCCACGTCGTCCAGCCGGGCCGCGGCCCAGCCGAACCGGCGGTAGCGCGCGGACTTGTGACCCACCATCGCGTCCAGCGTGTTGACGGCACGGAAGGCGAGCAGCCCGGGGGTGCCCGCGAGTGCGCCCCAGACCAGGGCGTTGACCACGGCGTCGGCGGTGTTCTCGGCCACCGACTCGACCACGGCGCGGGCCAGCTGCCGCTCGTCCAGCGCGCTCGGATCGCGCCCGCACAGGTGCGGCAGGCGCCGGCGGGCGGCCGCCAGATCACCGGCGGTCAGCGCGGCGCCGATGGTGCGGGCCTCGCGGGTGAGCGAACTGCCGCCGAGCACCGTCCAGGTGGCGGCGGCCGTCAGCGCGGCGGCGGTCCAGGACGAGCCCGCCCGGCGCCGGGTGGCCAGCCGCTGTGCGCCCGCGGCGCCCGCCGCCACCGCGGTGACGCAGAGCGCGGTGTGCAGCGCCCCCGCCCCGCGGTGGTCGCGCCAGAGCGCGCGTTCCAGTCGGGTGGCCGCGCGGCCGAAGGCGGCCACCGGGTGGCCGCGTCGCGGGTCGCCGAACCGGGCGTCGGCGGCGTAGCCGGTCAGGGCGCCGAGGGCGTACGGCAGCGCGCGGTGGGAGACCCCCGCCATCTGTTGCGTGTCCTCACTCAGGGTCCGCGCCCTGGATCGACGAAGCGGAGGTGAGAGTCTCCTGGCTCCCGGGTGGTGACGCACGCCCGGGCCTTCCAACGGCCCTGTGGCGGGCCGCCGTGACCGTTCGTCGGGCGTGCTCCCCGGTGACAGTGGCGGGACCGCGCCGGATTCGCACCGGCTTCCTCTCCATGCCTCCGATTGGCCCAAGGATCCCATCACGCGCGCGAAGCGGGAGTCAACCAGGTCACCGGCCGAGTCGGTCACACCACGGGGGCGCCGGGCCGATCCGGTGGAGCGCTGGCCGATCGTCCAACGGCGGTCGGCGGGCCGCCGAGCGGCTTCGTGCGTTCAGCGGCTGGGTGCGCCGCGGCCTTGACCCTAGCGTCGGCGCATGCGAAGAAGCCGGCCGCCGGCCCCCACCCCGGTCCCGTTCTCCCCGCGGGCCGCCCGCGCCCACCGGGAGAGCCTAGGCCTGACGCCCGAACAGGTGGTGGGCGCGATGTCCGCCCACGGCGTGCGTCTGCTGGCGACCCACCTGACCGCCTGGGAGAGCGGCGAGCTGCGCCCCAGCGAGCGGGAGTTCATCGCGCTGGCCCGGGCCCTGTGGTGCCCGGCGGCCGAACTGATGGGCCGGCCGCCCGCCTCGCTGCGCGACTTCCGGGTGGCCAGGGAGCTGACCGCGGAGCAGACCGCCGCCCGGATCGGGATGGGCCCGGACGGCTACGCCACCGCCGAGCTGACCGGGCGTTGGGCCGGGAGCCCGGAGCAGAGCGCCGCACTGGCCGAGGCGCTCGGCCTGACCCTGCGCGACCTGGTGCTGCGGGTGTGCGGTGCGGGCGAGGAGCTCGACCAGCGGCTGCACCAGTGCGTCCAGGGGCGCTGGCAGGCCCAGCTGCCGGCGGTGGCGGCGCTGGTACCGGTGCCGCGGCCGAGCCTGGCCGCGGTGCTGGCCGCGCTGCCGGGCGAGTACCAGGTGGCCTCGCACTGGGGCACCGGCTCCTGGGGCGCCCCGGCGCCCGGTGCGCCGGGCCCGGTGACGGGGGAGCCGGCGGTGCCGCGGCTCGAACGGTTCTGGGCGCTGCTGGCCGGCCAGGACACCGGGGGGATCCCGGTCTGACCCGCCGCGAGGGGCCGGCGCGCACTGCCGCCGGTCCCTCGCGCGGTCACACGCCGGGCTGCACCGAGACCGGCCAGTGGCCGCCGGGGAACTGGCTGGTGTCGACGGCGTTGCCGTGCAGCGCGGCCATCTCCTTGGCCTGGGCACCGAGCAGCGCGGTCAGGGCGGCCACGGCACCGACGATCACCGCGGTGTTGACCCCGGCCTCCTCCAGGATGAGCGCCAGACCGGCCCAGGAGAAGACCACCGAACCGAGTGCGACGATGGCCGCGATGGTGGCGGAGATGAACTTCACCAGGACCAGCCCGATCGCGACGTAGAACGTCAGACCGGCCACCGCGCACAGCTCCAGCGAGGTCGAGGTCTTGTCGCAGATGCCGCCGAGCGCGGTCGCCGCGGCGGCCTGGCGCGGTATCTCCTTCGTGTACGCGTCGGCAGCCGGGCCCTTCCAGTCGTCGGTGGTGCCGAGGATCGCGGGCTGGAGCTCACCGGTGACCCCGTTGGCCAGGCCGCGCAGGCTCTCCCACTGGAAGCCGTGGATCGCCAGGTAGATCGGGGCGGCGACGCCCTCCAGGCACTCCTTGATCTTGTTCAGGATCCAGGAGCCGACCTCGCAGAGCTTGCGCCCGAACCAGATCACCTTGTCGGCCAGCCAGTCCGGCACCCACCACTGGTTGGCGGCGTCGTTGGCCTTGCCGGGCACGGAGTCGAGCTTGGCCGACAGGTCGCCGATGCCCGAGTTGAGCTTGTCGACCGTGCCCTGGTACTGATTCGCGTCGAACGCCACGTCACTCGCCCCGTTTCACTTGGTGCCGATGCCGCTGACGGCGGCCTTGTTCTGCTGTTCGGTGTGGTCGTAGGAGTCGGCGACCTTGCGCAGCCCGTTGGCGATGCCCTTGAGGTTCGTCTGCCCTTCCTGCGTGCGCCCCTGGACCGCGTTCACGACCTCCATGTAGGCGCTGACCATGATCTGGAAGACGCCCGCCTGGATGCGGTCCGTCGCCATCGAGCCGACAGAGGCGTTGATCTTCCCCAGCTGGTCGCTCTGCTGGTCCCAGATCCCGGCCTCCTTGCGGAGCGTGTCAGTGGTCACCTTGAAGCCGTCGTCGGCCATCGTGCCGGTACCTCCGGTATCCGTGCGTGGGGTGGGTCAGGAGTCTGCGAGCCGACGCGGGTCCATGAGCAGGGCGAGGGCCTCGCGCAGGAGCGCGTCCGAACCGGAGGCCTGGCCCTTGGACCGCTGCACGGCAGCGGCGAGGTCGCTGTGCGCGTGCGAGAGCGCTTGCGCCAGCGCGCGGTTGAGTTCGCCCGAGCTCTGGGCAGCCAGCCAGCGCTCGTCCGCGTCACAGGCGGCCAGCCCGGCCGGGGAGAGGACGAGGGTGAGGCGGCCGTTCTGGTCCGCGCCGCGACCCTGGACCGGTGAGGCCGGCGTGCCGGCCTGGTCGAGGGCCGTCAGCGTGTCCTCGACCAGGACGTCCAGCGGGCGCGGCTCGACCTGGCTCAGGTCGCCCAGCAACAGGGTCAGGTCCACGGGGGCCGGCTCGGCGGGCGACGGTGCGTCGGGGTGGGGGAGCTGGTCGGGGACGGCGTCCCAGAGCGCCTGCCCCTCGCGCTCCTGCCAGACCGAGAGCCGCGCGACGGAGGCCGCCTGGCCCGCCTCGACCACCGCACCGCCGAGCTCGGCGGCGGAGAGCCGCTGCTGCCAGTTCGAGGCCACGTCGATGCTGCGGGGGAGGTCGTCCGGCCCGAGCACGACGGTCACCGTGCCGCTGCGGTCGGTGCCTTCGGAGCGCGACGGGAGGACGTCCCGGGCCTGGGCGAGGGCACCGGTGAGCTCGCCCAGAAAGGTGTTCATCTGCTGAAGATCGCGCAGGATGTCGCTCATGAAAAGATGATCTCCATGCTGACCCGACCGTCTGTCAGGACGCCGGGTTGGAAGGGGTCAGGAGCGCTGGTCGGGCGAGCCGAGGAGCTGGCCGCAGAGCAGGGCCAGCGGGACGGCCGCGTCGCCGAGCAGCAGCAGGCCCGCGGTGGCGATTCCGGAGTTGCCGGTGAAAAGGTCGAAGCCGATCAGGGCCGTCAGTACGGCGCCGAAGGCGAGCAGGCTTCCCGCCGTCACCCGAGCCGCGCGGGACAGCGAAGGCCGCCACACTCCGACCACCACGGCCACGGCCGCGAGCACGGCGGTGCCGAGCACCACGGCGGTCGCCCACGCGGCGGGAGCACCGGCCTTGCCGTGCCAGATCAGCGGACAGGGCAGCAGGGTGACGTCGGCCATCGCTCCGAGGAAGACCAGCGTGAGCCGGGACGCGGGCTTCTTGGCCCGCTTGGTGCTCATCGTCGACCGGTCAGGACCGTGTCCTGCCGTCGAACCGTGCTGACCTGGATCTCTTGCGACATGCTCGTGCCCCCGTGGCGTGTGTCAAAGCTCAGAGGGCACCGTAACAGCCGACCCTGACGGTTGCCCGGACACCCCGGTCGACCCATGGGATCGGAACAGAGTCTCCCGAACGCCTCGACAGCCTGTTCACACCGGAGCCGCCGCGTCCGGGGCGTGCCCGAGGTGCCCGGACGGCGGTGCTGCGGTGGCCGGACGGTAGGGCGCGCGGTGGACTGGGAAGGTCGTGTCCGCCGTCACCGTGGACGCCGCCGTCACCGTGGACGCCGTCGCACCGAGGTCGCCGTCACCGAGGCCGCCGTCACCAAGTCCGCCGTCACCAAGTCCGGGAGAGCCATGCGTTGGGGAACCGCCGTCGCCGCAGCCACCGCCGTCGCCGCCGCCGCGGGTGCGGCCGTCCTGCTGATCGGGCGCCGGGTCGCCGATCTGAGCCTGCGCCCCGAGCTCGCCGAGGACGGCGCTCTCAAGGGCGAGCCCGCGCTGCGGGTGCTGGAGGTCGGCGCCCACGAGGTGAGCCTGACCCGCACTCAGGCCGGGCTGCGCCGCGGCCGCTACGCGCTGGACTGGCCCGGCGGCCACGCGGTGGTCGGCCAGGTGCTGCGCACCGGCCCGCGCAGCGTCACTCGCCGCCTGGAGCTGACCGCCGGCGGCCCGCTGACGGCGGGCACCGAGGTGGAGCTGAGCCCCCGGGTGCTGCGCGGTGACCCGGGTTCGGCCTGCGGCCTGGACTACATGGACGTGATCGTCGACGGCGAGCTCGGCGGGCTGCCCGCCTGGTACGTGCCGGCGGTCCGCGGCACCTGGGTGATCGCGGTGCACGGCCGGCTCGCCGACCGCCGTCAGGCGCTGCCCGTGCTGCCGGTGCTCAAGCGGCTCAACCTGCCCGCGCTGGTGGTCAGCTACCGCGGCGACCAGGGCGCGCCGGCCTCGCCGGACGGCATCGGGCACTTCGGCGAGACCGAGTGGCACGACGTGGAGGCGGCGGTCCGGTTCGCCAAGGAGGCGGGCGCCGGGCGGATCGTGCTCTACGGCTGGTCGGTGGGCGCGGCGACGGTGCTGCAGACCGCCGCCCGCTCCGAGTACCGGGCGTCGGTGGCCGGCCTGGTGCTGGACTCGCCGGTGCTCGACTGGTCGGCCTCGGTGCGCGGGGTGGCCGCCCGGTCCGGTGTGCAGGGCGCGCTGGCCGGGAAGCTGGGGGCCTGGTCGGCCGAGGCGCGCACCGGGGTGGACCAGGAGGCCTTCGCCAGGATCGCCGACGGCGCGGAGCTGGCCGCGCCCACCCTGCTGCTGCACAGCCCGCAGGACGCCGTGGCGCCGTTCGCCGCCGCCCAGCGGCTGGCCGACCGCCGCTCGGACCTGGTAAGCCTGTACCCGGTGCCGGATGCCGGGCACGCCGCGCTGTGGAACGCCGACCCGCACGGGTACGAGGAGCGGCTGCGGCGCTTCCTGACGCCGCTGCTCTGAGCCGGCCGCCAGGGCCGCGGGTCGCCCGCGGCCGCCGGGCCCGGGTGCGCGCACTGGGTCACCCCTTGACCACGGTCCGTGCCCCCCACTAGTGTCGTGCACAAGTCACGCGGCCGTCCCTGGGCCCGGTTTGGCCACTCTTGCCCCGAGTCCGCCCGGCCGGCTACCCCAGTCCGTCGAAGACGCGCCGAACTCGATGTGACAGAAGCCCCGTACACGGGGAAGACTGCACGGCGTGACGTCTCGGAATCCGCGCGACCGTGATGCCCCGCTCCCGCCGACCACGGGTACCGGCGCGACGGTGACCCGTCTACCCGGTACGACCCGCCGCGCCGACGGCACGCAGCCGGGCCGCCCCGCCGCCCCCCGCCGCCGCCCGCCCAAGCCGGCCCCCGGCCGCGGCCGGCTCCCGGTGCCCGAGGGCTTCCCCGGCCCCGCCGAGCTCGCCCCGCTGGCCCGCCTGATGCTCACCGACGCGGTGCGCATCGCGCGCTGGGCCGGTGAGCTGGAGACCGTCGACAAGCGCGGCGAACTGCTCCCCGATGACGCCCGGGCGGCCGGCCGCGCGCTGGCCATGACGGTCGGCGCCGCCGCCAAGGCCTGGGGCCAGGCCCTGCTGGTGGGCCTGGTCGAGCCGCGGGACGGCGGCGCGGCCCCCGGCTGGCGGCTGCACGCCTGGGAGCACGACGACGAGGCCGTGCTGCGCGGCTGGTCCGCGCTCTTCGACGCCTGGACGCTGCTCGCCCCGGTGCCGCCCGCCGCGCTGCGCGGCGTCTTCGCGGTGCTCGCCGGGCAGGCCGTGGACCAGGCCCCCCAGCTGCTCTCCTTCCTGCACCTGGTGGACGGTCCGGTGGCCGAGAGCGAGCTGATGGAGCTGCTGCGGCGGGGCCTGGGGGCACCTCCCGGCCACCAGGCCGGGGCAGAGCGCCGCCACGGCGCCGGACCGGGCTTCGCCAGCCTGTCGCCGGTCCCGCACGCGGCCTCGGCCGTCTCGGCCGTGCGCGGCACCTGCCGCGAGCCGCAGATCGACACCCCGCCCGCGCCCTCCGACATCGCGGCCGTGCTGGACTGGATGCTGGACGGTCTGACCGCCGTCGGTGCCGTGGTGCGGGCCTCCGACGCCGCCGAGCTCTCCTCGCTGGGCCACTGGGCGGTGCGCGCCAAGCTGGAGGAGATCTGCACGGTCGCCCAGACCGCCGCCGGCCACATCGAGCAGAGCGCGCTGGAACTGCTGGACGCCTGCGCCCACTACTCCCCGGGCCCGGCCCGCGCCGAGTACCGGGCCTGGGTGGCCGCCCGCCCGGTGGACCGCGCCGTCCACGAACTCCTGGAGGCCGCCCGCGGCGAGGACGCGCTGCTGCGCGGGCTCGCCTTCGAGGCGCTGCGGGTGGCCGGCGGCACCGCCGAGCAGGCCGTGCGGACCGCGATCGACGAGCCGGTGCTGCGCCCGTACGCGCTGCTCTGGCTGGCCGAGCAGCTGGACGAGGACGGCGTGGTGCCCTCCGACGTGCTGAGCGCCGAGGACGCCGCCTGGCTCTGGGTGGACACCGCCGCCGCCGTGCTGGACCACGGTGAGGTCGAGCTGCTGGTCGGCCACGTGGAGGGGGCCAGCGCCGGTGACCCGGTGCGGCTGTTCGCCCGGGCCCGCCAGTCCGGCCACGCGCGCGCCGCCTCGGTGCTCACCGCGGTGGCGAGCGTGCACCCCGACGCCGCGGTGGCCCGGGCCGCCCGGCGCTCGGCGTTCAGCGTGCACCACGGCGGCGCCTGACCCCGGCGGCCGTCGGCCGCACCGACGCGCACCAACGACGCGCACCAACGACGCGCACACCTACGCGCACCGCAAAGACCGCGGCCCCCGATCCGTCCGGATCGGGGGCCGCGGTCTTTGGCGGGTGGCGGATCAGCAGCCGCGGGACTCCGCGCGGCGGGCCCGCACGTCGCCGACCTTCTGGCCGACCTTGCGGCGGATCACCAGCAGCGGGGCCATGGCGGCCAGCGCGATCTGGGCGACGGCGCCGATGTGCATCAGCACGTCGCCACCGGGCAGACCGGCGGCCCAGGCGGCCAGGCAGCCGATCGAGACCACGATCCAGGCGAGCGTGGCGGTGGCCAGCAGGCCCTGCGGCTTGGGGTACTCGACCTTGCTGACCATCAGGTAGGCCACGCCGAAGATGGCCAGCAGGCCGGCCAGGAACGGCGGGTCGAGCAGCACGATGGCGATCACCGTCATCGCGCCCATCGGGCAGGGCATGCCCTGGAAGACGCCGGGGCGCATCTTCACCGCGGAGAACCGGGCCAGCCGCAGCACCACCGAGAGCAGCACGGTCAGCGCGATGAAGGCGGACAGGCCCTGGCCGTTCCCGCCCGAGCCACCGACGATGCCCCAGACGGCGACGAAGTAGGCGGGCGCGATGCCGAAGCTGATCAGGTCGGCCAGGTTGTCCAGCTCCGCGCCCAGCGCCGAGGAGCGCAGCTTGCGGGCCACCAGGCCGTCGAAGAGGTCGCACATCGAGCCGAGCAGCAGCAGCGTCACCGCGGTGGCCGCGCCGTGCCGGATCATCCCGCCGGTGCCGTCGCCGGTGCCGCTGATGTGCGGGATGAGCATGTTGGTGGTGATCGAGTAGATCGCCAGGAAGCCGCAGACGGCGTTGCCCAGGGTCAGGAAGTCCGCCGTGGACAGGGTCTGCGGTGAGCGCGGCGCGCGTAGTTCGCGGTCGCGCGCCCAGCGGCGCCGGCGCAGCTCGGTCTCCTCCGAGTCGCCGATGCCCACCAGGGTCTCGGGATCAGTCACGGTCAAGGCGTGTCACCCCCGCGGTCGTCTTCTGGCCGACCTCGACGCCGACCTCGACGCCGGGCGGCAGGTAGGTGTCGACGCGGGAGCCGAAGCGGATCAGGCCGATCCGCTCGCCCTGCTCGACCTTGGTACCGGCGGGCACGTAGGGCACGATGCGACGCGCCACGGCGCCGGCGATCTGCACCATCTCGATGTCGCCGAGTTCGGTGTCGAAGTGCCAGACGACCCGCTCGTTGCGGTCGCTGTCCTTGTTGAACGCGGGGACGAAGCCGCCGGCGATGTGCTCGACGGAGGTCACGGTGCCCGGCAGCGGCGCCCGGTTGACGTGCACGTTGAGCGGGCTCATGAAGATCGCCACGCGAGTGCGGCCGTCCGGCCAGGCGTCGATGCTCTGCACCACGCCGTCGGCCGGCGAGATCACTCTGCCGGCGCCGATCTCGCGCTCGGGGTCGCGGAAGAACCACAGCATGCCCGCGCTGAGCGCGCAGGTCGGTACCGCCGCGAGGGCCCACTTGCCGTTCCGCTTGGTGAGAGCGGTGGTCAGGGCCGCGGTGGCCAGGGTCGGGACGAACCAGGGGGTGGCTCCGCGCGCGATGGTGACGCGGGGTCGCCGGCCGGCCGTCTCGGGAGCGAGGGCATCGCGTTCCGTGACGGAGGAGCGTGGGGACGGGCTGATGGGCATCGAAGACCTTTATCGCGGGGGATCTTGGCCTGCACGGGGGCCAACCGCGGGGATCGGGTGATAAGGGGACAGCTGCTGTCCCGGTGGATGCTATCGGGAGCAGGTGGTAGGTGGGCAACCCGCCTGCTCGTTCAACTGTCTCCTACCGTGCCGGAGCACACGCGCTATGTATACGACCGTAGCGGCCCGGTGGTCGGTTCCCAAGAGACCGTCAAGATCCGTGAATCATCTCTCAGCCCTGCGGGTGGGCCCCGGGACAGCGGCGGCCCACCCTGCGGGTGGCCGCTACTCGGCGAGCTTGTACTCCTCCAGCAGGCGGCGGCCGACGATCATCTTCTGGATCTCCGCGGTGCCCTCGCCGATCAGCAGCATCGGCGCCTCGCGGTACAGGCGCTCGATCTCGTACTCCTTGGAGAAGCCGTAACCGCCGTGGATCCGGAAGGAGTCCTCGACGACCTCCTTGCAGTACTCGGACGCAAGGTACTTGGCCATGCCCGCCTCAAGGTCGTTGCGCTCGCCGCTGTCCTTCTTGCGGGCGGCCATCACCATCATCTGGTGCGCGGCCTCGACCTTGGTGGCCATTTCGGCCAGCTTGAACTGGATCGCCTGGTGCTCGGAGATCTTCTTGCCGAAGGTGGAGCGCTGCTGGGCGTAGGAGATGCCGAGCTCGAAGGCGCGCCGGGCCACGCCGCAGCCGCGCGCGGCCACGTTCACCCGGCCGACCTCGACGCCGTCCATCATCTGGTAGAAGCCCTTGCCGGGGACGCCGCCGAGGATCCGGTTGGCCGGAATTCGTACGTCCTGGAGCACCAGCTCGGTGGTGTCGACGCCCTTGTAGCCCATCTTCTCGATCTTGCCGGGCACGGTGAGACCCGGGACGGTCGGGTTCGGGCCGAAGCCGGGCGTCTTCTCGATCAGGAAGGTGGTCATGTTGCGGTAGGGGGTGTCGGCGCCCTCGTCCGTCTTGCAGAGCACCGCGACCAGGGTGGAGGTGCCGCCGTTGGTCAGCCACATCTTCTGGCCGTTGAGGACGTAGAACTCCCCGTCCTTGACGCCCTTGGTGCTGATCGCCGAGACGTCCGAGCCCAGGCCCGGCTCGGACATCGAGAAGGCGCCGCGGATCTCGCCGGCGGCCATCCTGGGCAGGAAGTACTCCTTCTGCTCCTGGGTGCCGTGGGCGTTGATCATGTGGGCCACGATGAAGTGGGTGTTGACGATGCCGGAGACCGACATCCAGCCACGGGCGATCTCCTCGACCACCAGGGCGTAGGTGAGCAGCGACTCGCCGAGGCCGCCGAACTCCTCGGGGATGGTCAGGCCGAACAGGCCCAGCTGCTTCATCCCCTCCACGATCGCGGCGGGGTACTCGTCCTTGTGCTCCAGCTCGGTGGCGACCGGGATGATCTCCTTGTCGACAAAGTCCCGCACGGTGGCGAGGATGTCCCGCTGGATCTCGGTGAGGCCGTCGGTCTGTGCGAGGCGTCCCATCGTGCGGCTCCGAATGCTCTGGGGGTGATGACTCAGGGGGGAGGGGTCGGGGGCTCCGCGAAGCGTGACGTCCGCGGAGCCCCCTGGACCGGCCAGGGACCGATGACGGCGGCCCCTGACCGGGGGCATGGTGGTGCGGCGGGTCAGGCCGAGGGGGTCGGGCGGCCGGGCTGCTCGCCGCCGCGCGCCGCGGTGTAGGTGGCGGTCGGCACCATCACCTTGCGGCGGAAGACGCAGACGACGGTGCCGTCCTGCTTGTAGCCCTTGGTCTCGACGTAGACGATGCCGCGGTCGTCCTTGGACTTGGACGGCCACTTGTCCAGCACCGTGGTCTCGCCGTACAGGGTGTCGCCGTGGAAGGTCGGCGCGATGTGCCGCAGCGACTCGATCTCCAGGTTGGCGATCGCCTTGCCCGAGACGTCCGGGACGGACATGCCGAGCAGCAGCGAGTAGATGTAGTTGCCGACGACGACGTTCTTACCGAAGTCCGTCGTCTTCTCCGCATAGTTGGTGTCCATGTGGAGGGGGTGGTGGTTCATGGTCAGCAGGCAGAAGAGGTGATCGTCGTACTCGGTGACGGTCTTCCCGGGCCAGTGCTTGTAGACCGCGCCGACCTCGAACTCCTCGTAGGTGCGTCCGAACTGCATCGTGGATCCCCCTTCCTCAGGCCTGCGCCGAGACGGGCGCCTCGAACTTGCTGGTGCGCTCCATGCCCGCCGCGCGGCCCTTGCCGGAGATCACCAGCGCCATCTTGCGGCTGGCCTCGTCGATCATCTCGTCGCCGAGCATCGCCGAGCCCTTGAAGCCGCCGGCCTCCGAGGTGCACCAGTCGTAGGCGTCCAGGATCAGCTCGGCGTGGTCGTAGTCCTCCTGGGAGGGCGAGTAGATCTCGTTCGCCGCGGCGACCTGGTCCGGGTGCAGCACCCACTTGCCGTCGAAGCCCAGCGCGGCGGACCGCCCTGCCACCTCGCGGTAGCCCTCGCCGTTGCGGATCTGGAGGTAGGGGCCGTCGATCGCCTGTAGGTCGTTGGCGCGGGCGGCCATCAGGATGCGCATCAGGATGTAGTGGTAGGCGTCGGCGTTGTAGCCGGGCGGCTGCTCGCCGACCACCAGGGACTTCATGTTGATCGAGGCCATGAAGTCGGCCGGGCCGAAGATGATGGTCTCCAGGCGCGGCGAGGCGGTGGCGATCGCGTCGACGTTGATCAGGCCCTTGGCGTTCTCGATCTGCGCCTCGATGCCGATCCTGCCGACCTCGAAGCCCATCGTCTTCTCGATCTGGGTGAGCAGCAGGTCCAGCGCCTTGACCTGCTCGGCGTCCTGCACCTTGGGCAGCATGATGCAGTCCAGGTTCGGGCCCGCGCCCTCGACCACGGTGATCACGTCGCGATAGGTCCAGTGCGTGGTCCAGTCGTTGACCCGGACGACCTTGGTCTTCTTGCCCCAGTCACCGTTGTTCAGCGCGTCCACGATGCTGTGCCGGGCGCTCTCCTTGACCAGCGGGGCGCAGGCGTCCTCCAGGTCGAGGAAGACCTGGTCGGCGGGCAGGCCCTGGGCCTTCTCCAGGAAACGCGGGTTGCTGCCGGGGACGGCGAGGCAGGAGCGGCGCGGGCGCAGGCGGTTGGGGGCGGCGGCGGAGCCGCTCGAAAGAAGGGTGGCGGCGGGCGACGGGTGGGCAGTGGTCATGAGGCGAGGGTCTCTTCCTTGGTCGGGGCCAGGTGGTTGGCCAGGCGGATCTCGTCGACGATCCGGCCGATGATGGTGGTGATGCCGAAGTCCTTCGGGGTGAACACGGCGGCGACGCCGGCGGCCTTGAGGGCCTCACCGTCCGCTGCCGGGATGATGCCACCCACGATCACCGGCACATCCTCCACCCCGGCCCGGCGCAACCGCCGCAGCACGTCGGGGACCAGCTCGGCGTGTGCGCCGGAGAGGATCGACAGGCCCACGCAGTGCACGTCCTCGGCCACCGCGGCCGCCACGATCTGCTCGGGGGTCAGCCGGATGCCCTGGTAGACCACCTCGAAGCCGGCGTCCCGGGCGCGCACCGCGATCTGCTCGGCGCCGTTGGAGTGCCCGTCCAGGCCGGGCTTGCCGACCAGCAGGCGCAGCTTGGCGGTGCCCAGCTCGGCCGCCGTGGCGGCGACCGCCGCGCGCACCGCCGCCAGCTCGCCGCCGGGCTCGGCCGGCACCGCGACCGGCGCGCCGCCGACCCCGGTGGGGGCCCGGTACTCGCCGAAGACCTCGCGCAGCGCGAAGGCCCACTCGCCGGTGGTCACCCCGGCCCGCACGCAGTCCAGGGTGGCGGCCATCAGGTTGCGCTCGGTGCGGGCGACCGCCTTGAGCTCGGCCAGCGCGCGCTGCACCGCCGCGTCGTCGCGGTTGGCCTTCCAGGTCGCGAGGCTGTCCAGCACGCCCTGTTCGGCGGCCGGGTCGACCACCATGATCGCGGCGTCCAGGTCGGCGGTGAGCGGGTTCTCCTCGGTGGTGTCGAAGCAGTTCACCCCGATGATCTTGTCCTCGCCGCTCTCGATCCGGGCCCGGCGCTCGGCGTGCGAGGCGACCAGCGCGGACTTCAGGTAGCCGGACTCGACGGCCGGGATGATGCCCTCCCGCCCCTGACTGCTGCCCATGGCCAGCACCTTGGCGATCTCCGCCTCGGCACCGGCCAGCAGTTCGGCGGTCTTCGCCTCGACCACGTGCGAGCCGGCGAACAGGTCGTCGTACTCCAGCAGGTCCGACTCGTAGGCCAGCACCTGCTGGATCCGCAGCGACCACTGCTGGTCCCAGGGCCGGGGCAGGCCCAGCGCCTCGTTCCAGGCGGGCAGCTGGACGGCGCGGGCGCGCGCGTCCTTGGAGAGCGTGACGCCCAGCATCTCCAGCACGATCCGCTGGACGTTGTTCTCCGGCTGCGCCTCGGTCAGACCGAGCGAGTTGACCTGCACGCCGTAGCGGAACCGGCGCTGCTTGGGGTCCTGGATGCCGTAGCGCTCCAGGGTGACCTTCTCCCAGAGCCGGCCGAAGGCCCGCAGCTTGCACATCTCCTCGACGAACCGCACGCCCGCGTTGACGAAGAAGGAGATCCGGCCGACCACCTCGCCCATCCGCTCCTGGGGCACCTGGCCGCTGTCGCGCACCGCGTCCAGGACGGTGATCGCGGTGCACATCGCGAAGGCGATCTCCTGCACCGGGGTGGCCCCGGCCTCCTGCAGGTGGTAGCTGCAGATGTTGATCGGGTTCCACTTGGGGATCCCGGCCACCGTGAAGGCGATCATGTCGGTGATCAGCCGGATGGACGGCCCGGGCGGGAAGACGTGCGTCCCGCGCGACAGGTACTCCTTGACGATGTCGTTCTGGGTGGTGCCGGTGAGCTTGGTGATGTCCGCGCCCTGCTCCTCGGCGACCACCTGGTAGAGCGCCAACAGCCACATCGCGGTGGCGTTGATGGTCATCGAGGTGTTGGTGCGCTCCAGCGGGATGCCGTCGAAGAGCGCGCGCATGTCGCCGATGTGGCCCACCGGGACGCCGACCCGGCCGACCTCGCCGCGGGCCAGCACGTGGTCCGAGTCGTAGCCGGTCTGGGTGGGCAGGTCGAAGGCGACCGAGAGGCCGGTCTGGCCCTTGGCCAGGTTGCGCCGGTAGAGCGCGTTGGAGTCCGCGGCCGTGGAGTGGCCCGCGTAGGTGCGCATCAGCCAGGGCCGGTCACGGTTCTGACGGTCCGTCATCAGATGTCCCTGAACCGATTGATCGCCGGCAGGTGCTTGGCGCGCAGCTCGTGGTCGCGGACGCCCAGGCCCTCTTCGGGGGCCAGGCAGAGCACGCCGACCTTGCCCTGGTGCTTGTTGTGGTGGACGTCGAGGGCCGCCTGGCCGGTCTCCTCCAGGGAGTAGACCTTGGAGACGGTGGGGTGGATCTTGCCCTTGGCGATGAGGCGGTTGGCCTCCCAGGCTTCGCGGTAGTTGGCGAAGTGCGAGCCGACGATCTTCTTGAGCGACATCCACAGGTAGCGGTTGTCGTACTGGTGCATGAAGCCGGAGGTGGAGGCGCAGGTGACGATGGTGCCGCCCTTGCGGGTGACGTAGACGCTGGCGCCGAAGGTCTCGCGGCCCGGGTGCTCGAAGACGATGTCGACGTCCTCGCCGCCGGTCAGCTCGCGGATCCGTCCGCCCAGGCGCTTCCACTCGCGCGGGTCCTGGGTGTTCTCGTCCTTCCAGAACTTGTAGCCCTCGGCGCTGCGGTCGATGATCGCCTCGGCGCCCATGGCGCGGCAGATCTCGGCCTTCTGCGGGCTGGAGACCACGCAGATCGGGGTGGCGCCGCCGGCCAGTGCGTACTGGGTGGCGTAGGAGCCGAGGCCGCCGCTGGCGCCCCAGATGAGCACGTTGTCGCCCTGCTTCATGCCGGCGCCGTTGCGGCTGACCAGCTGGCGGTAGGCGGTGGAGTTGACCAGGCCGGGGGAGGCGGCCTCCTCCCAGGTGAGGTGTGCGGGCTTGGGCATCAGCTGGTTGGTCTTGACCAGGGCCAGGTGGGCCAGGCCGCCGAAGTTCGTCTCGAAGCCCCAGATCCGCTGCTCGGGGTCCATCATCGTGTCGTCGTGGCCGTCGGGGCTCTCCAGCTCGACGGAGAGGCAGTGGGCGACGACCTCGTCGCCCGGCTTCCAGGCGTTGACGCCGGCGCCGGTGCGCAGGACCACGCCGGCCAGGTCGGAGCCGACCACGTGGTGGGGCAGGTCGTGGCGCTTGGTCAGTGGGGACAGGCGGCCGTAGCGCTCCAGGAAGCCGAAGGTGGAGACCGGCTCGAAGATCGAGGACCAGACGGTGTTGTAGTTGACGGCGCTGGCCATCACGGCCACCAGGGCCTCGCCCGGGCCCAGTTCGGGCACCGCGACGTCTTCGAGGTGGAGCGAGCGGCGCGGGTCCTTGTCCCGGCTCTCCAGCCCGGCGAACATCTGCTCCTCGTCCTTGTGGAGCGTCACCGCCCGGTAGGACTCGGGCAGTTTCAGCGCGGCGAAGTCCGCCGCCACGCTGTCGGCGCTGAGGATCGCGTCGAGGATTTCCTTCATGGCTGCCTCCGAAGGCGTACCTGTGAGGGCGCACAGGGCGTCTGGGGGAGCCGGGAGCGGACACCGGCTTCGCTGGGGGTCTTGGACGGACGGGCTAGCCCCCGGGGTGTGGGGACGCCGGACGGCGGCGCGCCGAGGTGGGGAGCCGCGGCGCCGCGACTGGTGAGTAACAAGCTACTGGCACCCTGTGCCACTCGTAAAGACACTGGGTGCCATGATTTTTGAGCCCGCCGTGACCGTGTTCCGGTCTGTTCCGAGGCAGCGGAAAGGCCCACCCCGAGCCTCGGGATGGGCCTTATGACCTGCGGTTATCCAGTGCTCAGCGGCTGAGCGCGGCCTTGATGCTGTCCAGTACCTGCTCCAGCGGAGCGTCTGTCCTGGCCACTGTGATGACCACCTCACCGCCCGGGGTGGCACTGAGGGCACTCGCGGCCATCGGTTCCCGTACGGTCTCGGCACCCCCGGTGGCACCGGGTGCCACAACCGTGCCGCGGCGGCGCACCCCGCGTGGCGCGGTGGCCCAGAAGGTCCCCCGGATCACCTCGAAGGAGTGGTCCAGCTGCGCCTCCACGTCCCCGTGGCCGCCGGCCCGCAGCCAGCGGCGCAGCACGTGGTTGTGGGCCGCGACCACGGCCGCCGCCGAGACCTCGGCGAGCATCGAGTCGTCGTCCCCGCCGTGCTGCCAGCCCGGCGGGATCGCCGCGCCCTGCGCACCCGTCCCCACCGCAGCGTCGAACCGCCCGAGCAGGTACCGCGTGAACAGCCGCTCGTAGCGGGCCACCACCGCGATCTCCCGCTCGCGCAGCGCCGGCACCTGGCGGATCAGCTGATAGCGCGCCACCGAGACACCGGGGGTGGCCGCGTACATGTGCAGCACCTCCTTGATGCCACGGCAGACCACGTCCAGCGGGTGCTCCTCGGGCTCGGCGCTGGCCAGCAGGTCGGCCACCCGGACCAGGGTGTCGTCGTGGTCCGGGAAGATCGCCTCCTCCTTGGAGCGGAAGTAGCGGAAGAACGTGCGCCGGGCCACCCCCGCGGCGGCCGCGATCTGGTCGACCGTGGTCTCCTCGTACCCCTGGGTGGCGAACAGCTCCATCGCGGCCGCCGCCAGGTCCTGGCGCATCTGCTGGCGCTGGGCGGCGGCCCGGCGGTTGCCAGGGGCGTGTTCGGCGACCGCGGTGGTGCGCCCGATCCGCTCGGTGGCTGACTGTTCCGCATCCATGGCTGGAACGCTACACGCCTGGGGGAGCGCTCCTGGCGCCGTCGGCTGCACCGGGCGCCGCACCGGAGCGGCCGCCGGGGTCACCGCGGGACGGGGCCAGCGGGTCGCGACGGCTGCCTCGTCCCAGACCGGGCGCAGCGAGCGCGGGGGGCCGGGGCGGGTGGGCTCCTGGCCGCCGCCCTGGGTGCCGGTCATCGGCGCGCGTGGTCGCGGAAGCCACGGCCCGTCTTGCGGCCCAGGCAGCCGGCCGCCACCAGGTGCTCCAGCAGCGGCGCCGCGGCCAGCCCCGGCTCGCGGAACTCCTGGTGCAGCACCCGCTCGATGGTCAGCGAGACGTCCAGGCCCACCACGTCGAGCAGTTCGAAGGGTCCCATCGGGTAGCCGCAGCCCAGCTTCATCGCGGTGTCGATGTCGTCCACCGTCGCGTAGTGCTCCTCCAGCATCCGCACCGCGTCGTTCAAGTAGGGGAAGAGCAGCGCGTTGACGATGAAGCCCGCCCGGTCGCCGCACTCCACCGGGTGCTTGCGGACCCTGGCGCAGACCTCCAGCACGGTCGCGGTGACCTCGGGGGCGGTCAGCACCGTGGAGACCACCTCGACCAGCTTCATCGCGGGCGCCGGGTTGAAGAAGTGCATCCCGACCACGTCGCGCGGCCGCTCGGTGGCGGTGGCGCAACTGATCACCGGCAGGCTGGAGGTGGTGGTGGCCAGCACGGCGTCCGGCCGGCAGATCTTGTCCAGGGTGGCGAACAGCTCGCGCTTGACGGCCAGGTCCTCGGCCACCGCCTCCAGCACCAGGTCCGCCTCGGCCAGGCCGGTCAGCTGCGCGACCGGCGTCACCAGGGCGAGCGCCGCCTCGCGCTGCTCCTCGGTGATCCGGCCCTTCTCCACCGAGCGGGCCAGCGAGCGGGCCAGCTGGGACTTGGCCCGGTCCGCCTTCTCCTGGCTGCGGGCGACCAGGGTGACCTGGTAGCCGGCCTTGGCGAAGACCTCGGCGATGCCGGTGGCCATCGTCCCGGAACCGCAGACGCCGACCCGCTCGACCGGGCGCCCGGCGACCTTCGCGACGGCGCCCGCACCCGCCTCGGCCACCACCCTGGAGGAGCCGGGCGCCTCGTAGGTGTAGAAGCCGCGACCGGTCTTGCGGCCGAGCAGACCGGCCGCGACCAGCTGCCCCAGGATCGGGGCCGGGGCGTGCAGCCGGTCCCTGGACTGCTCGTACATCGCCTCCAGCACGGTGCGGGCGGTGTCCACGCCGATCAGGTCGAGCAGCGCGAGCGGGCCCATCGGCAGGCCGCAGCCGAGCCGCATCGCCGCGTCGATGTCCTCCCGGGTGGCGTACCTGGACTCGTACATCGCCGCCGCCTGGTTGAGGTAGGCGAAGAGCAGCCCGTTCACCACGAAACCGGCCCGGTCGCCGGCGGCCACCGGCTCCTTGCCCAGCGAGCGGGCGAACCCGGCCGCCTCCTCGGCCACCTGGCCGGAGGTCAGCACGGTGCGGACCACCTCGACCAGCTTCATCGCGTGCACCGGGTTGAAGAAGTGCAGCCCGAGCACCCGGTCCGGGCGGGCGGTGGCGGCGGCGATCCGGGTGACCGAGAGCGAGGTGGTGCCGGTGGCCAGCACCGTGTGCGGCGGGCAGATCCGGTCCAGCTCGGCGAACAGGTCGCGCTTGAGCTCCAGTTGCTCGGGGATCTCCTCGATCACCAGGTCGGCCGCGGCGGCGGCGTCCAGCCGCGCGCCGACGCTGATCAGCGCGAGCAGCGCGGTGCGCTCCTCGGCGGTGAGCCGTTCGCGCTCCACGGCGTGGGCGGTGGCGGACTCGATCCGGGTCAGCGCCAGGGCGGCGTCGGCGGCGTCGGCCTCGATGCCGATCACCTGGCGGCCGGTGCGGGCGATCGCCACGGCGACCCCGGCGCCCATGGTGCCCAGGCCCACCACCGCGACGGTGGGGAAGGGCTGCGCGGTGGTGCTGCTGCTGGCAGAGTCGGGAGCCTGCATTGTTTGCTGGTCCTTTCGGGAGGCCCGACCGGGACTGCCGAGGCGGCGGCCGGGAACGGGCGAGGCAGCCCGTGGGCGCAGGGCGCCGCACCGGGGCGTTGGCTGAACGGGCGCAGGCGTGCGGGGACGGCGCACTGGCGGCTTCCGCCGCGACGGCTGCGTGGGTGGCGCACGGTTCGGCGCACCGAGGGGTGGCGCGCGGTTCGGCGCGCCTGGGCGTCAACGGGGGTGAGGTGCGGCTCCCGGGCCGGGCCGGTCCGCTCCGGCCGTACCGCGAGATCTCCGCAGGCCAGCACGGCCCCTGGGATCAGGCGGCTCGGCTGGTGAATGACGCAGAAGTGGCACCCGCCGCCGGCGTGACCCGCGGTGGCCCGCCGGTGCGGCTCCCGAAGCCCGGCGGTGGTGCGTGCGGTCACTGTAGCGAAGTTGCCGGGACGCCGGAAGGGGTCCGCCGAGCCCGGTGCGGGTGATCACCGTCGCATCCGACGGACCGTCAGCTTCCGGAAGGCAGAACCACTCCTGCGGGTAATGGCCGGGCGCCGAACCGCGCGACACCATGGGTCGTATGGGCACCACCACGGCTGAGCAGGCCGAATCCCACCAGGGCGATTCCCGCCGGGCCGAATCCCACAGTCGCGGGGCGGCCCGGGGTGGCGAGCAGGCCGGCCCGTTCACCGAGGCCCCGCCGCGCGGCGACGAACCGCTCACCGCCGAGCTGCGGGCCGAGCGGGCCGCCCAGGGGCGGGTGGCGGCCGCCCGCCTCGCCGCCGAGGGGGTCGAGGGCGTGATCCTCAGCTGGGTGGACAACGCCGGCCTGACCCGGGTGAAGACCGTCCCGGTCCGTCGTCTCGAACAGGCCGCCGCCTGGGGCGTCGGCGCCGCTCCCTCCTTCGACGTCTTCCTGGTGGACGACTCGATCACCACCAGCCGCCACATCGGCGGCCCGGTCGGCGACCTGCGGCTGATCCCGGACCTGGCCCGGCTGACCCGGCTGGCCGCCCAGCCCGGCTGGGCCTGGGCCCCCGCCGACCGGTACGCCCAGGACGGCAGCGTGCACCCCGGCTGCCAGCGCCGCTTCGCCCAGCGGATGATCCGCTCGGCCCACCTGCGCGGCCTCGACCTGTGCGCCGGGATCGAGATCGAGTGGGTGGCGGCGCTGGACGCCGCCCCCGAGCAGCCGCCGGTCTACCCCACCCACGGCCCCGCCTACGGCCTGCACCGTCTGGTCGACCTCTCCGACTACCTGCGCGACCTGCTGCACGCCTTCGACGAGCAGGGCCTGTCCGTGCTGCAGCTCCACCCCGAGTACGCCCCCGGCCAGTTCGAGCTCTCACTGGCCCCGCAGGGCCCGCTGGGCGCGGCCGACACCACCGTGCTCGCCCGCCAGACCATCCGCGCGGTGGGCCGGCGGCACGGCCTGCGCACCTCCTACGCCCCTGCCGTCGAGCCCGGCGGCGTGGGCAACGGCGGCCACCTGCACCTCTCGCTCTGGCGCGAGGGGCGCAACCTCGCCCAGGGCGGCCCCGGGCCCTACGGGCTCACCGGCGAGGCCGAGTCCTTCCTGGCCGGCGTGCTGGCCGAGCTCCCCGCGTTGCTCGCCCTCGGCGCGCCCAGCCCCGCCAGCTACCTACGGCTGCTCCCGCAGCGCTGGGCCGGCGCCTTCCAGTGCTGGGGCCTGGAGAACCGCGAGGCCGCACTCCGCCTGATCCCCGGCCCGCCCGGCGAGGGCGCGGGCAGCGCCAACGCCGAGTTCAAGTGCTTCGACGCCGCCGCCAACCCGTATCTCCTGCTCGGCGCCGTCCTCGCCGCCGGCCTCACCGGAGTGGACGCCCGCCGGGCCCTGCCCACCGAGACCCCCGACGACCCGGCGCTGCTGCCGGAGGGCGAAGTCCCGCGGCTGCCCGCCACCCTGACCGACGCACTGGCCGAATACCGCACCTCGGGCGTGCTGCGCGAGGCCATGGGCGATCCGCTCTACGAGGCGGTGCTGGCGGTGCGGCTGGGCGAGATCGACCTCTTCGCCGACCACAGCCCGGAAGAGTTGGCCGCAGCCACCCGCTGGCGCTACTGACCTCAACTACTCGACGACGTGGGCGCCTTGTCCTGCAGGAGGAAGTCGACCACGTCAGGCGCAGACCGCGTCGTCGGAGCCCATCGCGCTCAGCACGGCGTCGAGCAGCCCGGGGTAGCGGGCGTCGAGGTCCTCGCGGCGCAGCGAGAGCAGGTGCTCCCGTCCGGCGGGCCGCTGTCGGATGACCCCGCTCTCGCGCAGCACCCGCCAGTGGTGCGTCATGGTCGACTTCGACGGCACGCTCAGGGTGCGCAGCACGCTGCTGCAGTTGTGCTCACCGGTGCCGTCGAGCAACCGGATCACGGCGAGTCGCAGGGGACTGCCCAGGGCCGACAGGACGCTGTCGATCCGGATCTGATCGCGCTCTGGATGGTGCAGGGTCATGTCACCACGGTACCGCGCGGCTCGAACTACGCTGTCCCGCCTTCGACTTCCGGCGTCAGAGAGCTCAGCAGTGGCAGCGGGCTCAGCAGTGGCAGAGGAGCTGCACGAGCAGCGCGTCCTCGGGCAGCCCGCGCAGGTAGGCGTCGGCAAGCCGCCAGTACGCGGCGCCCTCCGACTCGCCCGGGCGAACCTCGCCCAGTGGACGCGCGTTCCACTGGTCGGCCCACTGGCCGTCGAGGGTCAGCAGCGCGGCGGTGGGCACCGCGACCGCCGCCGCCCGCTCGACGTACTCCTGCTCGCTGCCGGAGAAGAGCGCGACGGGGTCGTGCATTACGAAGCTGTTCGGGTAGTGCTCGTCGCCGCCGGTGACCGCGTACTGGGCCAGCGCTTGCACCAGGGGCTGGGCCAGGTGCTCGCGCTTGGCCCGCTCCAGGTCGGGGGAGGCGGCGTCCGGGTCCACCCCGTAGCGGGCGAGGAACGCGGAACGGGGCTCGGCCGGTGGATGCCGGGCGGCGAACCGGGCCCACACCGCCCAGGTGGCCGCCGCGTCCGCCGCGCTGATGTCCCGCATGCCGTCCAGGTCCAGCAGCCCGCGCGGACCGCCGTCGCACCGCAGCGAACCACGCGGCCGGGGTTCGCCGTTCGGCCGCACGGCCTGGTGGATCAGCCGCGGGTCCCCGTCGTGCTCGGGGAGCACCACCAGGTTGTCGTAGCTCGATATCTGCCACCCGTCCCACTCGCCCTGGGGGTTGAACCCGTCCCCATCGGTGGTCGGATCGACGTTCATGTCGAAGGGACGCATCGCGGCCGCGATCGCCGCCAGCGGATCGTCCTGCGCGGCAGCCGGCAACGTGACGGTCGCCCGGAACTTCGCCATACATCCCCCATGGTCACCTGGCTTCGGAGCAGGTCAGCAGCCTACGGGATGATCGGCCGGCGCCGCCGGTGCGCTTGGGGCAGTAGCTGTACCTACTGGTATGTATGGCTCCGGGGATGGATTCGTCGAAGACGTCCTCGAAGCTCTCACCGGCGCCCGGCTGGGCGAGACCCACGGCCGGCGGCGCGGCTACGTGCTCGGACTCGCCGTCCTCACGCTGTCCTCGCCCGCCTGCGGCCTCGCGCCCGGCGCCGGGTGCCCGGCGCCGGGCCCGGTGGCTCCGGAGAACCCGGCTCCCCCGGCGGAAGGCCGTTTCGCTCTCGGCCGTGGGACGGGCGGCGGCTTACGGTCGGGCCATGGCCTGGATCAACGACACCGTGATCGGTAACGCCGCGCGCTTCATCTGGACCTCCGGGCGGGTGCTCGAACAGCGCCGCTTCGCCTTCCTCTTCGGTGAGTTCGGCGACGCATCCGCTCCCGACCCCGGCGGCGTGGTCGCCGCCCTGGATGCCTACCGCAGCGCGGACGGCGGCTACGCCTTCGGGCTGGACCCGGACGTCCGGGGCCCGGCCGCCCAGCCGATCACCGTGCCCGCCGCGCTGCGGGTGCTCGCGGAGACCGGTGCGCTGGACGGCGAGCGCGGACGGCGGATCTGCGACTGGCTGGCGCGGCGCGCCGGCCCGGACGGCGGGGTGCCGGCGGTGCTGCCCAGCCTGCGCTCCTACCCGCACCCGCCCTGGCTGGCGGTCGGCGACAACCCGCCCGGCGACCTGTTCGGCACCGGCCTGAGCGCCGGCCCGCTGCTCCGCGCCGGGATCGAGCACCCCTGGCTGACGGCGGCCACCGCCTTCTGCCGCGCCGCCGTCGAACGGCTGGACCGGACGCACCCGTACGAGGCCGAGGCCGCCCTCGCCTTCCTGGACGGGACGCCGGACCGGGCCTGGGCCGAGCAGCAGGCCGAGCGGCTGGGAGCCCTGGTCCGCGAGCAGCGGATCGTGCTGCTCGACCCGGACCGGCCCGAGCAGGCGGTGCTCTCGCCCGGCTACGCGCCGGGCGAGTTCCACCTGCCGCACCATTACGCGCCGCGGCCGGACAGCCTGGCCCGCGCCTGGTTCAGCGACGAGGAGTTCGACCGCAGCCTGCGCCAGCTGGCCGACAGCCAGCAGGAGGACGGCGGCTGGCCGATCACCTGGGCGCAGTGGGCCGCCACCACGCAGCTGGAGGCCCGCCCGGGAGTGACCCTCGCGGCGCTGCTCACCCTGCGCGCCTACGACCGCGCGGCTGCCTGACGTACCCCGCGCGGGGTGCTCAGCGCTCCCCGTGCAGGTCGGGCACCTGCTGCAGCCAGGCGGGCCGCCCGGCCTGGGCGCGCCGGGCGCGGGCGGCCTCGGCGTGGCGCAGCTGCTCCTCGGTGGCGAATTCGCGCGGCAGCCAGTGCGCGGAGGCCGCCGCCCGGGCCGCCAGGTGCCGGACGTACGCCTCGCGCAGCTCGGCCGCGTCCGCGAAGCCGTCCTCCTCGGGGGTCAGCCACTCCTCGGGCACCAGCGCCAGGACCTCGCGCAGCAGCTCCTCGGTCACCAGGGGCGCGAGTTCGGCGTCGGCGGCGGGCAGGTCGGGGGAGTAGCCGCCGAGCGCGTGGCCGCTGAGGTCGTAGGCGCGCTCGACCGCGGCGTCGGCGGCGGACCAGCGGTGGTGGAAGACCAGCGCGGCGCCGTTGTCGATCAGCCAGAGCCGCTGGTGCCAGACCATGAGGTTGGGGTTGGCACGGGTGCGGTCGACGTTGGCCGTCAGCGCGTCCAGCCAGACCACCCGTCCGGCCTCCAGCGGATCCACCGAGGGCAGCGCGGGCGCGGCGGCCTTGAAGTCGCGGGCCCCGGGCAGGTAGTCCATGCCCAGGTTGAGGCCGGTGGAGGCGCGCAGCAGGTCCTGGATCTCGGTGTCCGGCTCGTGTTCGGCGACCGCCGGGTCGAAGTCGACCAGTGCCAGCTCCGGCACCCGCAGGCCCAGCCGCCTGGCCAGTTCGCCGACGATCACCTCGGCCACCAGCGCCTTGTGGCCCTGTGCGGCGCCGGTGAACTTGACCACGTAGGTGCCCAGGTCGTCGGTCTCGACGATGCCTGGCACCGAGCCGCCGGCGCGCAGCGGGGCGAGGTAGTGCAGGGCGGTCACCCGGGTCAGCTGTGAGGGCACCCGGCCAGCCTAAGCTGTGGCCCGACGCGCACCACCACGCCCACCGAAGGAGCACCACCCATGGCCCAGGTCCACGCCCGCACCGAGCGGACCTACTCCGCCACCCCCGAGCAGGTGTACGAGGCGATCGCCGACTACACCACCGTCCGGCCGACCCTGCTGCCCGCGCAGTACAGCGAGTACGAGGTCCGGGCCGGCGGCATCGGCGCGGGCACCCAGGTGCACTGGAAGCTGCAGGCCACCGAGAAGCGGATCCGCGACTGCCTCTTCACCGTCAGCGCCCCCGCGGCCGGCACCCTGGTGGAGAAGGACGCCAACTCCTCGATGGTGATCACCTGGACCGTCTCCGGCGCCGGCACCGGGCAGACCACCGTGGCGATCGAGACCACCTGGCAGGGCGCCGGCGGCATCGGCGGCTTCTTCGAGCGCACCTTCGCGCCCAAGGGCCTGAACCGGATCCACGACGAGGTGCTCGGCCGGCTTGCCGACCACCTGAAGTAAGGGCCTGCCCGCCCGAAGTGAGCAGCCCACCGGCCCACCGGCGGCCGGAGATCCGAACAACGCGGACACCCGTACGACCCGCCCGCCCGTACGAGTGGACCGCGCCCCCGGGGGAGTGACGGCAGGCGGTCCGCCGCGCCGCGCCACCCTAGGCTCGCGGCCGTGCATCTGACGATCCTTCACGTGTCCCAGCCCGTCGACGGCGGCGTGGCCCAGGTGGTCACCGACCTGGTGCGCGGGCAGCGGGCGGCCGGCCACCGGGTGCTGCTGGCCTGCCCGCCCGGCGGCCGGCTGGCCGCCGGGGCCACGGCGGCGGGCGCCGAGCCGCTGGAGTGGCCGGCCCGCCGGTCGCCGGGTGCGAGCGTGCCGGCCGAGACCGCCAGGCTGCGCCGACTGGTCCGCACGGCCGCGCCCGACCTGGTCCACCTGCACAGCGCCAAGGCGGGCCTGGCCGGGCGCCTGGCGCTGCGCGGCCGGCTGCCCACCGTGTTCCAGCCGCACGCCTGGTCCTTCGCCGCCGCCACCGGCGCGCTTGCCACCGCCAGTACCCGCTGGGAGCGGTACGCGACCCGCTGGGCCACCAGCGTGCTCTGCGTCAGCGAGCAGGAGAGGCTGGACGGTGAGGCAGCCGGGATCAGCGCGCCGTTCGCGGTGGTGCCCAACGGGGTGGACCTCGGCCACCACACACCGGCCGAACGCCGGGCCGCGCGGCTCTCGTTGGGCTTGGACCTGTCCGATCCGCTGGCGGTCTGCGTGGGGCGGCTGTGCCGGCAGAAGGGCCAGGACCTGCTGCTCGCCTGCTGGCCCGCGGTGCTGCGCCGGGTGCCGAACGCCCGGCTGGCACTGGTCGGCGGCGGTCCGGACGCGCAGGCGCTGGCCGCGCAGGCCCGGGCGCTGCCGGAGCCCTACCGGGTCCAGCTGGCGGGCGAGGTGCTCGACCCGCGGCCCTGGCTGGCGGCGGCCGACCTGGTGGTGCTGCCCTCGCGCTGGGAGGGCATGGCGCTGGCGCCGCTGGAGGCGATGGCGATGGCCCGCCCGGTGCTGGTGGCGGAGGTGCCCGGCGCGCGCGAGCAACTGCCGCCGGAGCAGCGGGAGACCGGGCTGATCCCGGTGCAGGACCCGGCGGCGCTGACCAATGCGCTGGCCGAGGCGCTGTCCGATCCGCTGGAGTGCGCCCGCCGGGGGGCGGCCGCCCGGGAGTGGGTGGCGGCCCGGCACGACGTGCGCACGATGGTCGCGCGCGTGTCGGATCTCTATCAGAAGTCGATCAGCGGAGGCCAGTCGACTCCCCGTGTCCCCGCGCGGATCTGATCGTTTCTCAGGCAGTGAAAAGCAGGCCGTTCCGATCGGGTACGGACGCGTTATTTCCGCTTGGTGGCTCTTCTCGCCCTTTTCGGACAGGCGTGCCCAACAGCCCGTACGGGTGTGCGCGTTGCCCCGGGTGGCCCTCGCCGCTCACCCTTTCTGGTCGCGCCCAGCGATCAAATCGGAAATTCCTATTAATGGGCGGGTGGAATGACATGGCAAGTCAGCTTCCGGAAATGTAGCAGACATTCGGTAATGTCTGATTTTGCCTGCTCCGTTCCAATTGTGCGAGAACCTTGACCGCCCAGGTGGTCGAGAACCTTCACCGCTCACGCGGCAGCAGGTGCTACCCGGACCGCGCCCACGGAACCGGGCTCCGCGGTGCCGGGCACCCGGTGCCGGGATCCGCCACCAAGGGCACACAGCAGGGGAGTTCGTGCGCTGATGACCATTGACCACGAGAGCGTGCCGCGGCCTGGGCGAGTCGCGGCCGACAGCCGGCGGCTGGCGACCGAGCTGCTGGAGCGGCCGAGCCGGCCCTCGCAGTCCCGGGCGGCGACCCAGCTGGGCCGCCACCGCCGGGGCCTGCGCTCCGCGGTGGCGCTGCCCGCCGCGCTGTTCGTGGTCGACGTGCTGGCCTGCTGCGCGAGCGCGGTCGGTTGCACCGCCGAATCCGGCTACCCGATGAGCACCGCCACCGCCCTGCTGCCGGTCCTGCTGCCGCTCAACCTGGCCGGCGGCCTCTACCGCACCAGGATGACCCCCTCCGTCCTGGACGAACTGCCCGCGCTGATCGGCCGCGCGGCGGTCGCGCTCGCCTTCGCCGTCACCCTCTCCGGCTGCCTGCCCGGCGCCTGGCCGTCCTGCGGCCCGCTGGGCTGGGCCCGGCTGCTCGCCCTGCTCACCGCGCTGGCCACGCTGGCCGCGCTCGGCCGCGGGATGGTCTACGGCCTGCTGCGCCGCCTGCACCGGCGCCGCCCGGTGCCCGTGCTGGTGCTCGGCGCGGGTGCGCTGGGCCAGCGGGTGACGGCGGCGCTGCGCGAGCGCCCGGAGTACGGGATGCGCCCGATCGGCTATCTGGACCCGGACCCGGTGCTGCTGCCCGGCGACTCCCCGGTGCCGGTGCTGGGCGGCCGTGAGGCGCTGGAGCGCGAGGTGCGCCGCAACGGCGTGGTGCGGCTGATCGCCACCGCCGGCGCCACCGACGAGGCGGAGACGGCCGGCACGATGCGCGACGCGATCCGGCTCGGCTGCCAGGTCTGGCTGGTCCCGGCGCTGCGCGAGCACGCCGCACCGGGCGCCGGTGCCCGGGCGCTGCCCGACCACCTGTGGGGCTACCCCTGCCTGCGGCTGTCGCGCCCGCCGCGCCGTCGGCCCGGCTGGCTGGTCAAGCGGGCCGTGGACATCGCCGCCGCCGCCCTCGGGCTGATCGCCATCTCCCCGGTGCTGGCCGCCTGCGCGCTGGCCGTGCGCTTCGACACCGGCCCCGGCGTGCTCTTCCGCCAGCAGCGCACCGGCGTGGACGGCCGGGTCTTCACCCTGCTCAAGTTCCGCACCCTGCGCCCGGCCGACGAGCACGAGTCGGCCACCCACTGGAACATCTCCCAGGACCACCGGATGAGCGCGGTCGGCCGGCTGCTGCGCCGCAGTTCGCTGGACGAACTGCCGCAGCTGTGGAACGTGCTGCGCGGGGACATGACCCTGGTGGGCCCGCGCCCCGAGCGCCCGTACTTCGTGATGCGGTTCAGCCAGGCCTACCCGGAGTACGCCGACCGGCACCGGGTCCCGGTCGGACTGACCGGCCTGGCCCAGGTCAACGGGCTGCGCGGGGACACCTCGATCGAGGACCGGGCCCGCTTCGACAACCGCTACATCGAGAGCTGGAGCCTCTGGCAGGACGTCAAGGTCCTGCTGCGCACCGCCGCGCTGATGCTCCGCCCGGACGGGAGCTGACCATCGTGGCCCTGACCCTTGCGCCGCGCCCCACGTTAGGTACCAGCCGGCCGCCGACCGCCCTGCCGCCGACCGCCCTGCCGCGCGCGGCGGTCACCGCCGTGCTGCGGCGGCCGAGCCTGCTGGTCGCGCTGACCGTCCTGCTCGTCTGCGTCCCCACCGGTGAGAAGAACGTCACCGCCGCCGTCCACATCACCCCGGCCGACCTGGCCTCGCTCGCGCTGGTCGGCCTGCTCGGTGTGGACCTGCTGCGCGGGCGACCGCCGGCCCTGAGCCGGTCCGCCTGCCTGCTCCTCAGCGGCGTGGTCGTGGCGGCCGCCGCCGCCACGATCACCTCGATCGACCCCGCCGCCAGCCTGACCGGCTTCATCCGCCTGGTGCAGATCTTCGTGCTGGTCCCGGCCGCGGTGCTGACCGCGCTGCGCGACCGCACCGACCTGCGGCTGGTGCTCGGCGCCTTCGTGCTGGCCGCGCTGATCGAGGGCGGCCTGGGCGCCGAGCAGTACCTCACCGGCACCGGCGCCTCCTACACCGGCGAGCCGATCCGGGCGGTGGGCACCTTCGGCGCGCTCGACATCATGGCGATGTCCGGGGTGGTCAGCTTCGGCCTGCTGGCGGCCCTGGCGCTCGGGCTGATGGAGCGTCAAGGCAGCTGGTGGCGGCGCGGGTTGCTGGCCGCCGCGGCCTTCCTGGTGTTCCCGCTCGCGGTCTCCTTCAGCCGGGGAAGCTGGATCGCCACCGCGGTGGCCGCCGCCGTGCTGCTGCTCAAGGCGGACGCCCGGCTCGCGCTGCGCTGGGCGGGCCTGGGGCTGGCGGCGGCGATCGTGCTGGTCGGCGGGCTCGGCGCGGGCGGTGGTGGCGTGACCGAGCGGCTGAGCAGCATCGGTTCGGTCTCCGGCGGCAACGAGGACCACTCGGTCAGCGACCGCTACGACCTGTGGGCCACCGCCCGGGCGATCTGGGCCGACCATCCGGCCACCGGCGCCGGACCCAAGAGCTTCCCCCAACTGCGCGACTCGCACGCCCCGTTGCGGCTCTCCTCGGGCAGCGACGCGGCCGACTCCACGATCGGCTTCGAGCGCGAGCCGCTGCTCTCGCCGCACAACATGTACTTCCTGGTGCTCTGCGAGCAGGGCCTGGTCGGCATCGTCGCGTACGGCGGCCTCTTCCTGGCGCTGCTGCTCGGCTGCCTGCGTCGCCCCGGGCCGGCGGGTCCGGCGGCACTCGGGCTGCTCTGCTGGGTGCTGGTCGACTTCCTCTATGCCGACATCGGCGGCACCACCACCGTGCTGACCTCGGTGATCCTGGGGGTGGCGGCCTGCTGGGCGCTGCCCGCCGAGCGGGAGCCCGCGGCATGACGCTCAGTCAGGAACTGCCCACCGCGGCGCCGGTGGCGCCGGATCCGGTCCACCGCGGCTCGTCCTTCCTCGCCAAGGCCTTCGGGATCACCGCCGTGCTCAGTGCGGCCGGCTCCGCACTGGGCCTGCTGCGCGACCTGCTGCTGGCCCGGTTCTTCGGCGCGGACGAGGGGACGGACGCCTTCCTGGTCTCCTGGACCGTGCCGGAGACCGCCGCGCCGCTGCTGATCGAGGACGCGATGACGTTCCTCATGGTCCCGGCCTTCAGCCTGGCCCTGGTGCTGCGCGAGGAGCGGCCCGAGGGCGCCGACCCGGTGCGCCAGCTGACCGCCGACACGCTGCCCTGGCTGCTGGGGGGCCTGTGCGCGCTGTCCGGCGCCACCATCTTCTGGGCGCCCGAGGTGGTGCGGCTGCTGGCCCCCGGCCTGGCCGACCCCGCGCTCGCGGTGACCTGCACCCGGATCACCGCCCTCACCGTGCTGCCGTTCGGCCTGGCCGGCTACCTGGGCGCCGCGCTCCGCGCCCACCACCGGTTCACCGCGCCGGCCGCCATCTACGTGGTGTACAACCTGGGCATCCTCGGGGTGCTGACCCTGTTCCACCTGGTGCTCGGGGTGCGGGCGGCCGCGCTCGGCGTGGCCTTCGGCAGCCTGCTGATGGCCGGGCTGCTGATCGCGCCCTTCCTGCGGGCGCTGCGCTCGGGCCGCCCCGCGCGCGGGCGCGGCGCCCGGGGCGGGCGCGGACTGCTGCTCAGCCCGCTGGCGTTGCTGCCGGTGGTGGCCTTCACCATCACCCGGCAGTCGCAGGTCTTCATCGAACGCTCGCTCGGCTCCGACCTGCCGGTCGGCACCATCTCGCACCTCAACTACGCGGCCAAGGTCTCCCAGTTGGCGATGACCACCGCCCTGCTGATCTGCACGGTGACCTTCCCGCTGGTCGCCCGGGCGCTGGCCGCCGGCGACCTGGCGGCGGCCCGGGACCGGGTGGAGAAGGACCTCGGGCAGGCGGCGGCCGTGGTGCTGGCGGGCACCGCCTTCCTGATCGCCTGCGCGCACCCCGTGGTCGCCCTGCTCTTCCAGCGCGGCGCGTTCGGTCCCGCCGACACGGCCGCCACCGCCGAGGTGATCCAGGTCTACAGCTGCGGGCTGCTGGCCCAGGCGCTGATCGGCGTGATGGTCCGGCCGTTCTTCTCGATGCGCCCGGCCGTGCGGCGCGCGGACGACCCGCGCCCGGGCCAGGCGGGCCACTGGCTGCTCGACTGGTACCCGGTGGCCGCGATGGCGATCGGCCTGATCGTCACCACCTCGGTCGGGCTGCTCAGCACCCACCGGTTCGGCGCGCTCGGGCTGGCCGCGGGCAACGCGGCCGGTATCACCACCACCGCCGTGCTGCTGCTGCGCGGGCTCGCGCTGCGTGGCATCGCACTGCGGATGCCCAAGGTGCTGGCCGGCCAGGCCCGGCTGCTCGCGGCGGCCGGCGGCGCGGCGGTGGCCGGCACCCTGACCGCCCGCCTGGTCCACGCCGAGGCGCCGTCGATCGCGGCCGGCGCCGCCGTGGTGCTCGCCGTCTACCTGGCGGTCGGCGCGCTGCTCGGCGCCCAGGAGGTCACCGGGCCGCTCGCCAAGGGGATCGCCCTGACGCGTGGTCGGCGGGCACATGCAGGACCGGGGGGACGGCGTTCGACAGGAGAAGAGCTCCTGGAGGAAGGAACGGTGTCCGATGGTTGCTGAACTCATCCGGCGGCCGCAGTTGCCGCGTCAGGGCGGTGCCGACGGCCGCTGGCCCAGGGCGCCGTGGATCCTGATGTACCACTCGGTGGCCGACGAGGAGGAGGACCCGTACCTGCTCACGGTCAGCCCCGACCGATTCGCCGCCCAGCTGCGCTGGTTGGCCGCCCGCGGCTGGCGCGGCGTCAGCATCCGCGAGCTGCTGCGCGCCCGCGCCGAGGGCCGCCGCGAGCGCCTGGTCGGGCTGACCTTCGACGACGGCTACGCCGACTTCGCCGGGCACGTGGTCCCGGTGCTGCGCGGCTACGGATTCACCGCCACTGTCTTCGTGGTGGCCGACCGGCTCGGCGGCGACAACTTCTGGGACGTCAAGGGCCCGCGCAAGCCGCTGCTCACCGTCGATCAGGTGCGCGAACTGGCGGACAGCGGCTGGGAGATCGGCTCGCACGGGATGAGCCACCTGGCGCTGCCCGCACTGCCGGCCAGGCTGCTGCGCGCGGAGGTGCGGGACAGCCGGCAGGCGCTGAGCGAGCTGCTCGGCGGCCCGGTGGGCGGCTTCTGCTACCCGTACGGCGCGGTGGACGAGCCGGCCGCCCGCGCGGTCGAGGAGGCCGGCTACGACTACGCGGTGGCGATCGACCACAGCACGCTGTCCGGCCGCTTCGCGCTGCCCCGCTGCTATGTGGGCGACCGTGACGGCGCCTGGCGGCTGCGGGCCAAACGCGGCCGGTGCGGCCTGCGGGACGTGGTCACCGAGCTGCGGCGCAGAGGGGAGCGGCGATGAGGGTGCTGCAGGTCATCACCGGTCTGGCGGCGGGCGGCGCCGAGCAGCAACTGCTGCTGACGGTCCGGCATCTGCCGCCGTCGGTCGAGTGCGAGGTGGCCACGTTGACCAACCCCGGCAGCGTGGCGCAGGCGCTGCGCGCCGAGGGCGTCACCGTGCACGAGCTGGCGATGCGCGGCAACCGGGACCTCGCGGTGCTGCCGCGGCTGGTCCGGCTGATCCGCCGGGGCCGCTACGACGTGGTGCACACCCACCTGTACCGGGCCGGCCTGTACGGCCGGCTGGCGGCCCGGCTGGCCGGGGTGCGCACGGTGCTGGCCACCGAGCACTCGCTGCACGCCGGGACGATCGAGGGCCGGCCGGTCGGTACCGGGGTCAAGTCGCTCTACCTGGCGGCCGAGCGGCTGGGCCTCACCACGGTGGCGGTCTCCGGGCGGGTGGCGGGGACGCTG
This sequence comes from Kitasatospora sp. NPDC008050, assembly GCF_042957465.1. Taxonomy (NCBI): domain Bacteria; kingdom Bacillati; phylum Actinomycetota; class Actinomycetes; order Kitasatosporales; family Streptomycetaceae; genus Kitasatospora; species Kitasatospora sp. NPDC008050. The sequence goes on from NZ_JBIBIJ010000006.1 coordinate 338,749, forward strand.
TCCGACTGGGGCGTGCCGGCGCAGCGGGTGGCGGTGCTGCCCAACGGCATCGAGGCGGCGAGCTTCGCCGTGCCGTGGGACCGGCGGACCGGGGTGCGGCGCAGGCTGGGCATCGCGGCCGACGCGCTGGTGGTCGGCGCGGTGGGTCGGCTGGTGCCGGGCAAGCGGTTCGACGTGCTGGTGCAGGCGCTCACCGTGCTGCCCGAGGTGGTGCTGCTGGTGGTGGGGGAGGGGCCCGAGCGGGCCGCGCTGACCGAGTTGGCCCGCGGGCTCGGGGTCGGTGCCCGGGTCCTGCTGATCGGTGAACGCGCCGACGTCCCCGACCTGTTGAGCGCGATGGACGTGCTGGCCGCGCCCTCGGTGGAGGAGACCTTCGGCCTGGCGGTGCTCGAAGGGCTGGCCGCCGGGCTGCCCGTGCTGCACAGCGGCTGTCCGGCGCTGGAGGAACTGCCCGCCGCGGACGCGCCCGGCGCCCGCAAGCTGCCGTCGACGGTGGCGGCCTACCAGGAGGCGCTGCTGGCGCTCGGTCCGTCGCCGCTCGCCGTCCCGCTGCCCCGGCCACCGGCCGTGGCGCACTACGACATTGTCCGCACAGCGGCCCGACTGGGCGAGTTGTACGAACGGTTGGGGCAGGCCGAGCGGCCCGTCCCGGCCGGGAGGGAGTCTGGAAGATGACCGAGCAAGGGATGGCCGAGCAGGCGAAGCGCGGTCGGGTCCGGATGGCGGCCCGGCACTGGTGGCCGCTGGCCGCCGCCGTCCCGCTGGGTGCGGTGGCGGGGGCCGGCTACGCGGTGCTCGCACCACCGGTCTACACGGCCAACTCCTATGTGGTGGTGGTTCCGGGGAGCGGCGGTGAGAGCGGCCTCGCGGTCAACTTCGCCCAGGCGTACGGGCGGTTGGCGGCCCAGCCGCAGGTGCTGGCGATGGCGGCCCCGGATGCCGGCCGCACCGGGGCCGAGCTGGCCAGCCAGGTCACCGGGACCACCTCGCCGGACGCCCCGGTGATCGAGATCGCCGGCAGCGGCCGGCACCCGGACCAGGCGGTGAAGGCCGCCGACGCGGTGGCCAAGGCGCTGGTCGCGTTCGCCAACACGAGCAGCAAGGAGACCGACGTCAAGCTGGTGCCGCTGGCCGCCGCCGCCGATCCGGACCAGCCGACCACGCCGAGCAGGCAGCTCGACGTCGCGGTGGGCGGCGCGGCGGGGGTGCTGGTCGGGGCGCTGGCAATGATGGCCCGCCGCAGGGGGACGGGTGACACCGCGGCGGCGCCCGCGCCGGTCGCCGGGCCCGTCGTCGCCGCGCCGGTCGCCGCCGAACCCGTCGCCGCGGTGCCCACCCCGAGCCGGGAGAAGACCGAGAAGACCGAGAAAGCAGGGAGCACCACATGACCGTCCTGCACCCTGGTCCGGGGGCGCAGGCCCCCCGGGACCCAGGGGAGCCGGTGGCGCCCGAGGCGCTCCGGTGGACCGCCGAGACACACCGGGACGAGCAGGCGCTGACCCGGCTCGCCCCCGAGTGGGAGGCGTTGGCCGCCCGCTGCCGGACCGCCACGCCGTTCCAGTCCGCCGCCTGGCAGGCCTCCTGGTGGCACAACTACGGCCGCCCCGGCGCGCTGCGGGTGGTGCTGGTGCGCCGCGACGGCGTGCTGGTCGGGGCCGCCGCCCTGCGGCGCACCAGGACCGGCACGCTGACCGGTCTGGGTGGCGGGCTGATCGACTTCACCGACGTGCTGCTCGACGACGCCTGCGCCGCCGAGGCCGCCGCCGTGCTGGCCCGCGCCCTGCCGCTGCGCCTGCCCTGGCAGGCGCTGGAGCTGCGCGAGGTGCGGCCCGGCTCGGCGGCGCACCAGGTGTACGCGCACTGGCACGGTCGGCGCCACCAACTGCTCGACTCGGTCTGCCAGCACCTGCCGGCCGTCCCGATGGAGCAGCTGCTGGCCCGGCTGCCGGGGCGCACCGCGCAGCGCAGCCGGGCCAAGCAGCGCAAGCTGCTGGAGAGCGGGGTGGTGGCCCGCCGGGTGCCGGCCGAGGAGGTTGGCCCGGCGATGGACGACCTGCTGCGGCTGCACGCGCTGCAGTGGCAGAGCCGCACCGTCACCGCCGAGCACGTCAGCGAGCGGTTCGCCGGCCACCTGCGCGAGTCCACCGCCGCGCTGGCACTGGCCGGCCAGGCGGTGGTCTACCGCTACTACCTGGACGAGGAGCTGATGGCGGTGGACCTGCTGCTCTGCTGCCCGTCCTTCACCGGCCTCTACCTCTACGGCGCGCACCCGCGGCTGCGGGAGCGGATCGACATCGCGGGCCTGCTCTTCGGCACCTCGCTGGAGGAGACGGTGCGTGCGGGCATCCCGGAGATAAGCCTGATGCGCGGCGAGGAGCCGTACAAGGAGCGCTGGCGCCCCGACCGCGAGCACAACCACCGGCTGCTGCTCGGGCCGCGCCACTTCGCCTGCGCGCTGAGCGTGCGGCTGTCGCTGGCCCGGGTCCGCGCGGCGGCCGTGCCCAGGTTGCGCGGGCCGGTCCGCCGCCTGCGCGAACTGCTCAGCCGTCCAACGACCGCCAGCCGCTGATCGCCGGCGGGGGTGAGGTGGGGGCGGACGGCGTCGCCGAGGGCTTGGCCGGGGTGCCGGTGGACGGCGAGGGCGCCGGGGAGGGCGTCGGGGCGGCCGTGGCCGGCGCGGCGGGCGAGGGGGAGGCGGCGGGCGTCGCGCCGGTCGGCGAGGAGGTGGCCGGCGCCGAGGTGGCCGCGCCGGTCGGCAGCGAGGTCGGCGAGGTGCTCGGCGACGGAGCGGCCGAGGTGTCCGGGTTCCCGGGCTGCCCCTGGCCCGAGCAGCCCCGGGAGAAGAGCGGCGGGCGCAGCCCGGGCCGGGGCGGCAGCACCCCGAGGCCCAGCTGCGGGCACGGCGGCTCGATCGGCACCGGTGCGCCCTTGGAGCCGCCGAGCAGCTGCCGGTAGACCGCACTCGACCTCGGGTTGTTGCGGCACTCCCAGAAGCCGTGCGGGCAGTAGTCGGTGACGGTCTGGTAGAGCGTGTCGTGGGTGCGCATCCAGTCGACCATCCGCCGCACGAACTCGGGGTTGTCGCCGTTGCGGAACAGCCCCCACTCCGGGTAGGAGACCGGCTTGCCGCGCCGGGCCGCGAACTCGACCTGGTCCTGGAGGCCGTAGGGCTCGCGCACGTAGTCGTCGAAGGTCGCGCCGGCCGGCTGGTCGTAGCTGTCGGTGCCGATCACGTCCACCACGTCGTCGCCGGGGTAGCACTTGGTCCAGGCGATCGCGTCCAGGCCGCGGTTGGGGGTGAAGTCGAAGCGGAACTTCTGCCCGGGCACCGAGCGCATCACGCCGATGATCCGCCGCCAGTACGCCTTCCAGGCGGCCGGGTCGGGCCCGCACCGGCTGGTGTAGGTGATGCCGTTCATCTCCCAGCCGAGCACGATCACGGTGTCGCCGCCGCCGAGCGCGACCAGCTTGCGGGCCAGCCGCAGGAAGTGCTGGTCGAAGGCGCCGTGCGCGCCCTGGTTCAGCAGCTCGGCGACCTCGTCGTCGGGCAGGTCGCCCTCGTTGGGCACCAGCATCGGCACGTTGAGCACCAGCGTCCGGCCCTGGTCGCTCAGCCGCCACTGCGACCAGAGCGCCAGCACCTTGGTGTCGCCCTCGACGTCGCCCCAACTGTTTCCGGCCAGATAGGTGTGGCCGACCTGGAGGTTGGCGCCGTTCAGCCAGTTGGAGAGCCTGGCGATCTGCGGAATGTAGTTGTCCCAGGAGCCGACGAAGGCGCCGAACGGGACCTCGTGAGTGGCCCGCCGGGTGGTCGGCCTGGGCGCCGCGGCGCGCGGCCGGGCGCTCGGGCCGGCCGCCTCGTCGCCGCCCGGCCAGCGGTCGGCGGTGGTGAGCGAGCCGCCACCGACGCCGAGCCCGGCCGTGGTGAGCAGCAGCAGGGCGGAGGCGGCCAAGGCCAGTCGGCCGATTCGCATGATCTCTCCTCCACCACGGATCGAGTCCCGCTTCATGGACTGCCGGACGCCAGCGGTAGGCATCCACCTACCGACAGTAAGCTGGCGCGCCATCAGAAAAGCCGAATGTCACCCTAAAGTGGACAGTTGTCGCGAGCCTGGCCGACCTCGACTGGTGCTCCGGATCGTCTTGATCGATCGTCAGCCGTTTCCGGTCGGCCGCCAGGGTCGGTGGCCCGGCGGGAGGTGGTGGAATCCCCGCCCACCGACCCCCGCCGAATGTCCGGTTATCTGTCCGCAGGCCCGCGGGGTGGCCCCGCCATGCTGACGGTCGAGCGCCCACCAGGTACCCTCCCGAGGTGTCCTGGAAGCCGCTTCGTACCCTGACCCCCCGCTCCGCCCTGCCTGCCATGGCGGTGCTGCTGGTGCTCGGCGTGGGCGCCGCAGCGCACGCCAACCGCCCGGTTCCGTTCGGCGACCAGGTCTCGGCGCCCGGAAACGCGCAGGCCAGCCCGGTGGGCGCCCAGTCGGCGGACCCGGTCGTCCCGGACTTCCGGGTGGGCCCCGGACTGGAGGCCTACGACCCGTCGAGCGGCACGCTGCTCTGGTCCTACCGCCGCGACGGCGCCACCGCGCTGCACGAGACCCTGCTCGGCCAGAGCGCGATAGTCGTCTGGGACGACGGCATGGTCACCTCGGTGGAGATCAGCGACCACGAGGTCCGCTGGCACCGGGCGATGCCCGGCCTGGCGGAGTGGCTGCACGGCGAGGGGGAGCCCGGCGCCGACCAGCGCACCGCGGCCCAGCGCAAGCAGCTGGAGCTGACCCGGGCCGCCGCCGCGGTGCAGGTCGCCTCGCAGACCCAGCCCTGGGTCCAGGTGCTCAGCCCCGGCCTGACCATGGGTTTCCGCGACAGTGACGGGGACCTGCGGTTCAACGCCCGCCCGCAGGCCGGCTGCGTCTTCAACGTGCTGGGCACGGTCAGCACCGACGGCGCCGTGCTGGTGCCGCGCACCTGCACCGGCACGACCGGTTCCGGACACCCGCTGCCCGGCTCGATCACCGGATTCCGGATGGACCAGCCCGGCTACGTGCTCAACGCGAGCCAGACCGTCAAGCTCACCAAGCTGGACGGTGCCCAGGTGCTGATCAACGACGGCCCGGTGCTCGGCAGCAGGGTCTTCGACACCAACCAGGGCGCCTCCGCGATCCCGTGCGGCAGCCCCGAGGAGCCGTTCGCCGCGGTCAAGCCGCAGGCCGGCTGCCCGGTGGCGGGTGGCGACAGCGGCGCCCACTGACCGGTCCCGCGAACCGCGCCGGCCCGGCGGAGATCCGGCGGCAACCGGCCGGCCCGCGGCCCGCCCGCGCTGCCGCCCGCCGGAAATTCATCGAGGGACGTCCGACGCGCCCGGTAGACTGGCCCACATGGCTGTTCTCCTCGGGCATTAGCGGCGGCAGTCGGTGAGGCAATCGGTCCGCGTCGGTAACAGCGGACCGTTGCCGTGCCGGACCGCCCAGCACCGCCCATACCCCCGCCGCGTCCCCGTGTCCGACCGCGCTGCCGTCCGCGCGCCCCGGTCCGCCCAGTTTCAGGAGTTTTCCCAGCCATGATTGCCGCCAACGCCCTCGAACTGCGCGCCGGTGCCCGTGTCCTGATCGAGTCCGCCAGTTTCCGGGTCACCCCCGGTGACCGGATCGGCCTGGTCGGGCGCAACGGCGCCGGCAAGACCACGCTGACCAAGGTGCTGGCCGGCGAGGGCCTGCCGGCCGCCGGTACCGTCACCCGCTCCGGCGAGGTCGGCTACCTGCCGCAGGACCCGCGCACCGGCGACCTGGACGTGCTGGCCCGCGACCGGATCCTGTCGGCTCGCGGCCTCGACACCGTGCTGAAGAAGATGCGCGAGAACGAGGAGCGGATGGCGAACGGCAAGGGCGCCACCCGCGACAACGCGATGAAGAAGTACTCGCGCCTGGAGACCGAGTTCCTCACCAAGGGCGGGTACGCCGCCGAGGCCGAGGCCGCCACCATCGCCGCCGCGCTCGGTCTGCCGGACCGGATCCTCGGCCAGGAGCTGCACACCCTCTCCGGTGGCCAGCGCCGCCGGGTCGAGCTGGCCCGGATCCTCTTCTCGGACTCCGACGTGCTGCTGCTGGACGAGCCGACCAACCACCTCGACGCCGACTCGATCGCCTGGCTGCGCGACTTCCTGAAGACCTACAAGGGCGGCTTCATCGTGATCTCGCACGATGTCGAGCTGGTCGAGACGGTCGTCAACAAGGTCTTCTACCTGGACGCCAACCGCTCCTGCATCGACGTCTACAACATGGGCTGGAGGCAGTACCAGCAGCAGCGCGAGGACGACGAGAAGCGCCGCAAGCGCGAGCGGGCCAACGCCGAGAAGAAGGCGGCCACCCTCAACGCGCAGGCCGACAAGATGCGCGCCAAGGCCACCAAGACGGTCGCCGCGCAGAACATGGCCCGCCGCGCCGAGAAGCTGCTCTCCGGCCTGGAGGAGGTGCGGGCCTCCGACAAGGTCGCCAAGCTGCGCTTCCCCGACCCGGCCCCGTGCGGCAAGACCCCGCTGACGGCCCGCGACCTGTCCAAGTCCTACGGCTCGCTGGAGATCTTCACCGGCGTCGACCTGGCCATCGACCGCGGCTCGCGGGTCGTGGTGCTGGGTCTCAACGGTGCGGGCAAGACCACCCTGCTGCGGATGATGGCCGGGGTGGAGAAGCCGGACACCGGCGAGGTGATCCCCGGCCACGGCCTGAAGATCGGCTACTACGCCCAGGAGCACGAGACGCTCGACCCCGAGCGCACCGTGCTGGAGAACATGCGCTCCTCCGCGCCGGACACCGACCTGGTGCAGATCCGCAAGATCCTCGGCTCCTTCCTCTTCTCCGGTGACGACGTGGACAAGCCGGCCGGCGTGCTGTCGGGCGGGGAGAAGACCCGGCTGGCGCTGGCCGCGCTGGTGGTCTCCTCGGCCAACGTGCTGCTGCTCGACGAGCCGACCAACAACCTCGACCCGGCCAGCCGCGAGGAGATCCTCGGCGCGCTGCGCACCTTCACCGGTGCCGTGGTGCTGGTCACCCACGACGAGGGCGCGGTGGACGCGCTGGAGCCGGAGCGGATCATCCTGCTGCCGGACGGCGTCGAGGACCTGTGGACCCCGGCCTACCACGATCTCGTTTCGCTGGCCTGATCGGCGGGACTCCGGCCCTGATCGGCCGGATTCCCGCTCACTTCCGCGCGTTGTCGCGGATCACCGTTCTGACCTCGCCCGTGACCGGTCCACCGGTCGCGGGCGCTCGGCTTTTGTAGACACACGCTCCTGCATCCGGCCGAGCCTTTCTCATCAGCGATGTCCAATCGGGAATCCCGGGGCCTCGGATTCCGTTTAATTCGGTCCTGCTGCTTTCACCGCCGGGTCGACCCTGCTGATCAGCTCTTTCGTCCGCCGACGCGGATTCCGCCGGGGGCGTGGACACCCAGGGTGAGCGCCGCGACGCGCGGAAGGCACCCCCGGGCGGCGCCCTTTTCGCAGGACAGACCTTGTCGAATGGGTGGCCAGGACGCTGGGGATGGGTGATCATGGGAATCTGACCGAGCACAGCTACGAGGAGGCACGGGTGGCCGAGACTCTGAAAAAGGGCAGCCGGGTGACAGGTGCCGCGCGTGAGAAGCTCGCGGCCGAGCTGAAGAAAAAGTACGACTCCGGCGCGAGTATTCGCGCACTCGCGGAGGAGACCGGCCGCTCGTACGGCTTCGTGCACCGGATGCTGAGCGAGTCCGGAGTCAATCTCCGGGGTCGCGGTGGCGCCACGCGTGGAAAGGCCAAGGCTGCTGCGGCAGCCGGTTCCTGACGGATCGTCAGGCCGGGAAGGCGGCCCTTCCTCCCGGTCGGTCGATCGATACGGGCACCAGGTTCCGACAGTTCGTCAGCACACCCCGACGCATCGGCGACCGTGACAGGTACCTTCCCCCAGCCTCTGGCCGGGGGGACCCCCATGGCCGCCGATCGTCATGTCCGCGAGCCGTCGCGGGTGGCGGTATCCAAGGCGTGGGACAGTAAGTTACTCTCCGGTAGATGAGTGGGCAGTGCGCTGGAGCCTGCCCCGACCCGCGCCGGAGGTGCCCATGACCGCGCCCGTCTCCACCCCTGCCACGCCGGACGCGTGGCAGCAGGCCGGTGTCCGCCTGGAGGTCGACGGCGAACTCGCGACGGTGACGCTCTGCCACCCCCAGCGGCGCAATGCCCAGACCCCCGCGATGTGGCGCGCGCTGGCCGCGATCGGCCGCGAGCTGCCCGCGACCGTGCGGGTGGTGCTGCTCCAGGGTGAGGGCGTGTCCTTCTCGGCCGGTCTGGACCGGGCCATGTTCACCCCCGAGGGGCTGCCGGGTGAGGCGAACTTCCTGGCCCTGGCCGCGAGCCCGGACCAGGAGCTGGACGCCGCGATCGCCGGGTTCCAGGAGGCGTTCAGCTGGTGGCGCCGGCCCGACGTGATCACCATCGCCGCGGTGCAGGGGCACGCGGTGGGCGCCGGGTTCCAGCTCGCGCTCGCCTGTGACCTGCGGATCTGCGCCGAGGACGCGCAGTTCGCGATGCGCGAGACCTCGCTCGGCCTGGTCCCCGACCTGACCGGCACCAAGCCGCTGACCGACCTGGTCGGCTACGCCAGGGCGCTGGAGATCTGCGCCACCGGGCGCTGGGTGCCCGCCGCCGAGGCGGCCGTGATCGGACTGGCCAACCAGGTGGTGCCGGGTGCCGAGCTTCCCGGTGCGGCGCGGACGCTGGCCGCCGCGCTGCTGGCGGCGCCGCGCAACGCCGTGATCGAGACCAAGGCGCTGCTGCTCGGCGCGGGCGACCGCTCCTACGAGGAGCAGCGGGCCGCCGAGCGGGCCGCCCAGGCCCGCCGGCTGCGCGACCTGGCGGGGATCGGCGACTGACGGCGACCCGAGTGACGGCGACCGGCCGCTGAGCCGGCGCGCAATGCTGTGGGGCCCGGCTCTTGGAGGGGGAGAGCCGGGCCCCACTGTCATGCTCCGGAGCCACGCTCCGGGCGCGGGTTTCGTGGCGGAATGTCAGAGTTGGGACAGATTGCGGTATAGCTAGGGACATCCTTCAGGAGGCACTCCCATGCCCGAGACCCCCAAACCGTCCGACCTGACCAAGCCCGGTACCGCGCAGCACGGCACTCCCGCCGAGGAGCGCGGGCGCACCGCGCTGGCCGACGGAGTGGTGGAGAAGATCGCCGGCATGGCGGCCCGGGAGGTCCCGGGGATCCACGCGCTCGGGTCGGGGCTGGCCAGGACCTTCGGGGCGGTGCGCGACCGGGTGCCCGGTGGGCGCTCCAGCATCTCGCGCGGCATCAAGGCCGAGGTGGGCGAGAAGCAGACGGCGATCGACATCGCGCTGGTCGTCGAGTACGGGGTGGTGATCCCCGAGCTGGCGGCGACCGTGCGGCGCAACATCATCAACGCCGTGGAGCGGATGACCGGCCTGGAGGTGGTGGAGGTGAACATCGCCGTCAACGACGTCCATTTGCCCGACGAGCCGGACGAGGAGGAGGGCGAGCTGCCCTCCTCGGATCGGCGCGCCCGGGTCCAGTAAGCAGCCCGTCCGACCGAAGTCCGCACCGCTCGGGAGCTCACCTTGAATCTCGCCTTCATCGGCCTGGTCGCCGGCATGGCCCTGGGCTTCGCCGGCTACTTCGGCGGCTTCGCGGCCTTCCTGCTGGTCGCCGTGCTCGGCGCGGTGGGGTTCGTGGTCGGGCGGGTGCTGGAGGGCGACCTCGATCTCGGTGACCTCGGCGACCTGCTGCGCAGCCGCGACCGGCGCCGCTGATGACGGCGGGGGCGGGCGGCTCGGTCGGCTCCGCGATGGAGCGGGGCTGGGGGCGGGACACCGGCAAGGCCACCCCGGCGGCCCGGCGCGGCCGGCTGCGGATCGCCGACCGGGTGCTGACCCGGATCGCCCTGGTCGCGGCGCGCGGTGCGCTGGGCCAGGGCCGCGTGGGGGAGGAGCCGCGGGTGTCGGTGGCCGTGGTGGACGGTGTGGCGCGGGTGCGGGTGGGGGTCGACCTGCCGTTCCCCACCGACCTGGCCCGGCAGGCGGCGGCCGTGCGGGCGGCGGTCGCCGACCGGGTCGGAGCGCTGACCGGGATCCCGGCGGGCGAGGTGGTCGTGGTGGTGGAGCGACTGCACCCGGTGGGCGGGTCCGGTGACTGAGCTCGCGCCGCAGCCGCGGGCACCGCAGGAACCGGTGCCCGCCCCCGGTAGCCGGCCGGGCGGGCCCGGCTACCGGGCGCCGCGCTCGCCCCGGACCAGGGCCGCCGCGCTGGTCGCGGTGCTGCTGCTGGCCGGCAGCGGGGCGCTGCTCTACGACGCGGCCTCGTCCTGGGCCGGGCACCGGCCCGGCAGCTGGCGCAGCTGGCTGGCTGGGCAGCTCGCCACCCGGCCGCTGGACTCCGGGTGGGTACGCGGCGGTGCGGTCGTGGTGCTGCTGCTCGGCGGCTGGCTGCTGTGGCTGGCGGTGGCCTCCGGCGCGCGGCGCTGGCTGGTGCTGGGTCAGGCTCCCTGGACGGTGATCGACCGGGTCGGGGTGGCGGCGCTGCTGGAGACCCGGGCGCTGGAGCTGCCCATGGTGGCGGCGGCTCGGGTGCGGGTGGGACGGCGGCGGGTGCGGGTGACAGTGCGCGGCAGCGCCGACCTGGCCGCCGCCCGGGAGGTGCTCGCGGCCGAGTTGGCGGCGATCGGGCTGCTCCGGGAGCCGGGGCTGCGGGTGCGCGGCCGGCCGGCGAAGCACCGGCCGCCGATGCACTAGCGCGAGATTCCCGAGGAGGTGTGGTGATGAGCCGAGCCACCGTCAACCGGCTGCTGCTCGGGCTGGTCGGCCTGGTGCTGGTGCTGGGCACGCTGCTGGTGCTGGCCGGCGGCCTGGACCTGTACCGGCACCTGGGGGTGCGGCCGCCGAGCTGGTGGCCGCTGAGCGCGCCGGGACAGCCGGTGCTGAGCACCGCCTCGCGCACCCGCTGGCGGGACCGGGGCTGGTGGTGGCCGGCGGTGGTGGCGGGCCTCGCCGCGGTGGCGCTGCTCTCGCTGGGCTGGCTGGTGGCGCAGCTGCGCCGGCCGGCGCCGGCCGAACTGGAGCTGCCCACGCCCGGGGTGCCCGGCCTGCGGCTGCGGTTGCGCGGCGCGGCGCTGGCGGAGGCGGTCCAGCACGCGGCGCTGGAAGTGCCGCAGGTGACGGCGGCCCGGGTGCGCCTGGTGGGGCGCGGCAAGCGGCTGCGGTTGCGCGCGCTGCTGCTGCTGGAGCCGGGGGCCCGGGTGACGCGGGCGGTGCGGGAGTTCCGGGCCGGACCGCTCGATCATGCGGCGGCGGCCCTCGCCCACCAGGGCGAGCTGCCGCAGGACCTGCGGATCCAGGTGGCCCCGACCGAGGTGCCCCGCCACCCGCGGCCCCCGCGCGGCCGGGCCAGGCGGGCCGCCCGGGTGCGGTGAGCCGCGGGGCGCGAGGTCACAGGGCGTGCATGGCGCCGCCGTCGACCGGGATCATCAGGCCGCTGAGGTAGGAGGCGGCAGGGGAGAGCGCGAAGGCGGCGACGTTGCCGAACTCCTCGGCGGTGCCGTAGCGGCCCAGCGGGATCCGGGCACTGGCGGCGGCGCGGGCGGCGGCGGGGTCCGGGGCGAGGGCGTCCAGCTCGCGGACCCGGTCGGTGTCGATCCGGGCCGGCAGCAGGCCCAGCACCCGGATGCCCCGCGGGCCCAGCTCACCGGCCAGCGACTTGGCGGCCATCGCCAGACCCGGGCGCAGGCCGTTGGAGACCCCCAGACCCGGGATCGGCTCGCGCACCGAGCTGGAGAGCACGAAGGCGATCACACCGCCCTCGGTGAGCGCGGCGGCGGCCGCGCGGGCCAGCCGCAGGGCGCCGAGGAAGACCGTCTCGAAGGAGGTGCGCCAGGTCTCGTCGGCGGTGCTGAGCACGGGGCCCGCGGGCGGGCCGCCGACGCTGATCAGGATGCCGTCCAGGCGGCCGAAGCGGCGCACCGCAGTGGCCACCACCTGCTCGGCGGCGGCCGGGTCGTTGTTGTCGGCGACCAGGGCGGCGGCCGGGCTGTCGGGTGTGTCGGTACCGCCGAGCGCGGCCACGGCGGCGTCCAGGGAGTCCTGCCGACGGCCCGTCAGTAGCACCCGGGCGCCGTCGGCGGTCAGCGCGCGGGCGGCGGCGAAGCCGAGTCCGCGGCTGGCGCCGGTGACCACGTACACCTTGTCCTGCAGTCCGAGATCCATGACCCTCATCCTGCCGCAGGGCGGGCCCGGGGCGAGGGCGAGGGTGCGGGGGTCGGGCGCGGGAGGTCAGCCGGCGGGGGCCGGGACCGGGGCCGGGTCGGCGCCGGCGGCCGCGGCGGCGGCTGCGGCTGCGGCGGTGGCGGCCTCGGTGCGGCGGTCCTTGGCCTCGCGGCGGATCAGCACCCACAGGCCGACCGGGACCATCGAGGCGAAGAGCCACCACTGAATGGTGTAGGCCATGTGCGGGCCGATGTCGGAGTGGTCGGGGGCGGGGATCAGCTGGGCCTGCCGGCCGGGGTCCGGCGAGGTGCTCGCCAGCTCCAGGTAGCCGCCGAGGATGGTGGCGCCGGTCGCCCTGGTCTGCTGCTCGGTGTTGATCAGCATGTACTGGTGCTCCGGCAGGCCGCCACGGTCGCGGATGCCGCTGGCCGCGCTGGTCTCGTCGGCGCGCAGCCGCCCGGTCACCGTCACCTGGCCGGACGGCGCGGGCGGGACCGAGGGATAGCTGGTGGCGTCGCTGCCCAGCGCCACCCAGCCGCGGTTGATCAGCACCTCGCCGGTGCCGTCGGCGAGCCTGAGCGGGGTGATCACGAAGAAGCCGGGGGTGCTGCCGCCGGAGTCGTAGCGCTGGCGCACCACGAACTCGTGCGTGCTGTCGTACTCGCCCGTCGCGGTGACCGTGCGCCAGGTGAGGGCGGACGGCACCTGGTGGCCCGGGCCGGTGGAGAGCGTGTCGAAGGCCGCCGGCGTGGCCTTGAGGCTGTTGCCGATCAAGGTGTTGCGGGCGACTCTGGACTCGTGCCGGTGCAACTGCCAGAACCCCAGCTCGATGCAGGCGGGGATCAGCAGCAGGGCGACCAGTGTGGTGAGCGCCCAACGCCAGGAGAGCAGAAATCGGTACACACCCGGCACGCTACGCTGATCCGCCCCGGCCACCGGCACCGGGGTGCGGCGACACCCAGGGTGACGAACGCCCCCTGGTCAGCCGCCCGGGTGGGGGGCGACGTCGGACAGCAGCTGGAGGAAGGCGTCCTCGCCGAGCACCGGGGTGCCCAGCTCGCGGGCCTTGCGGGCCTTGCCGCTCCAGCTGCCCGGCTCGTTGGTGACCAGCAGGCTGGTGAGCCGGCTGACCGAACTCGCGATGTGCAGGCCGGCCGCGACCGCGCGGTCCTCCAGCACCTCGCGGTCGGTGGCGGTGTCGCCGGTGATCGCCACCCGCATGCCCTGGATCAGCGGGCCGTCCTGCTGCCAGCGCCCCGGGTTCGGGTACGGGCAGGGCAGGCGCTTGCGGCTGGGGCGGTAGGAGGAGCCCCAGGAGCCGCGGGAGGCGGAGGAGGCCGGCGTGGCGCCGTCCTCGCCCAGGTCGGTCACGGCCACACAGGTGGTCAGCGGCAGGGGGACCCCGCCGCTGAGGGCCAGCTGCAGGCTGGGGCGGAAGGCCTCGGCGAGCACCCGGGCGTCGTCCAGCGCGTTGTGCGCGTTGCGCTGCTGGACGCCGAAGTACTGCGCCAGGGTGGCGAGCTTGCCGTTGGCCAGCGGCAGGCCGAGGTCGCGGGAGAGGACCATGGTGCACAGCCGCTGCTCCACCGGGGCGCGCAGCCCGGCCCGGGAGAACTCACGGGAGATCATGTTCCAGTCGAAGAGTGCGTTGTGGGCGACCATCACCCGGCCGCGCAGCCGCTCGGCCAGCTCCTCGGCGATCTGCGGGAAGGTCGGCGCGTCGGCCAGCATCGTGGTGGTCAGGCCGTGGATCCAGACGGGGCCCGGGTCGCGCTCGGGGTTGACCAGGGTGTACCAGTGGTCGACCACCTCGCCCTCGGCGTCCAGCCGGTAGACGCCCGCGGAGATCACCCGGTCGGTCCGGCCCAGGCCCGTGGTCTCGACGTCGACCACCGCGTAGCCCTCGGGGCTCTCCTGCGGCAGGGCCGAAGGCGCACCGGTGCGCTGGGTCGGGATCGGGCGAGCCGTGGGCTGGAGCGGATGCATGGTGCACCACTTTAAGGGGCGCCGCCGCGGGTGGACGACGTGATCGCCCGGGACGCCGGCCGTGCGGGCCGGGAATAGAGTGGCCGTGGGGGCGGTCGTACTTCCGGAGCAAGTAATTCCGTTTCTCTGTTCGAAGGACACCACCATGCGCGCCACCGTGATCCACGGCCCCCGTGACATCCGGATCGAGGAGGTCCCCGACCCGACGATCCAGCGGCCCACCGATGCCGTGGTGCGGGTGGTCAACGCCTGCATCTGCGGCAGCGACCTGTGGGCCTACCGCGGGGTGGCCGCCCGCGAGCCCGGGCAGCGGATCGGGCACGAGTTCCTCGGCATCGTCGAGGAGGTGGGCTCGGAGGTCGGTCTGTTCGAGGCCGGGGACTTCGTGGTCGCACCGTTCGTCTGGTCGGACGGCACCTGTGACTTCTGTCGCGACGGGCTGCAGACCTCCTGCCCGCACGGCGGCTTCTGGGGCAGCGTCGGCTCGGACGGCGGGCAGGGCGAGGCGGTGCGCGTCCCGTTCGCCGACGGAACCCTGGTCAAGCTGCCCAGGGACGCGGCCACCGACCAGGCGCTGCTGCCCAGCCTGCTCGCGCTCTCCGACGTGATGGCCACCGGGCACCACGCGGCGGTCTCCGCCAGGGTCCGCCCGGGTTCGACGGTGGCGGTGGTCGGCGACGGCGCGGTGGGCCTGTGCGGGGTGCTGGCCGCGCACCGGCTCGGCGCCGGCCGGATCATCGCACTGGGCCGGCACGAGGTGCGCACCGAGATCGCGCGCAAGTTCGGCGCCACCGACGTGGTGCCGGACCGCGGTGAGGCGGCGATCGAGAAGGTGCGCGAGCTGACCGGCGGTCAGGGCGCACACGCGGTGCTGGAGGCGGTGGGCACCGAGGAGTCGATGCGCACCGCGATCTCGATCGCCCGGGACGGCGGCGCCGTCGGCTACGTCGGCGTGCCGCACGGCGGCAGCGCGGGCGTGGACATCGGCCAGATGTTCGGCCGCAACGTGTCGCTCGGCGGTGGCGTGGCGCCGGCCCGGGCGTACATCCCCGAGCTGCTCGCCGACGTGCTGGCCGGGGACATCGAGCCGGGTCTGGTCTTCGACCGCACGATCGGGCTGGCCGGGGTGCCGGAGGGCTACCAGGCGATGGACGACCGCTCGGCGCTCAAGGTCCGGATCGCCTTCTAGGGGCAGGCGAGCGCTAAGGCGCCCGGATAATCTGATAAGACGTCAACTCCTTGAGGGGCTTTACCAGTTATTGGTGAAGCCCCTCAAGTCATGTCCGAAGATCGGCGTTCGGCAGCGCCTTTCGGCCAGTTTCCTACGGCGCCGGTGTGAAGAGTGCGCCGAACGTGTCCAATTCACGTTTCGTAGGGAACCACTCGCTCTTAGCATGCATCGGCACGCACAAGACGTGTGACTCCCCTCACGTCCCGTGCGCCCCACCGGCGCAGCTCCGCGTGGTCGTTCACGTCCCCCCTGGCCGCGCGGCCTGTCCCCCCAAGACGTCAGGAGAGACGGAGTGGACCATCCCCCGCAGCCCGGAATCCGGCCCGACGGCCCCGCCGCCGGCCACGCCCCCACCGCCGGTGCGGTGGCGCAGCTCGAGCGGAGCCCGGAGTTCCGCGCCCTGCGCAGCACCTTCCACGGCTTCGCCTTCCCGGTGACCGTGGCCTTCCTGGTCTGGTACCTGCTGTACGTGCTGCTGTCCTGCTACGCGCACGACTTCATGGCCACCGCCGTGTTCGGGCACGTCAACACGGCCCTGCTGCTCGGACTGCTGCAGTTCGCCAGCACCTTCGCCATCGCCGCCCGGTACGCCTCCTTCGCCGCCCGCCGGTTGGACCCGCGCGCGGCGGAGCTGCGAGAACGCCATACCTCCGCCATGCCCGCCCCGTCCCGGGAGGCAGTCGAATGACCCACCCGAACACCATCGCGGTGGTCGGCACGGCCGCCGGCCACCGCACCCTGACCGTCTCGCTGTTCGCCCTGTTCGTGCTGGCCACCCTGGGCATCACGCTCTGGGCCGGGCGGCAGACCCGGACCGCGACCGACTTCTACGCCGGCGGGCGCGGCTTCAGCGGCCTGCAGAACGGGCTCGCGATCTCCGGCGACTACATGTCCGCCGCCTCCTTCCTCGGCATCGCCGGCGCCATCGCGCTGGCGGGCTACGACGGCTTCCTCTACTCGATCGGCTTCCTGGTGGCCTGGCTGGTCGCACTGCTGCTGATCGCCGAGCCGCTGCGCAACTCCGGCCGCTTCACGATGGCGGACGTGCTGGCGTTCCGGATGCGTCAGCGCCCGGTGCGCACCGCGGCGGGCATCTCCACCATCGTGGTCTCGGTCTTCTACCTGCTGGCCCAGATGGTCGGGGCCGGCTCGCTGGTCGCCCTGCTGCTCGGCGTCCACGGCGAGGCCGCCCAGCGCTGGACGGTGGTCGCGGTCGGCGCGCTGATGGTGCTGTACGTCACCGTCGGCGGGATGAAGGGCACCACCTGGGTGCAGATCGTCAAGGCGGTGCTGCTGGTGCTGGGCGCCGGCCTGATGACCGTGCTGGTGCTGGCCAGGTACGACTTCAACCTCTCCACCCTGCTGGGCGCCGCCGCGCAGGCCAGCGGCAAGGGCTCGGCGTTCCTGGCGCCCGGGCTCAAGTACGGGGCGAGCGGCACCAGCCGGCTGGACTTCGTCAGCCTGGCGCTGGCCCTGGTGCTGGGCACCGCCGGGCTGCCGCACGTGCTGGTGCGCTTCTACACCGTGCCCACCGCGCGGACGGCCCGGACCTCGGTGCTCTGGGCGATCGGGATCATCGGCGTCTTCTACCTGATGACGCTGGTGCTCGGCTTCGGCGCGGCCGCGCTGGTGGGGCCGAAGACGATCAAGGCCTCCAACGCGGCCGGCAACACCGCGGCCCCGCTGCTGGCCCAGCAGCTGGGTGGCGGCGCCGGCTCCACCGGCGGCGCGATGCTGCTCGCGGTGATCTCGGCGGTGGCCTTCGCCACCATCCTCGCGGTGGTCGCCGGGCTCACCCTGGCCTCCTCCGCCTCCTTCGCCCATGACCTCTACGCCGGGGTGATCCGCCGGGGCCGGGTCAGCGAGGGCCAGGAGGTCCGCTCGGCCAAGCTGGCGGCGGTGGTGATCGGGGCGGTGGCGATCGCGCTGAGCATCTACGCGGACAAGCTGAACACCGCCGCCCTGGTCGCGCTGGCCTTCGCGGTGGCGGCCTCGGCCAACCTGCCGACGCTGCTCTACTCGCTGTTCTGGCGGCGCTTCACCACCGGCGGCGCGGTCTGCTCGATCTACGCCGGGCTGGTCAGTGCCGTGCTGCTGGTGGTCTTCTCGCCGGTGGTCTCGGGCAGCCCGGCCGCGCTCTTCCCGCACCTGGACTTCCACTGGTTCCCGCTGGAGAACCCCGGGCTGGTCTCGATCCCGGTCGGGTTCCTGGCCGGCTGGCTGGGCACCCTGCTCTCCCGCCGCCCGGCCGACCCGGCGAAGTACGCTGAACTGGAGGTTCGTTCCCTCACCGGGATCGGCGCGCACTGAGGCCCAAGATCCCGCCGGTCTATGCTTGCGCCCGGTCCGCCTTCGGTGGGCCGGGCGCCGCACCGGTGCCGGGGAGCGCCGGACGAGAAGGGACAGGTGGGCATCGTGCTGCTGGACAGTCACGGACGGCAGGCCGTCGACCTGCGGGTCTCGCTCACCGACCGGTGCAATCTGCGCTGCACCTACTGCATGCCCGAGGAGGGCCTCCAGTGGCTCGGCAAGGCCGAGCTGCTGACCGACGAGGAGATCGTCCGCCTGGTCTCGCTGGCCGTGACCGAACTCGGGGTGCGCGAGGTGCGGTTCACCGGCGGCGAGCCGCTGCTGCGGCCCGGGCTGGTCGGCATCGTGGCGGCCTGCGCGGAGCTCGCGCCGCGGCCCGAACTCTCGCTCACCAGCAACGGCATCGGCCTGGCGCGCACCGCGCGGGCGCTGCGCGAGGCGGGCCTGGACCGGGTCAACGTCTCGCTGGACACGCTGGATCCGCAGACCTTCCACACCCTGACCCGCCGCCACCGCCACCAGGACGTGATCGACGGCCTGGCCGCCGCCGAGGCCGTCGGGCTGACCCCGGTCAAGCTCAACGCGGTGCTGATGCGCGGGGTCAACGACCACGAGGCGCCCGCGCTGCTCGACTGGTGCCTGGAGCGCGGCTACCAGCTGCGGTTCATCGAGCAGATGCCGCTGGACGCGCAGCACGGCTGGGACCGGTCCCGGATGATCACCGCCGGGGAGATCCTCGACCTGCTCGCCACCCGCTTCACCCTCGCCCCCGAGCCCACCACCGCCCGCGGGGCCGCCCCGGCCGAGCGCTGGGTGGTGGACGGCGGGCGCGGGACGGTCGGGGTGATCGCCTCGGTCACCCGCCCGTTCTGCCGGGCCTGCGACCGCACCCGGCTGACCGCCGACGGCCAGGTGCGCAACTGCCTCTTCGCCACCGGCGAGACCGATCTGCGCACCGCCCTGCGGGACGGCGCCTCGGACGCCGAGCTGGGCGCGCTGTGGCGGGCGGCGATGTGGGGCAAGAAGGCGGGCGCGGGGATAGACGACCCGCAGTTCCTCCAGCCGGACCGGCCGATGTCGGCCATCGGCGGCTGACGGAGCGTCAGGAGCCTTCGGCGGGCCGCTCGGTCCAGTCGGCCAGGTCCACCACCTCGCGCAGGAAGCCGCGCACTCCCAGGAACTGGGACAGGTGCTCGCGGTGCTCGGCGCAGGCCAGCCAGGTCTTGCGGCGCTCGGGGGTGTGCAGCTTGGGGTTGTTCCACACCAGGACCCAGGCGGCGGCCGCCTGGCAGCCCTTGGCCGAGCAGACGGGGGGACCGGAGGGGCCGCCGGCCGCGGTGCCGAAGAAGTCGATGCTCATGATCGAAGTTTCTCACCCGGCGCGGCTGAGCAGGATTGCACCGTGCCTGAGGCGGACATGGCGACGCCGGGCAGCCACGGGGGGAGCCGCCCGGCGTCGGTCCGTCGCCCCGACGGGGGATGCGGAGCGCGTACGCAGTATGTCACGGAAAGGAGGGTGTTTGGCTAGGGCCCGTAAGATTTATTTGAGCTTCCCCTGAGGTTCAGGGGTCCTATAAGGCAGCAAAATTGGGCAATTCGGGCACAGCTGATATGAAGCATCAGCTGTGCCGCTGACCTGCCTGTGTACGGAGAGTCAGCATGCGGTCCATGCGAGGCCTTGGTCAGGCGGCCGTGGGGCCCTCGGGGCCGATGCCGGAGCTGGGACCGGCACCGGTGCCGGCATCGGCGCCCAGCGGGCCGGTGCCGCCCGGGCCGAGCATCAGGGGAGTGGTGGCCGGCACGTCGAAGGTGCTCGGCAGGCCAGGGGCGCGCTCACGGCCGGCGTTGGCGATGATCACCGCGAAGTACGGCAGCAGCACCCCGCCGACCAGCGCGCCGATCGCCACGTAGCGCTGGACGTTCCACAGGGCGACGGCCAGCAGGACGCAGAGGGTGCGGACCAACATCGAGATCACATAGCGGCGCTGGCGCCCGCGGACGTCCTCGGTGAGGCTGGTCCGGGCCCCGGTGATCCGGAAGACCCGCTTGTCGTCCGTGCTCCTGCCCATCTGCATCGCCGCCTTAGCTCCCACCCGCGCGACACCGATTCCGCCCGGTTTCGTCCACCGTACGCCGGGCCGCACCCGGGACGGAGAGCGGGGGAGCGAGGTGTTACGTGGCGCCGGTCGGGGGGTGACCGGTGAGGTGGGTGGGCGGGACGTGGTCGGTGAGCCAGACCCCGTTGTCGCTGCGCCGGAACCGGTGCCCGGCGGCGGCCAGCGCGGCGGCGTCCACCCGCAGTACCACCGGGCGCCCGTGCCGGGCACCGACCTTCAGCGCGGTCGCCACGTCGGTGGACAGGTGGACGTCCTGACGGTTCATCGGGCGCAGGCCCTCGGCGAAGATGGCCGGCAGCGAGCGCTCGGCGGTGCCGTGGAAGAGCACCGCGGGCGGCTCGGCCTCGGACAGGCCGAGGTCGACGGGCACCGAGTGGCCCTGGCTGGCGCGGATCCGCCGCCCGTCCCCGTCGTAGCCGAAGCGCTGCTTGTTGTTCGTCATCACCACGTGGTCCAGCTCGGCGCGGCTGAGCCGGGTGCCGTGCCGGGCGAGGGCGGTGAGCAGCGCGTCGACCGCCACCCAGCCGCCCTCCTCCAGGGCCAGCCCGACGGATCCCGGGTCGTGCCGCAGTATTCGGGAGAGCCGCTTGGAGGTCTTGACCGTGCGTTTTTCGTCCAAGGAGGGTTCCTTTCTAGGAGGCCTGGCTGACCGAGCTCATGTTGAAGTCCTTGACCCGCACCGGCGGCATCGCGGCGCGGCTGAACCAGTCGCTCCACTCGCGGGGCAGGCAGTGCTCGGTGCGGCCGGCTTCGGTGATCCGGCCGAGCAGGTCGACCGGGGACTCGTTGAAGCGGAAGTTGTTGACCTCGCCGACCACGTGGCCGTCCTCGACCAGGTAGACGCCGTCCCGGGTCAGGCCGGTGAGCAGCAGGGTGGCCGGGTCCACCTCGCGGATGTACCAGAGGCAGGTGAGCAGCAGCCCGCGCTCGGTGCCCGCGATCAGCTCGGCCATGGTCGGCGCGGCGCTCTGGTCGGTCAGTTCGAGCACCAGGTTGTCGCCCGCCGGGCGCAGCGGCAGGCCGGTGACGGCGGCCGTGTGCCGGGTGGTCTGCAGGCCGGTCAGCTCGCCCTTGGTGATCCACTCGGTGGCACCCACCGGGACGCCGTTGTCGAAGACCGAGCGGTCGTCGTGGGAGGCGTGCGCGATGACGAACGGCGCGCTCTGCAGGCCGGGTTCGGCCGGGTCGGAGCGCAGCGTCAGCGGCAGGTCGGTGAGCCGCTCGCCCAGCCGGGTGCCGCCGCCGGGGCGGCTGAAGACGGTGCGGCCCTCGGCGGCCTCGCGGGCGTTCAGCGACCAGGCCAGCGAGATCATCAGGTCGGCCAGCGCGGAGGGCGGCAGCAGGGTCTCGTAGCGGCCGGCCGGCAGCTCGATGCGGCGCTCGCCCCAGGCCAGGCGCTCGGTGAGCGAGGACTGCAGGGCGGCCACGTCCACGTCGGTGAAGTCCCTCGTGGCGGCCCCGGCCCAGGCGGAGGAGCCGTGCGCCTTGGCGTTCAGCTCCACGGTGCCGGTGGGCTGGTCGTGGCGCAGCCGCAGGCCGGTGGAGCTGCCCAGGTAGGTGGAGGTCAGCTCGTGGTGGGCGAAGCCGTAGAGCGCCTCACCGGCGGACCTGGCCCGGGCGAAGGCCGCGCCGAGCTCGGGGGCGAAGGCGGCGAAGACGTCGATCGAGGTCTCGGCCGGCGGCTCGGTGAAGTCGCGCGAGGCGGCCGTGCCGTTGAAGGCCCCGCCGGCCGGCAGCGGCTGGGCGTCCTCGGCCGGTCCCGCCGCCCGGGCGGCGTCCTCGGCGGCCCGGACCAGCTGCGCCAGCTCCTCGCGGGTGACCGCCTCCCGGGAGACCACGCCGGAGGCGGTGCCCTCGGTGCCGTCCACGGTGGCCACCACGGTCAGCCAGCGGCCGCGGGTGACGCCGTTGGTGGTCAGCGCGCTGCCGGGGCGGGAGTCCACCGCGGCCCAGCGCAGGTTGGCGGTGGACTTCTCGTCGACCAGGACCACGCAGCCATCGGCCCGGGACAGCTCCAGGGCGCGTTCGACCAGCTCGTGGGGGGTGTGCTGGGTGGCCATCAGTGCGCCGCCTCCTGCTGCGTGTTGAGAATGCTGACCTGCTCGAAGAGGGCGGCCGGACAGCCGTGGCTGACCGCGGCGATCTGACCCGGCTGCGCCTTGCCGCAGTTGAAGGCACCGGCCAGCAGGTAGGTCTGCGGTCCGCCCACCGCGCGCATCGAGCGCCAGAAGTCGGTGGTGGTCGCCTGGTAGGCGAAGTCCTTGACCTGGCCGCCGAGCCGGCCGTTCTTGATGGTGTAGGCGCGCTGTGCGGTGAACTGGAAGTTGTACCGCTGCATGTCGATCGACCAGGAGCGGTCGCCGACCAGGTAGAGCCCGTTCTCGACGCCGTCGAACAGCCCGGTGGTGTCCGGCCCGTCGGCGGCCGGCTGGAGCGAGACGTTGGCCATCCGCTGCACCGGGACGTGCGCGGGGGAGTCGGCGAAGGCGCATCCGTTGGACCGGCCCAGGCCCTTCAACTTCGCCATCCGGCGGTCGAGTTGGTAGCCGGTCAGGACGCCGTCGGTGATCAGGTCCCAGGACTGGGTGGCCACCCCCTCGTCGTCGTAGCCGATGGTGGCCAGGCCGTGCTCGGCGGTCCGGTCGCCGGTGACGTGCATCAGGTCGGAGCCGTAGCGCAGCGTGCCGAGCTGGTCGAAGGTGGCGAAGGAGGTGCCGGCGTAGGCGGCCTCGTAGCCGAGCGCGCGGTCCAGCTCGGTGGCGTGGCCGATCGACTCGTGGATGGTCAGCCAGAGGTTGGTGGGGTCGATCACCAGGTCGTAGCGGCCCGCCCGGACGCTGGGGGCCTTGACCTTCTCGGCCAGGTGCTCGGGCAGGTGGGCCAGTTCACCCTGCCAGTCCCAGTCGGTGCCGTGGCGGCCGTGCCCGGTGCCCGGGGCCCGGGTGAGGTACTCCCAGCCGCGCCCCACCGGCGGGGCCAGGGTGCGCATCGACTCGAAGGCGCCGGTTCGCTCGTCCACCGAGACCGCCTCCAGCGTGGGGTTCAGGCGGATCCGCTGCTGGGTGGTGACGGTGCCGGCGCTGTCGGCGTAGAACTTGTTCTCCTGCACGGTCATCAGGTGGGCGTCCACGTGCGAGACGCCCTCGGCGGCCAGCAGGCGGGCGCTCCAGTCGGCCAGCAGGCCGGTCTTCTCGGCGTCCGGTACGTCGAAGGGGTTGATCTCGTAGGCGGAGACCCAGGTGGCGTCGGCATGCACCGGCTCCTCGGCCAGCTCCACCAGGTCGCCGGCCCCGGCCGCCCGGCTGATCCGGGCCGACAACCGGGCCACCGCGACGGCCTGTTCGGCCACCTCGGCGGCGGCCTGCGCGGTGAGGTCCACCCCCGCGGCGAAGCCCCAGGCGCCGTCCAGCACCACCCGCACCGCGTAGCCGAGGCTCAGCGAGTCGGAGCTGCCGGCCGGCTTGGCGTCGCGCAGCCGCAGGGTGCCGTTGCGGACCCGTTCCAGGCGGAAGTCGGCATGACTGGCGCCGAGTTGGCCGGCCCGCTCAAGCGCGGCCGCGGCCAACTGCCGCAGCGGCAGGGCGAGGAAGAGCGGATCGACCGGCCGGCCGGACGGTGCGCTGCTGGTGGTCGGCGGCATCGGACTCCCTGGGTGTGACACGGCGATGCGGGGCCCTTGGGGAAAGATGAGGGCTCCCGCATCGAATCATGTCCTGTCACCGGGGGTTTCGGCCAGGAGGAATCGCACCGCACGCCTGACGGGACGTCAGTTCGCCGACGCATCAGGCCAGGTCGGCCCACCAGGGGTCCAGCTCCGGCGGGTCGGCCACGTCCACCCGCTCACCCGGACGTGGCACGGTGACCGGCACGCCCTGCGCCTTGGCCTCCGCCAGCAGCCGCTCGATCGGCTCGGCCCACGGGTGCAGGCCCAGGTTGAAGGTGCACCAGTGCACCGGGATCAGCAGCCCGCCGCTGAGCTCCCGGTGGGCCAGCACGGCGTCCTCGGGGCTGAGGTGGATGTCCGCCCAGTACTGGTCGTAGGCGCCGATCTGCACGAGCGCGGCGTCGAAGGGGCCGTGCTCGGCGCCGATCGCCGTGTAGCCCTCGAAGTACCCGGAGTCACCGGTGTAGAAGACCTTGCGGGTGGGCCCCGCGATCACCCAGGAGCCCCAGAGCGTGGTGTTGCGGGTCAGCGAGCGGCCGGAGAAGTGGTGCGCGGCGGTGAGCGTGACGGTCAGCTCGCCCAGCGTGCACTTCTCGTCCCAGTCCAGCTCGATGATCCGGTGCTCCGGCACGCCCCAGCGCCGCAGGTGGCCGCCGATGCCCAGCGGCACCGCGAACGGCGCCGACTGGCTGCGCAGCAGGCGCTTGACGGTCGGCATGTCCAGGTGGTCGTAGTGGTCGTGCGAGATCAGCACGACGTCCACGGCCGGCAGGTCCTCCAGCTCGACCGGCACCGGGTGCAGCCGCTTGGGGCCCACCAGGCCGGAGGGCGAGCAGCGCTCGCTCCAGATCGGGTCGAGCAGCACCCGGGTGCCCTCGATCTCGACCAGCGCGGAGGCGTGGCCGTACCAGGTGATCGCCACCCCGGGCGTGGCCGGCTGCGGCGCCTCCAGCCGGCCGACCAGCGGGATCGGACGGCTCGGGATGCGCCCGGCGCGCTCGGTGAGGAACCGGCGCAGGGCGGTGGTGTTGAGCGGGGAGAACCCCAGTGGGGTGCGGGCCAGCTCGGACGGGGAGTTGTGGAAGGTGCCGTCGGCGAACTGCGGGGAGTGACGGATGCGGTCGTCGTGCTCGGCGTCCGGGGCCCGGCCGAAAGCGGCGGGGACCTCGCGCAGGGCCCAGGCCGCGGCGCCGAGGCCGGCGGCCACAGTGGCCAGGGTGAGCAGCCGGCCCCGGTGCCGGAAGGTCCGGGGGTTTGCCTCGCTCATCGGGATGCCGCCCTTTTCTGGAGAGTTCTCGGCAGTCGGTAGGGGCACAGGCTACGACTGCACCGGCCCGCACCGACAGGGCAACGGGTACTCGGTGTTCGGCGTTCCCGACAGTACCCGGGGCTCAGCCGGACGGGCGAATTGTCGGAACGTGACAGAACCGGACCGGATCACCTGTGGAGGCCCGATTCGCCGTGGTACTGATGCGACCGATAGCGTCACAGTGCGTACGTTCACCCGCACGCCACAGGACACGACAGGGAGAGGTGGATCGTTGAGCCGCTCGGTTCTCGTCACCGGAGGTAACCGGGGCATTGGCCTCGCCATCGCCCAGGCCTTCGCCGAGGCGGGCGACAAGGTCGCCATCACCAGCCGTTCCGGCGAGGTTCCCGAGGAGCTGGCCAAGTTCGGCGTCCTCGCGGTGCGCTGCGACATCAACGACGCCGGGCAGGTGGACGCGGCCTTCACCGAGGTGGAGGCGGCCAACGGCCCGGTCGAGGTGCTGGTGGCGAACGCCGGTATCACCAAGGACGTCCTGATGCTGCGGATGACCGAGGAGGACTTCACCTCGGTCGTGGACACCAATCTCACCGGCACCTTCCGGGTGGTCAAGCGGGCTTCGGCGAAGATGCTGCGGGCGCGCAAGGGCCGTATCGTCCTGGTCTCCTCGGTGGTCGGCCTGACCGGCTCGCCGGGCCAGGCGAACTACGCGGCCTCCAAGGCGGGCCTGGTCGGCTTCGCCCGTTCGCTGGCCCGTGAGTTCGGCCCGCGCAGCATCACCGTCAACGTGGTCGCCCCCGGCTTCGTGGACACCGACATGACCGCGGTGCTCACCGAGGAGCGCCGCGCGGAGATCGTCTCGGGAGTGCCGCTGGGCCGGTACGCCGCGCCTGCCGAGATCGCCTCCACCGTGCGGTTCCTCGCCTCCGACGAGGCCGCGTACATCACCGGAGCCGTCATTCCCGTGGACGGCGGATTGGGCATGGGTCACTGAGCACATGAGCGGAATTCTCGACGGCAAGCGGATCCTGATCACCGGAGTGCTGATGGAGTCCTCCATCGCGTTCCACACCGCGAAGCTGGCCCAGGAGCAGGGTGCCGAGATCATCCTGACCGCCTTCCCCCGGCCCACCCTGACCGAGCGGATCGCCAAGAAGCTGCCGCGCCCCGAGAACGTCAAGGTGCTGGAGCTGGACGTCACCAACGCCGAGCACCTGGGCGGCCTGGCGGACCAGGTGCGCGAGCACCTCGGCAGCCTGGACGGTGTGGTCCACTCGATCGGCTTCGCGCCGCAGGACGCGCTCGGCGGCAACTTCCTGAACACGCCGTGGGAGTCGGTGGCCACCGCGATGCACGTCTCGGCGTACTCGCTGAAGTCGCTGACCATGGCCTGCCTGCCGCTGATGGCCGAGGGCGGCTCGGTGGTCGGCCTGACCTTCGACGCGCAGTTCGCCTGGCCGCAGTACGACTGGATGGGCCCGGCCAAGGCGGCGCTGGAGGCCACCTCCCGCTACCTGGCCCGTGACCTCGGCAAGCAGAACGTCCGCTGCAACCTGGTCTCGGCCGGCCCGATCAAGTCGATGGCCGCCAAGTCGATCCCGGGCTTCGACCAGCTGGCCGACACCTGGAACCTGCGCTCGCCGCTGCCCTGGGACGTCTCGGACCCCGAGCCGGCCGGGCGCGGCGTGGTGGCGCTGCTGTCGGACTGGTTCCCGAAGACCACGGGCGAGATCGTCCACGTGGACGGTGGCCTGCACGCGATCGGCGCCTGAGGCCCTCGGGTTCTCGGTCCTCGGTTCTCGGTTCTCGGGCCTGCAACGGCGAACGCCCCCCTGGCGCGACCAGGGGGGCGTTCGCCGTGCTCGGGCAGGGGCGGTCAGTGGTCGGCCGGCTCCATCCGGCTGCAGGCGCCGATCACGGTGGAGGAGTGGGTGGCGGCCGCCGCCGGGTCGCCGGCCCGGATCGCGGTCAGGATGCCGTCGTGGCCGACGTAGCGCTCGGGGGAGAGCACCGGGCCGATGTCCTGGCGCAGGTGCGCGCGGGTCACCTCGCCGAGGTCGGCGTAGAGCGCGGCCAGTACGTCGTTGTGGGAAGCCGCCACCACGGCCTGGTGGAAGGCGGCGTCGGCCTGGACGAAGACCTCGGTGTCGCCGCCGAACCAGGCCTCCTCGCGCCGGGCCAGCGTGGTCTCCAGCAGCGCCAGGTCCCGCTCGGTGCGCCGCTCGGCGGCCAGCGCGGCCGCCGAGGCCTCCAGCAGCGAGCGCAGCTCGGCGACCTGGGCCGGCTCGGCGTCGGCGAACCGGCGGTGCATCACCCCGGCCAGCTCGCTGGTGGCCAGCACGTACGTGCCCGAGCCCTGGCGGATGTCCAGCAGCCCGTTGTGGGCCAGCGCGCGGACCGCCTCGCGCACGGTGTTGCGGGCCACGCCCAGCTGCTCGACCAGCGCCGTCTCGGTCGGGATGCGGGAGCCGACCGGCCACTCGCCCGAGGTGATCTGGGCCCGCAGCTGGGCGATGACCTGGTCGGCCAGCGGGGTGCGCCGGGGCGAGGACAGCGTCATGGTGCTCCTTGGATGGCTCGGATGGTGACCATCTTCCCTCCTCGGGTCCGTATCGTGGACCCGATCGGGGTGGCTAATTCATCCCATCATTCTATGATGACGCCTATGTCCTCCGCAGCAGACGCCACAACCGACCCGACCGTACCGGTCGTCGACGCCGCCACCGCCGCCCCGGCGACCCCCGCCGAGCACCCCCGCGCCCGCCTGCTCGGCGTGCTGCTGGCCGTCGCGGTGGCGCTGGCCGCCGTCAACCTGCGCCCGGTCGTCACCAGCCTCGGGCCGCTGCTCCACCGGGTCCGGGACGACCTGCAGATGAGCGCCACGGTGGCCGGACTGCTGACCGCGGTGCCCTCGTTCTGCTTCGCGGCCTTCGGTTTCGCGGCCCCGGCGCTGGCCCGCCGGTTCGGGCCGATCGTGGTGGTCACCGCCGGGCTGGGCGCGATCACGGCCGGCGTCGCCGCGCGCTCCTTCGCCGGCGGGACGGCCGTCTTCCTGCTGCTCACCGCCGTCGCGCTGGCCGGGGTCGCGGTGTCGAACGTGCTGATCCCGGTGGTGATCAAGCGGTACTTCCCCGACCGGGTCGGTCCGATGATCGGCCTGTACTCGATGGCGCTGTCGGCCGGCACCGCGCTCGCCGCCGCCGTCACCGTGCCGCTGACCGGCGCGCTCGGCGGCAGCTGGCGGGTGGGCCTGGGCGTCTGGGCGGTGCTGGGCGGGCTCGGGCTGCTGGTCTGGCTGCTGGTCCTGCTGCTGCGGCGCGACGGGCGCCCGGGCGGGCAGTCGGCGGCCGCGGTGGCCGGTGACCGGCTGGCGATCACCCGCAGTCGGACCGCGTGGGCGCTGGCCTGCTTCTTCGGCCTGCAGGCCACCGGCGCCTACGCGGTGATGGGCTGGCTCTCGCAGATCTTCCAGGACGCCGGGGTGAGCACCGGCACCTCGGGCGTGCTGCTGGCGCTCACCATGGCGATCGGGGTGCCGGTCTCCTTCGTGCTGCCCAACTGGGCCGCCCGGCGCGGCGACCAGCGGGTCTTCGTGGTGGCGCTGGCGGCCTGCGGGATCGTCGCCTACCTGGGCCTGGCGATCGCGCCGGTCGGCGGGGCGTGGCTGTGGGCGGTGCTGCTGGGCCTGTCCAACTGCGCCTTCCCGCTGACCCTGACCATGATCGGCCTGCGGGCGCGGACCAGCGGCGGGGTGGCGCAGCTGTCCGCTTTCGCGCAGGGGGTCGGCTACCTGATCTCCATCCCGGGGCCGATCCTGGTCGGCACGCTGTACCAGAGCACCAACGGCTGGAACCTGCCGCTCGGCTTCCTGGCCGCGCTGCTGGCGC
The DNA here is from genome assembly GCF_042957465.1 of Kitasatospora sp. NPDC008050. NCBI lineage: Bacteria > Bacillati > Actinomycetota > Actinomycetes > Kitasatosporales > Streptomycetaceae > Kitasatospora > Kitasatospora sp. NPDC008050. The sequence continues at coordinate 367,458 of NZ_JBIBIJ010000006.1, forward strand.
CGCAGGTGCTGATCGGCCTGCGCGCGGCCCGGGCCAGGCACATCGAGGACGAGGTCGGCTGAGCGGCCTTTGCCGGGGCTCGGTGGACCGGAGGCCGGCCGACCCCGGGTGCCGGGTGATCGGGAACGGGTGCGAGACTCTGGCCATGCCAGTTCTCGAACCCAACCCCACCGACGGCCGCAAGAAGCTGCTGCTGGTCTTCGCGGCGATCATCGGCATCGTGGTGCTGATCTCGATCATCGCGACGATCGCCCAGTCGATGGGCTGAGAGGGTCCGCCGGCTCCCACGGGCGGACCTCCGGCCCGCAGCCGGGCGGGGTTTTCTGCGAAGCTTTTCCAATGAGCGTCAACGCGTCCCGCAGGATCATCGTGCTCCGACACGCCAAGGCCGACTGGCCGGAGGTGACCGACCACGAGCGGCCGCTGGCCGACCGCGGCCGGCACCAGGCACCGGCGGCCGGCCAGTGGCTGGCCGACTCGGGGATCGACCCCGACTACGTGCTCTGCTCCACCTCCCTGCGCACCCGGGAGACCTGGAAGCTGGCGGCGCACGAACTGCCCAAGCGGTCCCGGAAGACGGTCTTCGAGGACCGGATCTACGACGCGACCGCCGGCGAGATCATCGAGGTCCTGCAGGAGACCCCGGACGAGTACGCGGACGTGCTGCTGGTCGGGCACAACCCCGGGGTGCAGAACCTGACCGAGGTGCTGGCCGGCGACGAGAGCCTGGGCGACGAGCTGATCCAGCTGCGCCGGGGCGGGTTCCCGACCGCCGGGATCGTGGTGCTGTCCTTCGAGGGGGCCTGGAAGGACGTCGAGCCGGGCGTGGCCAGGCTGGTCTCGTACTTCGCGCCGCCGCAGGACTGAGCGGCGTCGTAGGGCTGAGAGCAGAGCTGTAGGACTGAGCGCCGCCGTAGGGCCGGGCAGCCAGGAGCCACCCGATCGGGTGGCTCCTGGCGCTCAGTGGGCCGTGCTGCCGTCTGTCTCGTACTCCGGCGGGGTGCCGTGCAGCTCGTCGGCGGCGTCCACCTCCTCGCGGGTGATGCCCAGCAGGTAGAGCACGGTGTCCAGGAACGGCACGTTGACCGCCGTGTCCGCCGCCTCGCGGACCACCGGCTTGGCGTTGAAGGCGACCCCGAGCCCGGCGGCGTTGAGCATGTCCAGGTCGTTGGCGCCGTCGCCGATCGCCACCGTCTGCTCCAGCGGCACCCGGGCCCGCTCGGCGAACCTGGTCAGCCAGCGCGCCTTGCCGGCCCGGTCCACGATCTCGCCGGTGACCCGCCCGGTGAAGCGGCCGTCGGCCACCTCCAGGGTGTTGGCCGCCGCGAAGTCCAGCCCGAGCAGCTCCACCAGGTAGTCGGTGACCTGGGTGAACCCGCCGGAGACGATCCCGACCTGGTAGCCCAGCCGCTGCAGGGTGCGGATCAGGGTGCGCGCCCCCGGCGTGAGCCGGACCTCCGAGCGGACCTTCTCCACCACGCCCGCGTCCAGCCCGGCCAGCAGCTTCACCCGGGCGTGCAGCGACTCGCCGAAGTCCAGCTCGCCGCGCATCGCCGCCGCCGTCACCTCGGCGACCTCGGCCTCGCAGCCCGCGTGGGCGGCGAACAGCTCGATCACCTCGTCCTGGATCAGTGTGGAGTCCACGTCCATCACCACCAGGCGCTTGGCCCGCCGCTCCAGGCCGGCCGCGACCACCGCGACGTCCACCCGCTGGGCGGCCGCCTCCAGGGCGAGCGCCGCGCGCAGCCGTTCGGTGGCCACGCCCGAGACCGCCAGCTCCACGGCGGTCACCGGGTACTTGGCCAGGCGGAACATGCGGTCGATGTTGCCGCCCTCGGCGGTCACCTGGTGGGCCAGCGCCGAGACGGCGGCGGCGGTCAGCGGGTGGCCGAGCACGGTGACGTGCGAACGGCCCTCGGCGCGCGGCCGGTTGTCGCCGGTGCCGGAGATGATCTCGGCCTGGAGGTGCTGTTCCTCGGCCCAGCGGTGCACGGTGACGCGCAGGGCGCCCTCGGCGCCGGGCCGGCTGTCGGCGGGCGGGGTGACCAGGGCACAGAGCGTTATCCGGCCCCGGGTGACCACCTGTTCGAGGTCGATCACGTTGACGTCGAAGTCGGCCAGCGTGGCGAAGAGTCCAGTGGTGAGGCCCGGGCGGTCCTTGCCGAACACCTTGACCAGCAGCGTGCGCTTGTCGTCGGCGGACCGGGGCAGCGGGGGTGTGGTGTCCATGGTATCGACCAACCTACCCGGACCGGCCTCGAGAGCCGGTGCGCGTCCGTCTCGTGGACGCCTGGTGAGCGCCTTGAGTCGTTCCGAGAGTCTTTCCGATGGACCCACGGTCACCAGGGGAGGCGGCCCTGTCACCGGGGGAACCTGGGAACGTTGCCGCCTGGTCACAGTCGTCGGGGGCGACTTTTCGCCCTCCGCACCGAGCTGGAATGATTACCCCCCGTCAGACGCGTTATTCCTCACCCTCCCCGCTCACGGGGAAGCCATCGGGGGACCGAGAGAGCGGGGCAGGCGGACAGTGCCGCAACTCGTACTAGAGATCAACGGGCAGCAACGGACCCTCGAACCGGGGCACGCCTACACCATCGGACGGGACCCGCAGGCGGACTTCCCCTTCGACGACGCCAGGGTCTCCTGGCGGCATGCCACCATTTCGTTCACCGGCGCCGCCTGGCAGTTGGAGGACCACGGCAGCACCAACGGCACCTGGGTCGCCGGCGGGCGCACCATGCACACGCAGTTGGTGCCCGGCACGGTGCTGAACCTGGGCAACGGCGAGAACGGGCCGCGCCTGGTCTTCTCGGCGCCCGCCGCCGCGCCGGTGCCGGCCCAGCAGGGTGCGCCCATGCAGGGGGCGCCCATGCAGGGCGCGCCGCGGCAGGCCCCGGTGCAGGCCCCGGTGCAGGCCCCGGTGCAGGCCGGCGTGCAGGCCGCGCCGCCGCAGTGGCAGGGCGGGCCGCCGGCGCAGTCGCAGCAGCCCTACCAGCAGGGATACCAGCAGCCGCCGGCCTTCCCGCAGCACGGGCAGCCGCAGCAGGGCTACCCGCAGCAGGCGCAGCAGGGGTTCCAGCAGCCGCCGGCCTTCCCGCAGCAGGCGGTTCCGCAGCAGCAGCACCAGGCGCCCGCGCCCGCGTTCGCGCAGTCGGGCCCGCCGGCCTATCAGCAGGGGGGCGCGCAGCCGCAGTTCGCCGACGTCCCGGGCACGGGCCTCGGCGAGCGCAACCCCACGATGATCCGCAACCTCACCGCGGGCATGCGCATCGTCCGGATCGGCCGCGCCCTCGACAACGACGTCGTCGTCTCCGACCTCCAGGTCTCGCGCCACCACGCCGAGCTGCGCCAGCTGCCGGACGGCCGGTACGAGATCGTCGACCTCGGTTCGCACAACGGGATCTTCGTCAACGGCATGCCCGCGCAGCGCCAGCTGCTCGGACCGCAGGACCGCCTGACGGTCGGCCACTCCTCCTTCCAGCTGGTCGGCGACCAGCTGCAGGAGTTCATCGACAACGGCCCGGTCTCCTTCTCCGCCCACCACCTGACGGTGGAGGTGGAGCACAAGGGCGCCAAGAAGATCCTGCTCAACGACGTCAGCTTCGGCGTGCCGGAGAAGTCGCTGGTCGCGGTGATCGGCCCGTCCGGCTCCGGCAAGTCCACCCTGCTGCGCGCGCTGACCGGCTACCGGCCCGCCGACCGCGGCGAGGTGCTCTACGACGGCCGCAACCTCTACAAGCAGTTCGCCGAGCTGCGCCAGCGCATCGGTCTGGTGCCGCAGTCGGAGATCCTGCACAAGGAGCTCACCGTCCGCACCGGCCTGAAGTACGCGGCCCGGCTGCGCTTCCCCGGTGACACCGAGCCCGCCGAGCGGCAGCGCCGGATCGACGAGGTGCTCTACGAGCTGCGCCTGGACAAGCGCGCCGACAACCGGATCACCGCGCTCTCCGGCGGCCAGCAGAAGCGCGTCTCGGTCGCCCTCGAACTGCTCACCAAGCCCTCGCTGATCTTCCTGGACGAGCCCACCTCGGGCCTGGACCCGGGCATGGACCGTGAGGTCATGCAGATGCTGCGGGGCCTGGCCGACGACGGCCGAACCATCCTGGTCGTCACCCACTCGGTGGCCGAACTCGCGCTCTGCGACCGCCTGTTGGTGATGGCGCCGGGCGGCTCGGTGGCCTACTTCGGGCCGCCGGACGAGGCGCTGCACTTCTTCGGCTACGAGACCTGGGCGGACGTCTTCCAGGCCTTCGAGAACTACCCCGAGCACGACTGGGCGGGCCGCTACCGCGGTTCGGTGCACTTCCAGCAGTACTCGGCGGACGTGGACGCCGTCGCCGTGCAGCACGTGCCGGTCAACCATCAGCCGGTCCAGCTCTCCAAGCCGCAGAGCTGGGGCTCCCAGCTGTGGACGCTGATCCGCCGCTACCTGTCGGTGATCGCCTCCGACCGGGGCTTCCTGGCGCTGTCGGTGCTGCTGCCCGCGGTACTCGGCGTGGTCTCCACGGTCGTCCCGGCCACCCACGGTCTGGCGCCCAACCCGCAGGGCGGGTCCAACAACGCGGCCGGCACGATCATGCTGGTGCTCGCGATCGGAGCCTGCTTCTCCGGGGCGGCCAACTCGGTCCGTGAGTTGATCAAGGAACGGGCGATCTACGAACGAGAACGCGCCACCGGCCTGTCCCGGTCCGCGTATCTGATGTCGAAGATCATCGTGCTCGGCATCTTCAGCATCCTGCAGGGCACGATCATCGCCGCGGTGGGCTTCTCCACCCGGGCACTGCCCACCCAGGGCCTGATCTTCAAGAACGCGCCCGCCGTCGAGATGGCCATCGGCATCATCCTGCTGAGCTTCGCCTCGATGATGTTCGGCCTGGTCATCTCGGCCCTGGTGAAGACCGCCGAGAAGACCATGCCGCTGCTGGTGATGTTCGCGATCATCCAGGTCGTCTTCACCGGCTGCCTCTTTCAGCTCTTCGACAAGGCCGGACTGGCGCAGTTCGCCTGGCTGATGCCGGCCCGCTGGGGCGTCGCGGTGGTCGGCACCACGCTCGACCTGGGCCACCTGATGATCCTCGACCCGGCGCACATGAACGAGCATGACGGCCTGTGGAAGCACTCGGTGCTGCAGTGGTCGATCGACTCGGCGATGCTCGTGGTCCTTTCCGCCGCGCTGGCCTTCCTGGTGCTGCGCCTGCTGCGGCGGCACGAGCCGGAGGTCATGCAGAAGGGCTGAGGCTGCGGAGGGCTGAGGCTGCGGAAGGGCTCAGGCTCCGGGAGGGCTGACAGTCCTTCATCGCTGGTCAGGCGGGCGGTACCCCGAATGGGGGGTACCGCCCGCGCTCGTATCTCATACGTGAGATATCGTCTCGGCTATGGCAGATGACTACCTCTCGCGCATCGGCAAGCTCATCCGTGACGCTCGCAAGCACCGTGGCTGGACACAGGCAGAGCTGGGAACCGCTCTGGGCACCAGCCAGAGTGCGGTCAACCGGATCGAGAACGGTGGGCAGAACATCAGCCTTGAGATGATCGCCCGGATCAGTGAAGCGCTGGACAGCGAGATCGTCTCGCTCGGCTACGGCGGCCCGATGCACCTGCGGGTGGTCGGCGGGCGCCGGCTGTCGGGCAGCATCGACGTCAAGACGAGCAAGAACGCGTGCGTCGCGCTGCTCTGCGCCTCACTGCTCACCACCGGGCGCACCACGCTGCGCCGGGTCGCCCGGATCGAGGAGGTCTACCGCCTGCTGGAGGTGCTGAACAGCATCGGCGTGAAGACCCGCTGGATCAACGACGGCGCCGACCTGGAGATCACCCCGCCGGCCGCGCTGGACCTGGAGGCGATGGACCAGGACGCGGCCCGCCGCACCCGGTCGATCATCATGTTCCTCGGCCCGCTGATGCACCGGGTGGACCGCTTCAAGCTCCCCTACGCCGGCGGCTGCGACCTCGGCACCCGCACCGTCGAGCCGCACATGGCCGCGCTGCGCCGCTTCGGCCTGGAGGTCACCGCCACCACCGGCATCTACCACGCCGAGGTCGACCGCACCGTCAGCCCCGAGCGCCCGATCGTGCTGACCGAGCGCGGCGACACCGTGACCGAGAACGCGCTGCTGGCCGCCGCCCGGCACGACGGCATCTCGGTGATCCGCAACGCCAGCCCCAACTACATGGTCCAGGACCTGTGCTTCTTCCTGGAGCGCCTGGGCGTCAAGATCGAGGGCATCGGCACCACCACGCTCACCGTGCACGGCCAGGCCGTCATCGACTGCGACGTGGACTACGCGCCCTCGGAGGACCCGGTGGAGGCGATGAGCCTGCTGGCCGCCGCAGTGGTCACCGAGTCCGAGCTGACGGTCTGCCGGGCGCCGGTGGAGTTCCTGGAGATCGAGCTCGCGGTGCTGGAGGAGATGGGCCTGGACTACGACCGGGGCCCCGAGTACTTCGCCGACAACGGACGCACGAGGCTGGTCGACCTGACGGTCCGCCCGTCCAAGCTGCACGCGCCGATCGACAAGATCCACCCGATGCCGTTCCCCGGCATCAACATCGACAACGTCCCGTTCTTCGCGGCGATCGCCGCCACCGCGCAGGGCTCCACGCTGATCCACGACTGGGTCTACGACAACCGCGCCATCTACCTCACCGAGCTGACCCGCCTGGGCGCCAACGTCCAGCTGATGGACCCGCACCGGGTCCTCGTCGAGGGCCCCACCCGCTGGCGCGCCGCCGAGATGATGTGCCCGCCGGCCCTGCGCCCCGCGGTCGTGGTGCTGCTGGCGATGCTGGCGACCGAGGGCACCTCGGTGCTGCGCAACGTCTACGTGATCAACCGGGGGTACGAGGACCTCGCGGACCGGTTGAACTCGATCGGGGCGCGGATCGAGACGTTCCGGGACATCTGAGGGGCGGGAGGCCTGGGGGCGGAGCAGCTTGACCGAGGAAGGCCCGCCCCCTCGGCGTCAGCCGTAGTGGTGGACCCGGACGACGTAGATCGCTTCGCCTCGGACGTCCGTGATGTAGAAGACCATCAGGTCCGGCCTGGAGACACTGCGCAGGCCGGGACCGGCATCCTGGAAGTCCGGGCCGTCCAGGTAGACCATGGAGTTGACGACGGACAGCTCGGTGGCGATCTCCTCCACCTCCTTGACCACCTCGGGAGGCAGGCCCGCGACCACCGCGTCGGCATCCGGGAGGAATTCCCAGGTCCACTGGCTCACGTGGAGATCTCCTGGTCGGCCTCGGCCAGGAGGGCGGCGATCTCGACAGCCGCGGCTCGCCGCTCGGCAGGGTCTTCGGACTGGGCCACCAGCCGTTCGCAGTGGTGGAAATGCTCCGCCCGGGCCGGGATGCGCTCGATCGCGACGACGACACCCCACTTGCGGTGGAAGAGGTGGACCGGGGCCAGGCTGTCGCGCTCGGAGGCCCAGGTGAAGGCCTGCTGCATGTCCTCGAACAGCTCGGGCAGGCGGGACGGAACGAGCACCGCCACCGCCCTCCGGAGCGCCGGGTACTCCAGGGGTGGCATCGGGATGCGAGGCTCATCGGAGTGGTGCGCTGCGCTGGTCACGGTGTCCTCCAAGGGCTGTGCGGCCACCGTACGGCAACGGGGTGGTGGGGTGCCAAGAGCGACTTGCTCCACCGGGGGTACGAGGACCTCGCGGACCGGTTGAACTCGATCGGGGCGCGGATCGAGACGTTCCGGGACATCTGAGGGGGCGGTCCGGGGGCCGTGCAGGGCGGGCAGAGGGTGTTCGGGTCGGTCGTCGCGGGCTGACCCTGGGCACCCTCTGCCCTTCGGTGGGGCGGGACTTCGGCCCTGCTCGGCTAGAACGTGGTCCAGTCGTTGTCGTCCGGGGTGCCCAGGGTGCGGATGTGGTCGGGCAAGGAGGCGTCGTAGGAGTCCGTGTCGATCTTGAACTTGCCGTTCGGGCCGATGCCGTAGATCACGACCCGCACCGTGCCCTGGTTGGTCATACTGGCCACGTAGGCGCACTGACCGGGGCTCAACGTGACGCTCTGCGCGTTGTGGAACTGCGGGAAGACCACGAACGAGGAGTAGGTGCCGCCCGAGCAGAGTTCGAACGCCGAGGCCGGGGCGGAACGGCCCTGGGAGGCACCGCCGGCGCTGCCGCCGCCGCCGATGCTGCCGCCGCCACCACCGCCCTGCGAGGCACCGCCCGCCGACCCGCCGCCACCGCCCTGGGAGGCACCGCCGGCGCTGCCGCCGCCGCCGATGCCGCCGCCCTGCGAGGCGCCGCCGACCGACCCGCCGCCACCGCCCTGCGAGGCGCCGCCGGCGCTGCCGCCGCCGCTGATCCCGCCGGACTGGGCCGCGAAGGCGCCGCCGCTGAGGGCGAGGGTCAGGCCGGCGGCCGCGGCCAGGACGCCCGCGGTACGCACGATGGACACGTTCATCTACATCCTCCGAAAGGAAGGGCAGTGGGCGAAGGACTGACCCGTGGTCACATCCCGCTGGGTAGACGGACCGGGGGTCATGCCGGGTTCGGTCCACCACGCCGCGTTCGGAGGCGGTGCGGCGGGCGTGCCGCCGAGATGGATGTGCCCGCCGGCTCCCGTGCCCCGCGGTAGTGCTGCTGGCTGTTGAACTCGATCGGGGCGCAGATCGTGATGTTCCGGGACATCCGAGGGGGCGGGTGGCTAGGCTCGTGGGTGTAGCAGGCAGCTCGGCCCAAGGAGGGCAACGGCTCATGACCGCGATCGCTGACCGCCCGCAGATGGCACCTGAGGAGTTCGAGGAGTTCGCCCGCATCGTCACTCACACTCTGGAGGGCATGCGTGTCGAGCTCATCAACGGGAAAGTGCGGGTCAAGCCGGTGCCGGATGGCGATCACGGGCTCATCCTGGAGTGGTTGATGCGGGTCTGCATCCAGGCGCGGCCGGAGCTGTGGATCTACGACCAGGGCTTGAAGATTGAAACGTATCGGACGGGGCACGCGCGCCCGGACGGCACGCTCGCTCCCAGCGGTTCTTTCGGCGGCCAGGGCGAGTGGGTCGACGCGGATGCTGCTCTGATGGTTGTCGAGATCACGTCCTACGACTCCGACACCGACCGTCGGGATCGGAAGGAGAAGCCTCGGTCCTATGCCGAGACCGGGATCCCGGTCTATCTGCTGATCGACCGGGATTCGTGTGAGGTGAAGGTCCACAGCGAGCCGGGCGGCGGTCGTTACGGAAAGATCGAGATGGTCACCTTCGGCATGTCGGTGACGCTGCCCGATCCGGTCGGGATCACGTTGGAGACGGAGCCGCTCAAGGAGTGGGTGCGCTGAGGGTGACCGCGGTCTGGCCGGTCGCGATGGCGGCGTGTTACCAAGGGGTATGGCGACATATGACGCGGTGATCGTCGGTGGTGGCCACAACGGGCTGGTCGCGGCGGCGTATCTGGCCCGGGCCGGGCGACGGGTGGTCGTGCTGGAGCGGCTCGGGCGGACCGGGGGTGCGGCGGTCTCCACGCGGCTGTTCCCCGGGGTCGACGCCCGGGTCTCGGCCTACTCCTACCTGGTCAGTCTGCTGCCGTCGAAGATCGTGAAGGACCTCGGGCTGCGCTTCACCGTCCGCAAGCGCGCTGTCTCCTCCTACTCACCCACCGTGCGTGCCGGGCGGCCGACCGGTCTTCTGGTGGAGCGCGACCCCGCGCGCACCCGCGCGTCGTTCGCCCGGCTCACCGGTTCGGACAAGGAGTTCGACTCCTGGCAGCGATTCCACGGCATGCTCGGGCAGGTGGCCGAGCGGGTCTTCCCGACGCTCACCGAACCGCTGCCCACCAGCGCCGAACTCCGCGCCCGCATCGACGACCCGGCCGCCTGGGAAGCCCTCTTCGAGCGCCCCATCGGCGAGGCGATCGAGGCCGCCTTCGACGACGACCTGGTGCGCGGCGCGGTGCTCACCGACGCCCTCGTGGGCACCTTCACCCACGCCCATGACCCCACGCTGCGCCAGAACCGCTGTTTCCTCTACCACGTCATCGGCGGCGGTACCGGCGACTGGGACGTCCCCGTGGGCGGGATGGGAGCCTTGACCGACGCCCTCGCCGACGCGGCCCGTGCCGCCGGCGCGCAGATCCTCACCGCGTGCGAGGTGACGCACCTCGCCACCGATGGCCGGACGGCCGAAGTGACCTCCACACGCGGTACGTTCGCGGCTCGGCACGTCCTGGTCAACGCCTCCCCCCAGGAACTGGCCCGGCTGCTGGGCGAGCAGGCTCCGCCGCCGTCCGAGGGAGCCCAGCTCAAGGTCAACATGCTGCTGCGGCGCCTGCCGAGGCTGCGCGACAGCGCCGTCGAACCGCGCGCGGCCTTCGCGGGGACCTTCCACATCAGCGAGGGGTACGAGGAGTTGGAGACCGCCTACCGGCAGGCGGCCGCGGGCCGGATCCCGTCCGCCCCGCCCTCGGAGATCTACTGCCACTCCCTGACGGACCCCTCCATCCTCGGCCCCGCGTTGGCCCGCGAGGGGTATCACACCCTCACCCTCTTCGGCCTGCACGCTCCCGCCCGGCTGTTCACCGCCGACCACGACGCCACCCGCGAGAAGCTGCTCCGGGCCACGCTGGACCAGCTCGACGCCCACCTCGCCGAGCCGCTCGCCGACTGCCTGGCCGTCGACGGCCAGGGCCGTCCGTGCCTCGACGCCAGGAGCCCCCTGGACGTGGAACGGGAGCTGGGGCTGCCCGGCGGCAACATCTTCCACACCGCCCTCGACTTCCCCTATGTGGGCGGGGGCTGGGGCGCGGGCGGGGGCGGTGGCGGGGAAGGCGCGGCGGCCCGGTGGGGCGTCGGGACCGCCCACCCCAACGTCCTGCTGTGCGGGTCGGGCGCCGCCCGCGGTGGCGGGGTCAGCGGAATCCCCGGCCACAACGCGGCCATGGCGGTACTGGGTCGCTGACCCGGGCCGGGGGCTGAGCCGGGTCAGGGTTGGGATCGTCGGGTCTGGGCGATTGCCTGACGGGTGGTCATGTCGGTCTCTATGCTTCGACCGCTGTTGACGACCGGGCTGACGTCCTAGCTGTGGAGGCGGCATGAAGATCTCTGTGGATCACGATCACTGTATTGGCTCCGGGATGTGCGAGATGACCGCACCCAGAGTGTTCACCCTGAGTGATGACGGCTATGGCGAGGTCATCCCCGGGAAGGAGGACGGCGCCGGTGACCCGATGGTGAAGGAGGCCGTGCGGGGGTGCCCGGTGCAGGCCATCAAGGTCGGCGAGTAACTGTCCCGAACGGGCTGGTTGTGGCCGGGCGTTGGCGGCCGTGACCAGCCCGTTCGCCAGGCTGTCCCGGGTGGTGAACCGAGGGGTGGCCCGGGGCGTTGTTCCCGGTGGGTGTTGTGCTGCCCATCGTGTGTGCGGCGACCTCAGGAGGACAGCGTGCTCAGATTCGAAGGCCCGTGGCGGATCACCGTCATCAGCAAGCACGCCGCCTTCGACCAGCGCGTGGTGGTCCGGAGCCCGTACGGCGCCAAGGTGCTGCCCGGGCACGCGGGGGCCAGCATGGACGTGGACATGGAGAGCTGGGGGCTTTCGCTGGAGCACCACTACTACGGCCGGAACTGGCAGGACAACCTGCGGACCATCCCCGGTCCCATGACCGAGCACGGTGGGGTGCGCAGCCAGGTGCTGACCAGCAACGACTGCCACTGGCCTGGAAAGGCGATGGACTACCCCAACTTCGTGGTGCGGGTGGAGCAGGTGGTGGCGCGGAAGACCGAGCGGGGCGAGGCTCCCGGGGCCGCGCCGGTGCCGGCCGCGACGCAGAGTGTGCGGACCTCGACGGGGTCGGGGCCGGGGTTCGGGGCGGTCCCGGCGGTCCCGGCGGTCCCGATGGAGGGATCGGGGTCGGGGTCGGATCAGGGGTGGCGGACGGGCGCTTCGGAGGCGGAGCAGTCGGCTGTGCAGTCCGGCGTGCAGCACGCTGTGCAGCCCCGGCTGGTGCCCGGATGGCGGCGGCCCGGCCCGGTGCTCCCGGCAGTCGGGGAGGCGATGGCGACTGGGACCGTCCGAGCGGAACGTGGGGAGATGGTGGTGGGGCAGCGGCTCTCCCCGGGGACTCCGATGCAGCCCAGTGTGCGGGCTGGTGTGTGGGTTGGTGGGTCGGCGGGGGAGGCCGGGGCGGGGCAGGGGGTCGTCAGGGCCGAGCGCGGGGTGCCGACGGAGCCTGCGGTGTCGGGGGAGGCTGGGGTGCGGCCGGGCGGGACGGTGGGGGCGCAGGCCAATGTGGTGCCCGGGGTGCCCGGGGTGCCCGGGGTGCCCGGGGAGCCTGTGGTGCGGAGGGCGCGGTCGCGGGTTGCGGGGGTTCCGGCGCAGCCCGCCGTGCGGCCTGAGGCGAGGGCTGAGGCGAGGCCTGAGGTGGGCAGGAGTGACGGGTGGTGGCCGAGTACGGTGAGTTCCGGGGAGGACCTTGGCAGTCTGATCGAGCGGGAGTTGCGTGCTGATGGATCGTGAGATGACCGACCTTGAGCGAGTCACCATTGAGGTGGGCCCGCATACGCATGATGCGCTGGCGGCCGGCCCGGTCGAGGGTGAGCTCGTGCTGTTGCTGCACGGCTGGCCCGAGTTCGCGGACTGCTGGACGCCGGTGCTGCACGCGCTGGGCGCGGCCGGGCTGCGGGCGGTGGCTGTCGACCAGCGGGGCTATGCCCCCGGTGCCCGGCCCGGTGAGATCGCCGACTACGCCGTGGGTGAGTTGGTCGCCGACGCGTTGGCCTTCGCCGACGCGCAGGGCGCCGAGCGGTTCCACCTGGTCGCCCACGACTGGGGCGGCATGGTGGCCTGGGTGCTCGCCGCCGAGCACCCGGAGCGGCTCAAGTCGCTGACCGTGCTGGCCACTCCGCACCCGAGCGCGCTTGCCCGGGCCGCCGCCGAGGACGAGGCGCAGGACCGCCGGCTCGACTACGTGCGGATGTTCCGCACGGAGGGCGGTGTGGCGGAGGAGCGTCTGCTCGCCGAGGGTGCGGCCCGGCTGCGCGCCGCCTACGGTGGTCGGGTGGCAGCGGAGTTGGTGGAGGAGAACGTGCGGCGGCTCTCCGAGCCCGGTGCGCTCACTGCCACGCTCAACTGGTACCGGGCGCCGGCCGGTCCGCTGGCCGTCGAGGCCGGGCGGATTGCCGTTCCGACGCTGTTCCTGTGGGGCAGCGAGGACATGGCGCTGGGCCGTGGGGCGGCCGAGGCCACGGGCGGTTGGGTGGACGGCCCCTACCGGTTCGAGGAGTTGGTGGGGGCCAGCCACTGGCTGCCCGAGGAGGTCCCCGACCTGGTGATCCCGCGGGTACTGGAGCACCTGTCCGGCCGGGACTGACCGGGCAGGGCAGGGCGACGGCCCGGACGATCTGTGGGGGATCGTCCGGGCCGTTGTGTGTTCGTGGGGGCTGGGGGCTCGCGGGTCAGAGGGTGGTGGCGAGGGTGAGGAAGGCGG